>MEOD01000073.1 GCA_001768555.1 Bacteroidetes bacterium GWF2_29_10
TATGTGCTCTATATGAACTGTATATGTGCTTTATATGTGCTCTATATCAAAAATTGATTTTGATTAAACCAAAAAAAAGTTATTAGCTTCTCTGATTTAATTTAAAAGATATTATTGACCAAAAGAAAAACTTACTTTTTATGTTGATTATAAAAATTAGAATTTATACCAAATTGCTATCAATTTGGTAATTTAGATTGTTGTATAAATGGATAATGCCACACCTACGGTGTTTAGGATATTTAATTATTGTGAGTATTATGATAGCGTTTAGGTATTACCAAGTAATTTAGAACAAGTAAATTGATATTTTAAAATTTCTAATTGGTAATTTGGGATTATAATAATCAGATGTCTTGGCAACAAATACAATAAGTGAATTGTATAAAAGCAGATGGCAGGTTGAAATATTATTTAGAGAGGTAAAGCAGTTGTTAAATTATTTATAAGAACAAAGTCGAAATGTTGCAATTATACAAATACAAGCTGTTTTAATAAGCAATACTTGTTATTAAGTGTTAAAAGCTATCTCAAAATTCAATTTGGATCTTTCAAATCTTGTCGTTTTTTATAAAACTTAATCTTTTTGTGAAAATTGATTTATAAACTTGGCTTGATAAACCATTTGAGGAGAGTTCGTCAGTTAATCAATTAGTAATATAAGGGATCTATTTGATTAATGAGGAAAAGAGAATTCTAAATCATTATAAATCAAACATCATTTTATAAAATAAAATTTATTTAGGACAGTATTGATTTTTAATAAACAATATTGTCTTATATTTGCATTGTTTGTTTACGGAAAAGGCTAATTTAATTATAACGAATTAAATCATTATTATTTTTTTTGATGCTTAAATTTTTAATTATTATATTCATTTCTTTTTTCAGTATTAATAATCAAGAAAACATAGACGTAAATAAGTTTTATAATGTTTTTTTAAGTAATTCAAATGAACAAATAGATAAATTATTAGTAGAATATAATAGCATAAAAAGAACGAATTCAATTATAAATGTATACAAAGGAGCTCTCTTGATAAAGAAAGCATCATTAAATAATATTCCAGCGAAAAAGTTGGAGTATTTTAAAATAGGGAAGAGTTTAATAGAGCAAGAAATAAAGACAAATCAAAAAAATGTAGAATATAGATTCATAAGATTGATTGTACAAGAACAATCTCCAGCAATGTTGAAATATAAAAATAATATTCAAGAGGATAAGAAAATGATATTATTATCATTTAAAGATATGGAGCAAATTTATAAAGACAGGATTGTTGATTATTCAAAGATTTCGAAATTTATAACATTGTCAGAGATAAAAGAGCATGAGAATTGATTATATTTTAAGATGAAGATATTAGCCATAAGTTATTCGCAAACAGGACAATTAGATGATATTTTAGGGAATATATTGAGTCCTCTTTCAGATTTGGATATTGACAGAGTATTAATAAAACCCAAAAAAGCATATCCATTTCCATGGACAGCTTCTGAGTTTTTTGATGCCATGCCCGAAACGGTTTTGGAAGAGCCGATAGAGTTGTATGATATAAAATTTAAACATGATTTTTATGATCTAATAATATTAGGTTATCAGCCATGGTTTTTGTCTCCTTCTTTACCTATAAGTACCTTGTTACAATTAGCATATTTCAAAAAGATTGTTTCCGAAACACCCGTAATTACAATTATTGGTTCTAGGAATATGTGGATAAATTCTCAAAAGAGTATAAATATGCATATTGTTGGAGCAGGAGGTAGGATTATTGGCAATATTCCATTTATAGATAAAAATCCTAATTTAATAAGTGCGATAACAATATTATATTGGATGCTAAAAGGGAGAAAGGATAATATGCTAAAAATTTTCCCCAAGCCAGGGGTTTCAGAAGATGATATAAATGGTGCAAAAAAAATTGGGTTAATATTACGTAATAACATTTTTAATAATACTTTAGACGATTTTCAAAATCAAGTAATAAGCTCTGGATATATAAAAATATCTACCAGTATATTGTTTATTGAGTCGAGAGCAAAGAAAATCTTTTTATTATGGGCAAGAATAATAAAAAAACAAGGGTTAAACAAACAAAAACGTTTTTTGCTTGTTTATGCTTTTATATATTATTTAATATTTGCGTTATTTGTTGTTGCTCCTATTGTATTGATGGTTTATCATATATTAGTACTCCCTTTTACTTTAAACAAGATTAATAAAAAAAAATATTACATTTGCCAAAATAAATTGTAGAGATAAAATGACAGATGTTTTTATAAATAGGATCTCAGTTTTTCTTCCTAATAATTCTGTTTTGAATGAAGATATGGAAACATATTTAGGATTAATAAATGGCAAGAGTTCTAAATCTAGAAGAATAGTTTTACGTAATAATGGAATTGAAAATAGATATTATGCTTTAGATAAACAAGGAAATGTTACTCATTCGAATGCTGATTTAGTTGCTTCAGCAATAAGAAAAATGTTTGAATATAATCCAGATGAAATAAAAGATATAGATTTATTGGTATGTGGGACATCAACACCAGACCAATTATTACCTTCGCATGCAGTTATGGTTCATGGTTTATTAGCAGAGACTTCTAATATTGAAGTAGTTTCTCATGCTGGAGCTTGTTGTGCAGGTATGCATTCTTTAAAATATGCTTATTTGTCAATAAAATCAAGAGAGAAGCATAAAGCTGTTTGTAGTGGTTCTGAAAGAGTTTCTCCAATAATGAAATCCACTTATTTTGAAGAAGAAATTAGCAAATTAAATAGTTTAGAATCAGAGCCATTTTTAGCGTTTGAAAAAGATTTTTTAAGATGGATGCTTTCAGATGGAGCTGGAGCTTTTTTGGTTGAAAATCACAAGAATACAAATTCACTTTCTTTGAAAATAGAATGGATTGAGTTAAGTTCTTTTGCAAATAAACTACCTGCATGTATGTATATGGGAGCAGATAAAGCACAAGATGGTTCATTAAGGAGCTATCACACTATGAAGTTACAAGAAATTTTATGTAATTCAGTATTGAGTATAAAACAAGATGTAAAATTACTAAGTGAAAATATTGTTGAATTAGGATTTAATATGTTAAAAAGTCTGTTAGACACTAAACATGTAAATATAGAATCTATTGATTATTTTTTGCCACATATTTCAAGTTTTTTCTTTCAAGAAAAAATCTATAATATTATGAAAGATAATCATATTGGTATTCCTTATGAGAAATGGTTTACCAACCTTAAAACAATAGGTAATGTAGGTTCTGGTTCTATCTATTTGATGTTAGACGAATTGTTTAATAGTGGAAAACTTCAAAGAGGAGAGAAACTATTGTTGGTAGTTCCTGAGAGTGCTAGGTTTTCTTATGCTTTTTGTTTATTAACTGTTTGTTAATATTGCTAATGAATATAAATGAAATCCCAAATGATAAGAGTGCATTAGAAAATATAACTCATGAATTATGTTATGTTAAAGATAATAATGGTAATTATCAGACAGCATTAAGCTCTGGTTGGGAAGTAAAAAATAAAGCTTTAGAAAATGCTTGGGCAGAAGTTAATAACAGAATTGAATATGCAAAAAAAGCCGTTATTAATCAAGAGAAAAGCCCAATATATTACTTTATGGAAAAAAATATAATGGATATATCTGTTTTGAGTGATTATGTAGGATTTTGTAGATTTAGAGTAAGGCGCCATTTTAAACCATCTGTTTTTAAAAATTTAAGCTATAAAACTCTTTATAAATATGCCACCGTATTTGGAATAACTATTGAAGAATTAAAAAATTTAGAATATAATGCTAAATAATTTTAATCATATTCAGTCTGCACATTGTGAGAATGGAGTCATAGTTAGTTTGTTAAAAGCCAAAGGAGTTGATTTTATTAATGAACCTTTAGCATTTGGAATTGGTTCTGGTTTGTTTTACATTCATGTTCCTTTTCTAACCTTTAACAATGGCCCTGCTATTTCATTTAGAACTATGCCAGGTCGTATATTTAAACAAACTAGTAAGTATTTGAATATAGATATTGTTTCTAAAAAATTTAGCAATGAAAAAAAAGCTCAAGAGTATCTAGATTTAATGCTTTATAAAGGAGAACAGGTTGGTTGTCAAGTAGGAGTTTATAATTTATCTTATTTTCCTATAGAATATAGATTTCATTTCAATGCACATAATTTGGTAGTTTATGGAAAAAATGATAATCGTTATCTTATTAGTGATACTGTTATGGAAACTGTTACAAGTTTGTTGGAAGAAGAATTAAATAGAGTTAGATTTGCGAAAGGTATGTATGCTCCTAAAGGTCATTTATATTATGTAAAAAAACTTGGCATTATAGACAATAATGTAATAAAAAAAGCAATAATAAAAGGAATTAATCGCAATGTAAGAGACATGCTTTATATTCCTGGTAATTTTGGAGGCGTTAGTGGTATAAAATATACAGCTAATAAGGTTAGAAAGTGGCGAGATAAATTAGGAGTTAGGAAAGCTGGTCAATATCTTGGTCATATAGTTAGAATGCAAGAAGAAATAGGCACAGGGGGAGGAGGTTTTAGATTTATTTATGCTGCTTTTTTAGAGGAGAGTGCAAAATATTTTGACAACAATAATTTGTTATTAAATTTATCAGATGACTTCACTAAAGCTGGTGATTTATGGCGTTTGTCAGCAGTTAAGATGGCAGGCGTTTTTAGAGGAATAAACACTACGCAAAAAGACTTTGATGATATTGGTTCTGTTCTATTGGAAATTTACAATATTGAAAAAGAAGCATTTAAAAAATTATCAAAAAACAAACTTAAATTTTAGATGAGTAACCCAATTATTGTTATAGAAAATTTAAGTAAATGCTATGCTAACTCAAATGAGATGAGTTTAGATAACATTTCTTTAAAAATGGATTCAGGAGAAAAAATAGGTATACTAGGTCCTAATGGAGCAGGAAAGACTACATTAATTTCTATTATTTGTGGCATAATGTCATCTTCAAGTGGTAAAGTGAAATATTATATACAAGACAATGAAGTTACTTATAAATCAATAAGAAATAGAATAGGATTTGTTCCTCAGAACTTGGCTTTGTATAATGAATTAACTGCTTTCCAAAATTTTGAATATTTTGGAGCTTTGTATCGTTTGTCAAAAAAACAGATAATGATTCAATATGAGTTATTATTTCCCATGTTAGGATTAACAAATGTAGCAGATAGAAAAGTTAAAACTTTTTCTGATGGAATGAAGCGTCGTCTTAATTTATTGATAGGCATAATACATAATCCAGATGTATTGTTATTAGATGAACCAACAGTAGGGGTTGACATTCAAAGTAGAAATGCCATTATATCATTTCTAAATAAAATAAATGGTAAAGGTACTACTATTATTTATACATCACATCACATGGGTGAAGCAGAGCAATTGTGTAATAAAATTGCTATATTGGATTATGGAAATTTAATTGCATTTGGCAAAACAAAAGATTTATTGTTGCAGAATAATGTTTCGGATCTAATGTTGTTATTAATGAAATTAACTGGGGAGGGGTTTCGAGATAATGTATAAGGTTTGGATATCAATTAAGAAGGAATTTTATTTACTGTTTAATGATAAAACTGGTTTGTCTTTAATGTTTTTAATGCCTTTAATTTTAGTTTTTATTATAACTATTATCCAAGATAGTGCCTTTAAAATTATCAACGAAAATAAAATAAGCTTATTGATTGTTAATCATGATTCTGGCTCAGAAGGAAATAAGTTGAAAGACATGTTAGATCAGACAAGGATGTTTAATTTAATAGAGAACAATAATATTGATTTTTCAGAAGTAAAAAAAGAAATATCAAAAGAAAATGCAATGGTTGCATTGTATATAGAAAATTCGTTTTCAGAGAAATTAAACTCAAAGACAATTATTCTTAGTAAGCTAGTAATGGCAAATATAGGAATGAATGATTCTGTTAATAAAAAAGAATTAATATCACTTTTGCCACCTACAATATTTTTTTTTAATGATCCTGTATTACAAGACAATTATTGTTATTCTATTCTCAATTTAATTCACTCTAATCTTAGTATTATAGAAAACACAAAAATGCTAGAAGGTCTTTATTCCGAAATGGGCTATGATAGTGTTCCTCAAAATATAAAGGAAAGTATAATAAACAATAAAATACCAATAAAAAGAATAATAACATCTGTAGATGACAATTGTAAAATACCAAATTCTACACAGCATAATGTTCCTGCTTGGACTATATTTGCTATGTTTTTTATGGTAGTTTCATTGGGTTCTAATATAGTAAAAGAGAAATTATCAGGTAGTTTCATTAGGTTGAAAACTATGCCAACAAATTTTGCATTAATATTGTTTAGTAAACAGATAGTATATTTGTTTGTCGCAATAATGCAAGTGATATTAATTTTTAGTATAGGAATTTATATATTCCCATTGATAAAATTGCCTGAATTAACAATTTCTTCTAATACTTTGGGTACATTTATTATAGTTATAATAAGTGGAATCGCAGCAGTTAGTTATGCTTTAATGGTAGGATCTATTTCAAAAACGCAAGAGCAATCCAATGGATTTGGTGCTATTTCTATTATTATTTTTGCGGCACTTGGTGGAGTTTGGGTTCCAATATTTGTTATGCCTGAATATATGAAGCAAATAAGTAAGTTGTCACCATTACACTGGTGTATAGATGGGTTTTATACTTTATTTTTAAGAGATGGCAACTGGTTAATGTTGTATAAGCCTATATTAATCTTGTTAGTGTTTTCTTTAAGTTGTCAGATTATTACTTATTTAAAATTGAAGTACGATAAATTAATTTAAATAAAAAAAAATTATGGATAGAGAGCAGTTAAAACTGGATATAAAAGTTCAAATAATAAAATATCTTAATTTATTAGATTATAATCCAGAAGATATTAAAGATGACATGCCTTTGTTTGGGGACAAAGGGCTTGAGTTAGATTCTATAGATTCATTAGAGCTAATAGTAATGCTTGAGCGAGAATATAACATAAAAATAAATAATCCTGCTGATGGAAGAAAAATATTGAAAGATATAAATAATATGGCAGACTATATTATAGAAGTAAATTATAAAAACAAATAAATAAAATAAATTGAATATATACGTAACAGGTATTGGTTGTGTGTCATCAATAGGCAATAATGTTATAGATAATATAAAAAGCCTTAGAGAAAAAATTACAGGACTTAAAAAGCCTATTTTTTTTGACTCTAAATATGCGTCTGAATTTTATTTTGGCGAAGTAAATATTGATAATAGCTCATTAATAAAAGAATTAGGCTTAAAAAATGAAAAAGGTCTTACTCGCACAGACCTTTTAAGTATGAAAGCTTTTGACGAAGCTGTAAGATGTGCTAATTTATCAGAAAAAGAAATAAGTTCAATAGATACGGCATTCATTTCAGCTAGTACTGTTGGAGGCATGTGTATGACAGATCAATTATATAATGATGCAAATTTGATATCAAATACAAAAGATTTTTTATCTTCATATAGTTGTTCTGCTCATACAATGAAAATCTGTAAAAAATATCAAATGAAAGGTATTTCTGATACTATTAATACAGCATGCTCTTCATCTGCAAATTCTATTATGTTTGGTTCTAAATTGATAAGAAGTGGATTAGTTAAACGTGCAATTGTAGGAGGAGTAGATAGTTTAGCAAAATATACCGTTAATGGGTTTAATTCTTTACAGATACTTTCTAAAGATAGATGTACCCCTTTTGATATTAATAGAAAAGGATTAAATATAGGAGAAGGAGCTGCTTATTTGATTATTGAATCAGAAGATGTTATTAAAGATAAAACATGTTTAGCAAAAATATCAGGCTATGGCAATTCAAATGATGCTTTTCATGCATCTTCAATGTCAGATAATGCAATAGGAATAACTAAAGCGATAATAAATGCTATAGATATTGCGGGAATTAAACCTGATGATATAGATTATATTAACGCACATGGCACAGGAACATTAAATAATGATTTTGTAGAATTAGTTGGTTTAAAAAATGTTTTTAATAATAATATTCCGCCATTTAGTTCTACAAAATCGTATACAGGTCACACATTAGGTGCTGCGGGTGCGATTGAAGGTATTTATTCTATTTTTAGTTTATTACATGGGGAGTTATATCCTAATCTTAATTTCAAAACCCCAATACCTGATTTTAATTTATCCCCAATAACAAAAAACATCCAAAATGCAAATATAAAGTTTGTAATGTCTAATTCTTATGGTTTTAGTGGAAACTGTACCTCATTAATATTTGAAAGGATAAATAATGTTTATTAAAGATACAATAGCTATATCACCTCAGAATACATATAATAATGATATATTCTCATCTACAATAAAACAACTTTACGGAAATAAGTTTTTAGCTATTGAACCTGAATATACAGGAATAATAAAGCCTAATCAATTGCGACGGATGGGACGTTCGCTACGTATGGGCATAGGTTGTGCATTGCCTCTTTTGCGTAATTATTGTAATGTAGATGGAATAATAATAGGATCTTCAGAAGGAGGTTTAGAGGATTGCATAAAATTTTTAAATCAAATAAAAGATTACGAAGAAGGCATGTTAACTCCAACTAATTTTGTTCAAAGTACCCCAAATGCTTTGGCTGGTCAGTTGGCTTTATTAACCTCTAATAATTCTTATAATACAACACATGTTCATAAAGGTTTAGCTTTTGAAAATGCACTAATAGATGCAAAAATATTGTTATTAGAAAATAAAGTAAAGAGACTTTTAGTAGGTGGTGTAGAAGAAATTTCTAATTACAATTTTAATATAGAAAAATCTGCGGGTCAATTTAAGGATAAGGAGTGTAGTTCAAGTCAATTAATTTATTCAAATACAAAAGGAACCGTTTGTGGAGAAGGCTCAACAATGTTCATTCTAGAGTCATTAACAGGCAATAATAATATTAAAATAAACGACATTCAAACAATAACTTTTCCTACAGAAGAAGAATTACATAATACTGCTATTAATATTTTAAAAAGAAATAATCTCAAAATAGACCATATTGACATTTTGATATTTGGCATGAATGGAGATATTAGAAGTGATTATTTTTATTATAGAATGATGGAACAATTATTTGTTAATCAATCCGTTCTTATGTATAAAAATCTTGTTGGAGAATATCCTACGTCTAGTGCTTTTGCTCTGTATTTGGCTTATAATATATTATTAAAGCAATACGTGCCAAAAGATATTATTTTTAGGCAAGAAGCAAAATTAAAATATAATAATATTTTGATTTATAATCACTATAAAGGCATCCAGCATTCTTTTATTTTAGTTACAAAAGAAAATTGTTAATTATAATCTGCTTAAAAACGCAAAACTCATTTATTATTAATAAACGGTCTCAGTTTATGACTTGAGTGAGAAATGATTCTGCTGCTTTTTGGAAGTCAGTACCTATCGATATTAAAGCAAAATGGATTGAAGAAATGGAAAGGAAGTACACCAAAAACAAGCTTTCATACCTAACAGGATGACTTTAAAAATTATTTTATAACGAAAAAGTTTGTTTTTTCATTCAACTCGCATCACTATTTATTATTATCCTCGTCATTATAATTATCGAATTCTTCGTCGTAGATTGAGTCACTTTCTAAATCTTCTGGTTCTTCTTCATGATACGAAGTGCATTTATATTCTTTCTTAACATCGAAATCTGGGGAAGGAAAACGTGCAGGTTTGTATTTAATACTTGTATCTTGGAATATTTTTTCCATAAATATTCCATAGATAGGTAAAGCGGTTCGGCAACCTTCTGCTTTTTCTGAACTTCTAAATCTTATACATCTGTCATCACCTCCAACCCATGCACCAGAAACTAAATCCTTAGTAATTCCAATAAACCAGCCATCGGAATAATTAGATGTAGTTCCAGTCTTTCCTCCAACCTCGTTACCTCTAAAAATATCCCATTCAAAAAGAGCTTGCGAAGTGCCTCCTGGCTCCTCTACCCCACCCCTAAGCATATACGTCATTAAGAATGCTGATTCTTTAGTTATTACCCTATTCTTTTTTGTTTTAAATTCATGAATTAATTTCCAATGCCTGTCATATACTCTAGTAACGAGTTTTGGCTCAACATAAAAACCTCCATTAACAAAAGTGCAATAAGCATTAATCATCTCAAATAAAGATACTTCATTTGAACCCAACCCTATAGAAGGTATTGCTTTTAATTTGCTTTTAATTCCCATTTTATTTGCATATTCAGCAACTACTTTGGGAGTCATTATCTCTGTTAATTGAACTGTAACCGAATTAATTGAGCGCCCTAAAGCCCTTCTTAAAGTCATTGGAGCATTTGTATATTCCCAATCTGCATTTTGAGGAGTCCAAGATTTCTTTTCTCCATTTTCTTCATAGCGTATTGTTACGAGGTGATCTATTATTCTATCACAAGGAGAATATCCACCTTTATCTATAGCTGCAGTATAAACAAATGGTTTAAAAGTAGAGCCTGATTGTCGCTTAGACTGACTTACGTGGTCGTATTTGAAATACTTGTTATTAATACTTCCAATCCATGTTAAAACCTCACCAGTAAAAGGATCCATTGTTATAAATCCTGCCTGTAAAAATCTTTTATAATATCTTATAGAATCCATAGGAGTAAGCATTGTGTCCTTTTCGCCATTCCAGGTAAACACTTTCATTTTGCGAGGAGTATTCATAATAATATCAACAGAGTCTGGATATTGTCTGTACTTTTTCTTTAAGGCTTTATACAAATCAGTTCTTTTTTCTATATTTTCAATATAGTTAGGGATTTCATTATTTTTCTCATCTATCCATGGATTTTCGCCCTCCCAATGGTTATTAAATTTCTTTTGCAATCTTTTCAATTGTTCTTCGACAGAACTTTCTGCATGAACTTGCATTGAGTAATCCAAAGAAGTAAATATTTTCAATCCGTCAGAGTATATATCATACCCTTTAGCTTTTAGAATATTCTTTATATTTTTGGATACTGCATTTTGAAAATGTTCTGCAAAATTGATGTTATCTGAATTATAAGGAGTGTAATCTAGTCCCAATGGTTTATTAATTGCATCATCATGCTCTTGCTTTGTAACAAACTTATATTTCAGCATTTGGTCAATAACAACATTGCGTCGTTCAATTGCCTTTTCTGGATTTTTTAAAGGATTATAAAATGAGGTAGCTTTAAGCATGCCTATAAGTAAAGCTGCTTCCTGAATATTTATTTCTTCCGGCAATTTATTAAAATAAATCCGACTTGCAACCTTTATCCCAAAAGTATTATTTCCAAAAGGAACTGTGTTAAAATAAAGCAATAGAATTTCATCCTTACTGTAGATTTTTTCGATATTATATGCAGTTATCCATTCCTTTAATTTAATAATAAGTATCTTTACAATAGGGATATATCCTAATAATCCATTATTTATTTTTTTCGACCTTGTTTGAAATATGTTCTTTACTAATTGTTGCGTTATTGTGCTTCCTCCTCTATTATCTCCTTTCAGCATATACCAAACTATTGACATTGTTGCTTCAAAGTCAACACCCTTATGCTCATAAAAACGGATATCCTCTGTTGCAAGTAATGCTTTAATAATAATTGGGTTTAACTCTTTAATATTTGCAATAGGATCTCTATGCTCCTTGTAAAACTTTCCAATCAGAACGCCTTCTCTTGTGTATACTTCTGATGCATAGTTAATATCTAACTCCTGACCTTTTTTAATTTCAGGAGTACTACCAAAAAGCCAAAGGAGATTAAATATAATAGCAAAGTAGAGAACTATAAGAAAAGCTATAATAAATATAAAATATTTTATCGTTTTCTTTAAAAGCATTGAATTTATAATCTAATAATACTTTAATTTTTTGGACAGCAAACATACAAAATATATCATTCCAATACGAAAGTTTTAAAAAACAAGAAAAAATAAAAAAAAACAGCAATTTTAATAATAACTGAAATCATACAACATCAAAAAAAACTATTAGCAAATTTTGGCATATTGTTTCAAAAAAAATATCTTTGTATTTCTAAAACATAAAGATATGATGCAATATGAGTAAACAAATAACAACAAAAAAAAGGTACTTTTCCATAAAGGAGAAGTTGATACTTAATTTTGTTATATTTGGACTAATAATTGTCATCATAGTTAGCTCTTATTCTTATTATAGCGCTCAAAAAGCATTAAAAGACCGCACTTTTAATCAGCTCGTATCTTTAAGAATTGCAAAAAAGACAATTCTTGAACAAATGTTTTCCGACATTAAAACAAACGTAAATAGCTTTGCAACTTCAAGCATAAAACAAGAACTATTTGATAATTCTATTAATCTGTCCGACTCTAGCCTAGCTAATAAAATCCAGTCATATTTTGAAGATTACAAATTCTTCGATAAATTAATTGTTTGCAGAGCAAATTCTGAATACAACTCTTTCAGCCTGCAAGCAAACACCCCAAATAAAATTGATAAAAACGAAAAAGAAATTGCTATTTGCAAAAAAATCACAAAAGAGAAAAAAACGCTGCTAACAGATTTAATCTCCACCGACTCTTCTTTTTATTTATATCTGGGAGTGCCCTCTTTTAACAACAAGAAAATTGTTGGAACATTACTGTTTCGCATACCAATAACAATAATTAATAATATTTTACTTGAAAAAAGCCCTTCAACAGGATTAGGTTATACTGGTGAAATTTATCTAGTAGGTAAAGACAATTTGATGCGATCTGAATCTAGATTTGTTCATAACTCTATAATGAAACAAAATGTAAACACAACTTCAATTTCAAAAGCAAAAACCGAAAACGAAGGAACCGAAATAATAATTGATTACCGCAACAAGGAAGTTTTTAGTTCTTTCTGCAAGCTTAACATAATGAATTTGGAATGGATACTTCTTGCAGAAATAGACGTCGAAGAAACATACACCCCACTCTACACAATTAGAAAAGACATACTTTTAATTAGCTCTCTAATCGCGCTTCTACTATTCATTGCTGCATTCATTATGTCTATGCAAATAATATCTCCTATAAACAAATTGAAAGAAGCAGCAATCGCTATAAGTAAAGGCGAATTCCCTACTATAAATGAACAATTTTCTGATGACGAAATAGGAAGCCTCGTGAAAACATTCAATGATATGTCTTTAAACCTGAAAACAAAAACAGACCAACTCAACGAAAGCAAACTAATTGAAGAAAAATTAAACAGCGAAAAAATAAACGCCGTTATTGATGGACAGGAACAAGAAAGACAAAGACTCTCAAGAGATATTCATGACGGCCTCGGACAAACAATACTTGCCATTAAAATGAAACTCGAAAACACTGTTGATTTGGAAGCCCATGAAATGAAAAACTCTGTCGAAGAAATAAAAGACATGTTTAATAATGTTATTGACGAAACAAGAAACATCTCTCAGGACCTTATGCCTCCCGAGCTAATCCAGTTCGGAATAATCAGCGGAATCAATAAACTGTGTCGGGATACCAGCTTAAGAACTAAAATTAAAGTTGCTTTCACTTCTGATGAAAACATTACAATTGAAGAAAACTCCAGATTAAAAATTTACCTTTACAGAATTGTTCAGGAAGCATTAAATAACATTATCAAACATTCCGAAGCAACCAACTCATCCATAACAATGTCGCTAAACGAAAATCTATTAATACTTAATATCTTTGACAACGGAAAAGGATTTGACACAAACAACTACTATCCAGGAAATGGATTATACAATATTCGCACTCGCGTTAGCCTCCTGAATGGTAACTTACAAATAAGCAGCAACACAAATGAAGGAACAAAAATAAATATTAGCATACCTCATGGAAACAAACAAAATTAAAGTTATTTTAGTTGACGATCATCATATCTTTCGTGATGGCATCAAAGCTATATTAAACAGCTCGTCAAATATACAGGTTGTAGCTGAAACTGATAACTACAAAGAATTAACATTATTGCTAAAAAATGGATTACCCGACATTATTATTCTTGACATATCTCTCCCTGAAATATCTGGACTTGAAATCGCCGAAAGAATAAAAAATATCTATAATGATAAAGTCAAAATCCTAATTCTATCAATGTATAACAGCGAAGAATTTATCATTAACGCCATAAAAGCTGGCGCAAAAGGTTATCTCCCCAAAAATACAAACAAAAAAGAACTAATAAACGCTATTGAAGCTATTCATCAAAACGAAGAATTTTTCAGCCCACTAATATCAAACGTTATGCTTAAAAGCTTTATAAGCAAAGCAAAAGGTGAGCAATCTAAAAAACTACTGTCAACACGCGAACTTGAAATAATAAAACTGCATTCCCTGGGAATTAGCAATCAGGAAATCGCTTCAAAACTATGCATTTCAGTTAAAACTGTGGAATCTCACAAAAATCATATAATGCAAAAACTAAATATCAAAAGCACTGTCGATATCGTCAAATTCGCAATCAAAAATAACATCATCGACCTGTAAATAAACTATATACCTTACTAATCCCCGTTATTAATTCCCCATTATCAATTATTTTAACCCACAATGAGATGACAAGATTTGGCGAATCAATATTTGCCCTAATCCGCGTTCCATAATATTAGACCGCTGCAATAATCACGATTTAACCCAGATTACGCGTTAGGTAATTTTAGACTCATATCTAAAGGATAATCCCATAAACCTACAAACCATTTTCTTCTTTTTTT
>MEOD01000074.1:0-622 GCA_001768555.1 Bacteroidetes bacterium GWF2_29_10
GTATTCCAACTTTAGTGCTATACAACAATTTAACACCTTACAAACCAAAAGTATTAAAACTAACCAAGAAAAATTATCAAATGAAGTTTATTGTAATGCAGTTATAAATTATCAACTATCCGCTTATCCAAATCCATTTAATGAGCAGTTTACTGTTTCATATACAATTCCTAATGATGGCAATGTTACAATTTCATTATTTGATATTAAAGGGCAAATGGTTGGTGCAATTATAAACAATGAATATAAAAATAAAGGGACTTATTCAATAAATTACACTTTTGCAACAAACGAAAGTAATATCTACTTTATACACTTTATCTATAATAATGAATTGACAATTAAGAAAATTATTAAAATAGATTAAAACTCCTAATCTTTTAGAGATGTTATGTTTAGCATCTCTAAAAAAGGGAAGACGTTGTAGAAGTTCGGGAGGACATCGGAGGAGTTAGGGAGGACGTTGTAGGAGTTAGGGAGGACGTTGTAAGAGTTTGGGAAGGCGTTGGAGGAGTTCGGGAGGACGTTGTAAGACTTCGGGAAGGCGTTGTAGGAGTTTTGGGAGGACGTTGTAGAAGTTTGGGAGGACGTTGTAAGACTTCGGGAAGGCGTTGTAGGAGTT
>MEOD01000074.1:647-17194 GCA_001768555.1 Bacteroidetes bacterium GWF2_29_10
AAGACGTTGGAGGAGTTTGGGAGGACGTTGTAAGACTTCGGGAAGACGTTGTAGAAGTTCGGAAGGACATCGGAAGGACATCGGAGGAGTTCGGGAGGACGTTGTAGAAGTTAGAAGCTGGGAAAATCTAACTGCTTTTTTGACTTCCCAGTTGAAATTAGAAAAATTATTTACACTACTAATCTGATTGAAAATTTAAATGGAAAAATCAGAAAATACACCAAAAACAAGCTTTCATTCCCTACAGATGATGCAGTCTTAAAGTCAACTTATCTGGCTCTTAGAGAAGCTACAAAAAAATGGAGCATGCCTATCAATAACTGGGATATTATTCTTAATCAATTTTTAATTATTTTTGCACCTAGATTAAAATGTTAAATAATTATACTTTTTAGTTTACACACTTTATTGGATAGTGTCGCTTTTAATCATAATTTTATCTTCTATTTATTACCTTTTAGTTTATCTTTTTTGCTGTTTTCAATAGAGCGTATGCTTTTTGCATTTAGCGGACTGACTACCTTTCTACCTGTTTCAGCTTCTAATTTCAAACGGGCTTCTTTGGCTATATTACCACCACGGCGTGCCACATCTTCGTGTTCGGGAAACGATTCGGGATTGGTTGTTTCCGATATTTCTTTGGTTGACAATTCGGCAAGCATATTGAGAACCAATTCTTTGTTGGTCATGTTATCACGAAGGTTTTCCTTTTTTAAGTCTTTGAATTTCTTGTATTCTTTAGCTGTTTTACCTGCCCATGTTTTGTATATAATGTCGGTTAAAGTAGCAAACTCAATACCTTCAACCAAATCTAAGCGTTTCCATTCATCGGTTAAGTTTTTGCGTATTTCTATACTTTTCAAGCGTTGATTTATCCAATTATCAGAATAACCCAAACGCTTATAATCTGTCATTGCTTGTTCAATAGATAATTCAGGGTCTTGTAGTTGGTCTAATCGTTGTTTCGCTACTTCGGCTAACCATAGCTTAAATGGTTCCGCTTTTTTTGAAGGAACTGACTGAATGATACGGAAAAGCTGTGCAGTATTGGCAGCTAATGTTTTACGCTGTTTCCCTGTTTCGGTGGTCATAGCTACCTGGGGACAATTTGTCCCTATGTAATCGCCGAGCAAGGTATCACGCTTACGCAACTTTTTCAAATAATCGGTAGGGTTGGCGCTATCGGTAAGTACATCAATTACATCTACTACCGAAAAATACCACTCTTCCTCTTCTTCGTTCCATGCCGAACGGATTTTTTTATCTTCAAAAAGTTTTATTGAGTTTCCTTTTTCCATAACGAAAATAGTGATTAATGGGTTAATAATTTAAAATCCAACAATCTGCCTCTGTAATATTCGTACTGTTTGCGACGTGCCTCTATTTCGGCAATCAAACGAACTGACAAATCATTTTCATTATTTAAATACGAAAATTCTTTATCAGCCTTAGTATGTAAATGGAAATCAGCCCGAAGCCAGATTGTTCTATTCTTAAAGATATTTTTGGTTTCGTTTTCCATTTTTAGATTCAAAAAAGTATCCTTTTAAAAAGTCAAATATAAGTAAAATTTAGTTACGTATAAAGATTTTAACCCAAATTAGTCATTAGGATTTTTTTGATAATAACAAATTCAAATTAATAGCTCCGAAGGAGCGACACAATAGTAACCACCTGCGAAGCGGGTGGCATGCATACATCTCTCAAATCCAAGCCCTAAAAGGGCGACACTAAAATCCCTTCTGACATCAGGGTGATAGAAGAACATGAAACGCCATCAATTGTTCTATTATGTTTTTTCTAATGACTAATCTGGGTTTAATGCATTATAGGGAGAATTACACGGAGAAGATGGGAATTACACGAAGTTCACGGAGTTTTTTATAAGACACACTTTTTTGAACGGTACCAAAAAAAACTCCTTAATATCCCTTTCTATTTTTACAATTTTATTCATTATTACTGTTTTTTTTAAATTTGTTCTACTACATCTATCAAATTAATTATTTCCGGATTATCACTTCGTTTTACTACAATTGTTGCAATTTTCCATACTCCTAAATTATCTTTTTGGTCATTAGTTATTCGAGCTTTTCTTGCATCACCAAAAACCATAAAGCCAAGATTCTCAATCTCTTTTAAATCTTTAGTTAAATTGAATCCAATTTCTACAATTTGTTGAGTTTCTATTGATCCCATTCCAATTAAATCTCCCCAGTCTCTCAAGGTCTGTAGAAATGAACCTATCAGCTCAACTTCTTTCTCATTCTTTAACTCATCATGGTCAAATTCTGATGCACCCATTCCATTTACTATATCAATCAATTCCTTTCCAGATGTTAGCCTTTTTAGAAGTTTTTGAGAGTTGTTTGAATTCCCTTTTATTGCTTTGTCAATTGTTAATTTGACCCATTTCTCATGATCGGCTTTTATTTTATGTAGATAGTCTTCTGTATATGTTTCAAATTTCTCGTCAATCATTCTGTGGTGATTTCTACAAAGTAAAATTAAGTTATTATATGCATCATAATCGTCTAAAAATTTTTTATGTCTTGGTCCCTTATTTTTACTACTTATAATATGACATTCTTCTCCTAAGTTTAGATTTATATCTTTATTGTCCTTTTCTGCAACAAGTTCTATTTTGCAACAAGCACATCTATTTCCTGACTTACCCCATAATATTTTTCTATTTTTTTCACTAATTGCCATAATATTTCTAAAAATTATTTATCACAATTAGCAACAGCCCTCTATTGCTTACCCGAACTTGTTTATATGAACAAAAAGCCTTTTTATTTTTATTCAAATCTATATTCATCTTAAACAATATTTGATTTTAAAAAACTGTATAATTCTTTGCCAATTAAAGAAATCACTACAAAAATAAAAAAACAACTTTTCATAATTATTGTTTTTTTACAACCTAATAATACTTAGGGGCAGAAAACATTTCTGCCCCTAAGTATGGTTTTTATCTTCCGAAAATAACTCTTTTGTTTATGTCACCTTTATCGGTTTTGATATTGATGAAATATACGCCATTGTTAAATTGCGAGACGTTTATTTGGTGTTTTTGTTCTTTAATTGTTTGATTTAGGTCTTGAGAGTAAACTATACGTCCAGATATATCATTAATAGTAATAGCTTTTGGAGTTGCGTCAGAGAAGCTAAATTCTACGTTAATGAATTGGTTAGCTGGGATTGGGTATATGTGTAAGTTGCTAATGATTACTTCTCCATTTTCGGCGATAGAGTTGTATTCCATAACTTCTATAAGCATTGTGTCTTGGGTAGTACCACAATTGTTAGTAGCAGTAAGTTTTACAACAAATAATCCATCGTATTCGTAATCGTAAACAGGGCTATATTCGTTAGATGTTTCACCATCACCAAATTCCCAAGAGTATGATTCTGCATATTTAGATTGATTGATAAACTTAACGAAATGAGCCGAATCAGTGAAGCTGAATGAAGCAATAGGTTTAGGGTCAATGTATATACTAAATCCATCTACAGGGATTATACAACCTGCATAATCAGTTACAGTTACTGCATAGAATTTGTCAGCTTCAGTAACTTTTATGCTAGGAGTTGAAGAACCACTATTCCATTTGTATTTATAGAATTTAGTACCATAGATATCACCTTTTAAGAATAACAGCATAGTGTCATCTTCACAAATTGTTCGGTCAGGATCATCAGCCATTAGTTCAGGTTTTTCGGTTACATGTATTTTAACTTCAGTCGTAGCCGATACGCCAGTACATCCGTTAGTGTCAACTACTTCAACATAGTAGTTACCAACAGTTGTAATATTAATAGAATCTGTTGTTTCTAAGTTTGGACTCCAAATAATAGTTGCATAGCTAGGGTCTGTAATTAATTTAAGAGTAGTATTGACTGGGTTAAGAATTAAATCATTATCACAGAATCCTGTTTTGCCATTAGTAGCAAATATAACAGGTTCTACAAATTGATTAACTTTAACATTAACAGTGTCGATATCAAAGCAACCATTTAATGAAATTATTGTAATAGTATAACTTGTTGTTACGGATGGGAAAACCAATGCTTTAGTGTCATAGTTGCCAGTGCTCCATTTAATAGAACCACCTGTGTAATTAGTTGAAGCTGTTGCATCCAATATAACAGGAAGACTGTTGCTACAAGTAGTAACATCAGCACCAGCATTAGCTATAGGTGAAGGCATTATTTTTAGAGCAATTGTTTTATTGTTTTGGCAAAGGTTAATATCAGTAACAGTAACGGTGTAATTGATAATACTGTCAATTGTTGCAGTAGGAATTACAGTTATAGTATCTTCAACTTGAGTGGTGTTCCATAAATAAGTAATACCACCTTGAGCAATAAGTTCGAAATAAGAACCACTACAAACAGTATCTGAATTAGCCAATATATTAACAACAGGAAGAGAGTTAACATATACGCTGAAAGAGTCAATTGCATAACAACCAAAAGTGTTGAAAACAGTAACAATAAATGTGCTGTCATAAGTTGGAGCAATATTAATTGCATCTGTTAAGTCGCCTGTTGACCATACATAAGCAGTACCAGCAGTAGCTGTACGGATTACATTATCTCCAAAGCATATTGTTGTGTCAATACCTGAGTATGCAGTAGGAAGAGGATTAACAGTTATTTCAACTGAATCAATTACATTACATCCGTATTGATCATATACTGTAACAAAGTATTTAGTCATTACTAATGGTTTAACTGTAAGAGTGTCATTTGTTGTTGCATTATCCCACAAGTAAGAAGCACCACCTTGGGCAATAAGCTTGATTGAATCATTTAAGCATATTGCATCATCACTAGTGAGAGTTGCTATAGGAAGAGGAATAATGTTATAAGTTACAAAAGCAGAATCAATACAACCGTTAACGTCTGTAATTATTACAGAGTAAATAGTTGTATCGACAGGAGTGTCAAATATTGTATCATTTATTGAAGCAGATGGACTCCATAAGTAAGTATCTGTAGCATTTGCGTTTTTGTTTAATAATTGGATATCTGTTCCGAAACAAACAGAAGTATCATTTCCAATATTAATTATAGGCAAAGGATTAACAAATACATTAACTGTGTCAGTTTGAGAACAACTATTAGTATCAGTTACGGTAACGATAAAGTCTTTAGTAACAGAAGCAGTAATAATATTAGTGTCTAGCATTGTTGCATTATCCCAATTGTAAACGATACCTCCTGTAGCAATTAATGTATCAGTTACACCGTAACATAAAGTTATGTCAGCACCTGCATTAGCTATAGGTAAAGGATTAACTGTAATAATAACACTGTCCATTGTGCTACAACCGAAGAAGTTTGTTGCAGTAGCATAATAAGTAGTTGTTATTGCAGGAGCAACAATAATTGTTTGTACATCATCATTAGTACTCCAGTGGTAAGTGTCTCCACCATTAGCTGTTAAAGTTACAGATTTGCCATAACAAATAGTTTGGTCAGCATCAGCATCAGTATATGGCACAGGATTAACATAAATATCGATAGTGTCAAAAGCAGAACAACCAACAGAGTCTAAAGTCATAACAATGTAAGTAGAGAAAGGAGTTACAGTATCTGGGCTAACAACTATTTCAGAAGTTGTTTGTCCGTTATTCCATATATAAGATTCTCCACCAAATGCTTTTAGAGTAACACTTTCACCATAACAGATTGTCTTGTCAATACCAGCTTGAGCCCAAGGTAAGAATACAATGATATCATCAGTAGCTGTACAACCGTTTACATCAGTAACACTAACATTATATGTTGTGGTTTTAGAAGGGTTTACATTAGGGTTTTGAATATCTGTGAAATCAATACTATCATTTGGAGTCCAAAGGAAAGTATTAGCAGATGTTACAGTAGGAATATTAAATACATCTCCATTACATATTCTTACATCATTACCAGCATTAACAATAGGTAATTCATTAACTTTAACAACAATGTCATCAGTAGAAGAACAACTATTAGCATCTGTAGCAGTAACGGTATATGTTGTAGTAATTAAACCATAAGCCATAGGTGTAGCTGTATCTATTCTGTCTAAGCCATAAGAAGGTGACCATTGATAAGTTAAACCTCCAGTAGCGTTAAGTTGAACTTTTTGCCATAAGCAGAAAGCAGTATCATTACCAGCGTTAACAACAGGTAAAGCATTAACATTAACAACAAGAGAGTCTATATTAACACAACCTTTAATGTCAGTTATAGCAATTTTATAAGTTGTAGAAACAGCAGGAGAAGCCATTGGGTTTTCAATGTTATCTGCACTTAATCCAGCTTGAGGAGTCCATACGTAATTAACAGCATTAGCATTAAAGCCTGAAATCATTACACTATCATTAAAGCATATAGTTTTGTCACCAGAAGTGTTAATTATAGGCAAGTTGTTTACTATTATTTGAATATCGTCAGTAGCAGTACAACCATTGTCGTCAGTTACAGATAATAAGTATTGAGTATTAATAACAGGTTTGGCATAAGGATTCGCTACAGTATAATCTGTAAGTCCTAAGTTTGCAACATCCCATTGGTATGTAACAATATTATGCAAGCTTTGAGCAATCAATTGGATTGAATCTCCAATACAAATTGCGTCATCAGCCCCAACATATAAGTCAGGCAATTCGTTTACAGTTATATTAATATCATCAACAGCCACACAACCGTTTACATCAGTAACAGTAACATAGTATGTTTCATCAATACTTGCAGTGATTGGGTTTACTTCTGTATTAACACTATTACTCCATTTATATGATACTCCTCCGTCGGCATCAAGGTTAACAGTAGAGTTTTTACAAACAGTAATGTCGTTACCAGCAAAAGCAAGCGGTAACGGATTAACCGTAACTGTAACAGCCTTAACAACACTACAACCGAATAAGCTAATAGTAACATTATATGTAGTTGTTACAAGAGGTTTAACTGTTAAATAACTATTTGTAGAGCCATCAGACCATAAATAGTTGTCACCACCAGCTGCAAGCAATGTTGTGCTATCACCTATACAAATTGCAACATCAGGACTAACCATAGAATTTACAGAAGGATCAATAACCATAACAACAACATCATCTGAAGCCGAACAACCATCTTTGTAAACGATAACCTCATAAATAATAGAAGTATCAGGAGTTACAGTAATTTTAGCAGTATTTTGTCCAGAACTCCAGAAATAAGTAGTTCCACCAATAGCTTCAAGGTCAATAGTTGTACCTAAACATATAGTGCGATCTCCACCAGCATTAGCAACAGGAATATCATTAACATATACAATAATTTCATCCGTATCAGAACAAGTATTATTGTCTTTTACTGTTACTTTATAAGTGTTTGTAGCAAGAGGGCTAACAATAACAAGAGTATCATTTGTTGAAGCATCTTCCCATAAGAAAGAAGTTCCACCTGTTACAACTAAAACAGCATCAGAACCCTTACAAATACTATAATCTGCACCTAAGTCAGCAACTGGAAGCGGATTAACAGTAACAACAATCTCATCAGTATCAGAACAACCGTATTGGTTAGTTGTAGTAAGAGTATATGTGACAGTTACAGATGGGCTTGCAAAAGGATATTGTGTTGTAGAATCAGTTAAACCATAAGAAGTGCTCCAAGTGTAAGAACCACCTATTCCAGCACCATCAGGCAATAATTGGATATTTTGTCCATAGCATAAAGATGTATCTTTTCCTGCATTAGCAGTAGGAAGGTCAAATACACTAACAAGAACATTATCTGAAACTTTACAATTGTTTAAGCTAACAGTAACAGCATATATAATAGAGAAATTATCTTTAACTGTAATAGAAGGAGTAGTTTTTCCATTGCTCCAGAAATAAGAATCTCCACCAGTAGCAGTAAGAACGATAGAATCACCACGGCACATTCCAGTATCGTTAGTAAGTGTCATTATAGGATATGCGTTTACTGTCACTATTACCTCGTCAGTAGCTGTGCAACCATTGTCATCCGTACCAGTTACAGTGTAAGTGGTATTAATAGTTGGTTTTGCCATTGGAGAAGCGATAAGATTATTATCTAGTGATTCAGTTGGTAACCAATTGTAAGTTTTAGCACCTCCAACATTAATAGTAATGCTATCACCAATACATATTGCAAGATCTGCACCAGCACTTACTATAGGCAAGTTGTTTACATAAATAACTGCACTATCAAGTATTGAGCAACCTTCTGCATTTAAAACAGTAACATAGTATGTTGTAGTTGTAATTGGGTTTACAGTAATTTTTGCAACACTTTCGCTTGTACTCCAATTAAAAGTAGAACCACCAGCAGTAAGCACTTCAATGTTTGATGTTTGTCCAACACAAATTGTGTCGTCATCAATATTGATAGTTAAAGCAGGAAGATTATTAACCTTTACAACAACATCATCAGAGTTTGTACAACCATCTTTAGATATAGTAACTTCGTAAGTTGTACTAATAATAGGGGAAATAATATTGTCAGAAGTATAAACATTATTACTCCAAGAGTAAGTATCGTAAGTATTAGCAACTTTTAAAGTAATTTGATCTCCATTACAAATTGTAAAGTCAGTGCCAGCATTAACTACAGGAATAGGATTAACGTTAATAGTAACCGCAGCTGTATTTACACAATTATTAGCATCCGTAACAGTTACTGTATATATAGTAGTGTCAACAGGTGATGCATTTAGAGAATCAATATTTGTATAATTAAGACCTGCAACAGGCGACCAAGTGTAATTAGCAAATCCAGGAGTGCTTGCCATTATCGCAATAGAATCTCCAGCACAAATAAATGTATCTTTAGAAATAGTAATTATAGGTAGAGAATTAACTGTAACAGTTATCATGTTCGTGTTACTACAAGAGTTATTGTCGGTAACAGTAACATTATAAGTAGTATTTGTAGTTGGGTATACCTTAACAGTATCCTTAGTATTATCATTAATATCTGTATTTGGTGCCCATAAATAAGAAGTTCCTCCTGTAGCAACAAGTGTAGCCGTATCATAAATACATATTGTTTGGTTGCCATTAGTATTAACAATAGGCAATGGATTTACATAAACAATAACAGTATCTTTATCGGTACAAGAGTTAGCATTAGTTACCTTTAATATATAAGTAGTAGTTGCAATAGGTTTTGCCCAAATAGTAGTGTTAGTACTATCATTGTTACTAATAGTTAAACCGTTATTCCATAAAGCAGTATATGCAGGATTAGTAATAATTTGAGTGCTATCACCGAAGCATATAGTTTTATCAAATCCAGCATCTGCAACAGGGAGAGCAAAAACATCTATTATTGCAGAAGAAGTTTCTTGACAACCATTAATATCTGTAACATTCACAGAATATGTGCCGATAACATTAGGAGTAACAAACACCGTGTCATTAGCAGGTAAACCATTATCCCAATTATAAATAATTCCACCAGAAGCAATAATTCTAGCTTGAGTACCAATACAAACAGTTTGACTAGCAGGACTAACAACAACAATTGGCAATGTATTTACAACAATGAATTTTGAAGCATTGTTTTGACAACCATTAGAGTCAGTTCCTATAACTGTATATATTGTATTAACAATAGGTTTTGCATAAACACTGTCTTTTGCAGGTAATCCATTATCCCAAACATAAGAAACTCCACCTTGAGCAACAAGTAATAATGAATCATTTAAACAAATAGTATCTTTAACAGAAGCTATTGTAATCGTTGGTAAATCATTTACAAATACACTAACAGTATCATAGTTTACACAAGTGTTAACATCAGTTTCTTTTAGAATATATGAATGAGAAACATTAGCAACAGTATTAACTGAGGTTAACGAGCCCAGTCCATCACTCCATAAATAGGTACTTGTTGCAGAAGGAGTTTGAACATTAAGGTTTATCATATCTCCTTTACAAACAGTGTCTTTATTAATATTTGCAATAGTTAAAGGTAGAGGATTTACAGTGATTACTATATTTGCAGTATTAACACAAGCATTCAAATCCGTAGCAGTAACATTATAAGTAGTTGTCACAAGTGGATTTATAATAACAGAATCGTTTGCAGGAAGTGTGTTATCCCAAATATATGATAAAGCTCCATTTACTTTCAAATAAGTAGTATCACCAAAACAAAGAGTGTTATTTCCTGCTGCAATATTAACAATAGGTAGAGGATTAACAACTACCATAATAGAATCTTTCGCAGAGCAATTATTTGCATTAGTAACAGTAACCACATAATAAGAAGTAGTAGTAGGCTTAGCATAAATACTATCTTTTATAGCATTTGCCCATACATAAGATTTAGACCAATCATAAGAAACTCCACCCGATGCATTAATCAAAAGACTATCACCATAACAAATAATATCATTAACGCTAAGAGTTACAGTAGGGAGAGTGTTAACAAGAACTACTGTTGAAGCAGTATTTTTACAAGTGTTAACATCTGTAGCGGTAACATAATAAGTAGTTGTAAGCATTGGTGCATCTTTTACTTGAGAAGTTGTATTTGCAGTAAAGTTCCATTTGTAAGTAACACCACCAAAAGCATTAAGAGTAACACTATCTTTTTGGCAAATAATATTATTGTTTGGCATAATGCTAACAGCTGGTAATTGGTTAACAGTAACAACCACGGAATCAAAGTCCTTACAACCATTCATATCAGTTATTGTAACAATATACGTTGTTGTCGAATCAGGGAATGCAGTAGGTGCTTGTATAATATTATTGTCTAAACTAACAGAAGGAGTCCAAAAATAATTTGCTCCGATTGTACCACTGATTTCGTTAAGTTTTGCAGAGTCATTTCTACAGATTGTAACATCCAACCCTGCATTTGATACAGGAAGGCTATTAACAGTAACATTTAAGCTATCATTACCAGAACACCCATTAACATCAGTAACAGTAACATGGTATTTTTTAGAACTTATTGGACTAACGGTAATAACCTCTGTTGTTTGCCCATCAGGCAACCAGATGTATTTATTTGCAGGACTACTTGGAGTAGCTTTTAAGTCAATTTGATCATTCAAACAAATAGTCATGTCTTGCATTGCATCAACTATAGGTAATGGGTTAACTGTAACATTTATTGAGTCTATAGCAGAACATCCATTAGTATCTGTAAGATTTAAGAAATATTTTGTTGTTAAAGCAGGTCTAGCTATTGGGTTTATAATAGAAGCATTACTTAAACTATCTATTGGTGTCCAAACGAAGATATCGCCTCTGGCACTATCTTTTACATTAATTATGAATGAGCTGCCAAAACAAATAGCAGTATCTTTCATTATATCAACAAAAGGTTTTGGAAAAACTGTAACAACAATAGTGTCTGGTTTGAAACAACCAGTAATAGTATTTGTTGCAGTAACAATATAAGTAGTTGTAATTGTTGGATTAGCAATAGGATTCTTAATAGTAGAATCTGACAAAGTTGCTTGAGTATTCCAAGTGTATGTAAATCCTCCATCTGCATCTAATTGAACAGTTTGTCCGAAACATATAGCAGTGTCTTTACCTGCATTAGCAATAGGCAAATTATTAACAGTAACAACTATTTCGTCTGAAGATGAACATCCCAAATCACTAACAGTTAAATAATAAGTAGTAGTAATCAAAGGAGTGGTTGAGAATCCCATAACTAAAGTATCTGTAGCATCGTAATGCCAAGTGTAATTTTCTGCAACATTAACAGAAGCTATGTTTGTTGTAACACCATAACAAATAGTTTGGTCTGCACCAGCATCCGCAATAGGAAGAGGATTAACAACTACAGTGTCAATAATACTATCAGTACAATAAGAATCAAACGAGCCAAATATTTCAAAATCATCTATACGCCATCCTTTGTATGTGCCAGAGCTATCAGTAGAACTGATAAGGAATTGTACTCTAACAAATTGTTTATTTTGAATTATAGCAGATAAATTAAAATACCGATTAGTCCAACCTGTATCATTAATATTACCGCCCATATTAGAATATATTGTTTGCACTCCTCCTATTCCATCAAATACCTGAATAAAAGCAGTATCATAATTGCTTCCTTCAAAAGATGAATTACTTGCAAACTTCATATAAATATTGTCATATCCTCTACAATCAATGTTTGGAGAAAGAAAAGCTTTTGCTGGAGGAGTCATATTGTTTTGATAACAAGAACCAATGAAAGTCCCGATAATCATGTTGTCTTTAGTTATACTTGTGTCGTTTAAAGGATTTTGATAAACACCATCACATGAATCAATTAATGTTGAAGGTAATCTATCCCAGCCACCTTGACCATATCCAGTCCAACCTTTATCATAAGAGAAATTATCTTCAAATATTTTATGAACATTAGAGAAAGTGTCAGTGTAAGTATATTTAATTTCATAAGTTCCTGCACCAAGTGATGATGGGGAGAATACATTGCCTGTCATTCCAGGACCAGAGAATACTCCACCTCCAGGAATACCAACAAGGGCAACATCAAGGTCATTAGCACAATAAGCTGTATCTAAACCTGCTATAGAAAGCAATGGTAAAGAATTTACATGTACCACTACTTCGTCAAAGTTGCTGCAACCATTATCCATAAATCCAGTAACTTGATATGTAGTTGTAACATTTGGAGCAACAATATTAAAGTCAGTAGTAGCACCTGTTATGCTCCAAGAATACGTAGCAATATGCCCAGTAGGGTTTGTTGCAAGTAAAGTAATAGAATCTTTGTTGCAAATATACTCGTCAAATCCTGCTTCTACTGCATAAAGAGGTTTTACAACAACAATAACATCATCACTAGCTGTACAACCATTAAGTGTACTTGTGAGAATATAAGTAATAGTGTTTGTTGGACTAACAACGATAGTGTTATTTGTATTTCCATTACTCCATAAGAAAGAAGTTCCACCCGTTCCAATAAGAGTCACATTTTCAGCATAACAAACGTTAGTGTCAATTCCTGCATTTGTAACAGGCAATGGTTTTACTGTTAACTTCACAGAATCCATTTTAGAACAACCATTAAGAGTAACCGTTACTTTATATAATGTGTCTTTTGATGGTAATATTCCTAGATTAATAGGGTTAACAATTGTAGAATCGGTAGTAGCAGTAGTGCTCCATAAATAAGTATTGCCACCAGTTGCAACTAATAATACATTATCATTATGACACACTGTTTGGTTTGGCCCTGCATCTGCAATTGGGAAAAGACGCACTTGAACGTTTACCGTATCAGTAGCAGTACAACCATTTAAATCTTTAACTACAATCACGTAATCAGTGGTATCCGCTGGAGTTACTGTAGGAGTTAAAGTATAAGTTCCACTTTGAATTCCAGCAGTAGGACTCCAAGTATAAGATGTTGCCCCAGTATGAGTAGCATTTAATGTAACACTATTTCCAATACAAATAAAAGTATCAACACCTGCATTAACTGTTGGAGGATTAAAAACTTGTATTAATAAAGAGTTTGTTCCAGAACAACCAAAAGCATCAGTAACAGTAACAGTATAAATTGTATTAATATTTGGTTTAGCCATAGGCATCGCAATAGATGAATCATTAAGAGTACCATTCCAAGGTCCCCAAATATATTTTGTAGCACCTACTATTCCTGAGTTTAGTTGAGTAGCAGAACCATTACAAACGAATGCTGGGTTTGCTGTAATATTTGGTGCTGGCAAATTATTAACTACTACAATTAAAGAACCACTTGAAGTACATCCAAAAGCATCTGTAACAGTAACCTTATATGTAGTTGTTGCTAAAGGACTCGCATTTGTTGTAGCAGCAGTACCGTCTGACAATGAAGCTGATGGAGCCCAAGAATATGTAGAACCTACAGGAGCTGTAACTGAAATTGTAGTAGAATTATTTTTACATATAGTTTTGTTTGCTCCCATCGTTATAACTGGAGGTAGAACAACTGTAACAACTAATGTATCTATATCTATACAACCAGTTGGGGCTGTAGCTGTAACCTTATATGTTGTTAAAGCAGCAGGACTAAAATCGTATATAGTATTTATTGATTGACCTCCTCCATAATTTGTAATACCTGCTGAAGGTGACCAACTATATAAATATCCAACTCCTCCACTAATTGTTATTGTTTTAGTATATCCAAGACATAAATCAAAGTCAGCACCCGCATTTACTTTAGTATTAGTATCTACAGATATTATTATGTCATCAGAAGCAGTACAACCATTAGCATCAACAATATCCACCGTATAAGTAACATCAAATAAAGGCTTTCCTGAAGGAGTTGCATTTGTTGCATCTGGAGTTATTGTTCCATTTGAAGCAGTCCAATTATATGTTACTCCATTTGTAGTACTAAGCAAAACATTATCACCAAGGCAATAAGAAGGTTTGTTAGATGAAATAGTTGTAGTTGGGCTAAGAACTGTAAGCACAACTTGAGCACAAGAACTATTAAATCCACAAGCTTCCCAACGACCATAATAAGTGGTAGTTGTTGTTGGAGATGCAATAGAAAGATTGTTTCCTGAACCAATATTAGTTGTTCCACAACCATCTTCATACCATACAAAACTTTCTCCAGTACCTCCTGAATATGTTAATGTAATATTTCCTGCATCTTCTGGACAAATATTGTTTTTATCAACAGTAACATTTGTTGGAGCAACTGGTGTTGGGTCAACAGTAACAACCACTGAAGCACAAGCAGAAAGCGCACATTTGTCAACTGACCATGCTGCATAATAAGTTGTAGTAACTATTGGTTTTATAATTGTTAATGTATCTCCTGGATTTTTAACATAGCCTACATACGTGCCTCCACAACTTCCTGTGTACCATTTTAAAGTATCACCAAGTCCACCTTGGGCATATAGTTTAAGATTACCCCCTGCTGTTGAGCAGAAGTTATTAACATCTGTATTAGCAGATGTAGGAGCTATAGGTTGAGGATTTATAGTAATAGACACATTATCAGTTGCAGAACAAGCCGCAATGCTATCTGTAACGGTTACAGTATATACGTTATTTGATGCTAATGCAGGAGTAATAACAGTGTCATTAATAGTAACAGGAGTTGTTGACCAACTGTATTTTGTGTATGAATTAGATGTAGGGAAATTAGTAGCAATAAGTGTTGCAGAAGTTCCTGTACATATTGTTTGGTCTGTTCCTGCGTTAGGAACTGGCAATGCAACAACAAAAGTAGAATCAGTAACAAAAGTTGCACAATTTGTCGAGTAATTTCCTACTACTTTAAAATCATCAACTATCCAACCTTTATGACTAACTGAACCCAATGTTGGTCCAATTCCAAATCTAACTTGAAAATAAGGATTATTTGTAGCATAATCAAATGCATCAACAATAGGAATTACTGTCCATCCTGCTTGATTTATTGACGTAGAAGTTGTTTTGTAAACTTTATGCCAAACCAAATTAGAATCTCTAAATTCTATAGAAAAATCAGTAACATTCTCAAATGAGGCAGAATGAGCATATTGAATATATACATTTTCCATGTTTTTACAGTTAACTACAGGAGAAGTTATCCAATAAGTTTGAGCCATAGTTGTAGGATAACAAGCACCTAAAAATGTTCCCAAAATCATGTTATCTGCATTCGTTGATGTATAATCAACTAAAGGTTCACTTGCTCCTGTGCACAAACTACCTAAACCACTCAATGCAGCTCTTTGCCATCCCCCAGAATCTAATGCCCCAACTTCATAACCTTTCCACCCTCTATCTTTGCTAAAATCATCTTCAAATAATGTAATTAAAGGATTGTAAACTTCTGTATATTGATAAGAAACATAAATTTTTCCTGTATCAGAAATAAAAGGATCAAATACATTTCCAGTCATCCCTGAACCAGAAAATGTTCCACCTAAAGGAATGCCTGACAGAGTACTATTGCTTGCATTTGTACAATATATGCTTGATAAATTTAAAATTGTACCACTTGGTACTGATACATAAACAACCACTTGGTCAGTTTCGATATTAATTCCATCATAAACTGTTAAAGTATATGTTGTTGTTACACTTGGAGTAGCCGTAGGATTTGCAATACCTACATTATTTAATGTCCCATCTAAATTGGACCACACATAAGAATAGAATGTTGTTCCTCCTTCTGCTGTAGGCCTATAAACATCACCTCCAATGCCAACATTATCTCCCTTACAAATTGCGACGTCTTGCCCCGCATTAGCTTTCAGTTCCTGCGCATTAGCAGATTGATAATAAAAATTACTAAAGACTATTAAAAATAAAGCTATACAAAGACTTTTACTTATAGATAGAGTACCTTTTTCCATATATTAAAAGTTATAATTTTCCCATTTTACTTAAAAAAAATTGTACCAAATGTACAAATAATATTATAATGCAAAAATATTTTTTTAGTTTTTTTCATTTTTTTACACAATAATTCCTTTTACGAAAGGTCAAAACTTTTTGTTCAAACAACTACTATAACTGATTAAACTTAGATCAAAACTTAACTTTAAATGTCAATTGTTTTTTTTA
>MEOD01000075.1:0-14796 GCA_001768555.1 Bacteroidetes bacterium GWF2_29_10
TGCAAAAGTAAAGAGCCTGATTTATAATCAGGCTCTTTTAAAAAAAAAACTTTAACGGACAACAATGATTATAAATATAACTCTTGATTTTTTCAGAGAATCCAAAATATTAAAAAAAACATGCAATGAAGGGTTTAATTTAATAAGAATTCTAAAGTATTAATAGCATCAGAATAATCATGTAGTTTTGGATTTTGAGTTTGCCCAAATCTAACAGAATTTGCAAAAATATTGTTTTGATTAACAACACATTGTATTTGTTCTATATTCTTCATTATAATATTGCTAACTTCCTCTATATTTTCATAATATTGATAATTTACGACAGCAACTGGCGTGTGTATTGAATCATCTTTTTTGAATAAAACAAAACCATTATCAATTATTTCAAGACTGTTCATCATAAAAATGGTTTTATAATAGTCATAATTGTTGCCATATTTATTATGGTTTACTATTTCTGAATGCTCCAAAATGTTGTTTAAAATGTTATTAATATCATAAAATTCCGGAATATAAATTTTAGATACATTACGACAACCAAGACCAAAATATGTAAACAAATCATTACCCAACAAACTGAGCTCTTCTTTTGTTTCATTTCCATTAATAACAGCTATTGAGTTACGGTGCTTGCGAAGAATTATAGGCTTTTTTCCAAAATAAAAGTCAAAATATCGAGATGAATTATTACTTCCTGTTGCAATTACCTTGTCATAATTACTAAGCCTATTTTCTATTGATATTAATGATTTAAATTGTGGATTAATTTTATACAACAGGTCAAAAATCATAATTGGCAAATTTTTATCCTGTGATGACACTTTAGCTATTAATTTATTTCCGGTTATTAATACGGATAATATATCGTGAAAAGACACGAGAGGAATATTACCAGCCATAATAACAGCTACATTTTGAATTTTGCCATTCTGTAACTCAGTGTAATATGGTTTAATCCATTTGGTTAAATCTTCTTCAATAAGATTTTCTCTAATTGAATTTAATGCTTTTATGATATTGTCTTGCGTAAACCAGGGGTTATATATATGCTCCGTTCTTATAAGTTCTACATAACTAGAATATTCATTCTTTAAATTGTCTTTATTTTGAATAATTTTTATTATATTTTCTATATCATTGCCCAATTTAGCAAATGCTTCTATTCGTTTTTCTATATTCATAATTTGCTTATATAAAAAATTACCATCCCATTAAATATCCAGCTATACCAGCACTAAGACCTACCATTACATTAATTAATTTCACTACAATAAACGTTTTCTTAGATTCAGCTAGCAAAGGTAAGCCAGAATGTCCATCCTGTACAATTGAATTAGCAAGCAAAACACTAAAAGGAATAGAGCCATTAGCAAACAATGTTATAAAAACGATATGAGGTCCTGACTCAGGAATAATACCTAAAAGCAAAGCAATAACAAGAATACTGAGATGATTAGCCTCAACCCATTGGTTTATATCAAAATAATTTAATCCTACTTTTATAAATACTAATGCAAGAAGAGTCCATATCAATATTTTAATAAAATGCTTCTTTATGATATGCTCCCAAAGATGTTTTTTCAAAAAATGCTCAGGAACTGTCGAAACAGCAAATACACTAAACAAAATTAAAATTAGAAAAATAATCTTCTCAAAACCCCAATGTGCTTGTTCTAAATGCTCCTCTGCGCCATGATTATGTCCGCCTCCAATTTTGTCAAATAATAATAATATTAACAAAAATACCCCACCAGAAATTAACAATAATCGTGTAAACGTTATCTCTTTTAACTGTTTTGTTATTATTTTTCTAGAAAAAGTTATGCATTCATCATCATGAGAATGCGTTTTCAAAAAATGCACAGATTCTGTTTTAAAAAACTTATTTTTAAAAAAAACATTCATTATAAATCCGACTATTATTGCTATTATAAATATTATAACAGACAATTTTATTGCTGTTTCTGGTATTAATCCAAACATAATTATAGATTCATCTCCAAATGAAGCTATCATAACTGTAACTAGTGCAGGAAGATTAATTATACGATGCGTATAAAGAGAAACTGCCGCAAAACCTCCAACACAACCTGGGATTAAACCAAGTAAGCCAGCTACTATTATTTGCAACCATGAATTACCTGAAAGTTTGGAAAACAAATCCCCTCGTGTCATTACGGTAACATACTCTATAAGAAGAAGTAACGACATAACAAATCCTGTTATAGTTATTGCTTCAGAAATAATGTCTTTAATTAATTCCATTTAAATAATTGATTAAAAGGTATAATCATTATCAAATATTGTTCCTATTTTTAATTGCAAAAATTACATTATTCAACAAAATAATAGATGCTGCCATAAAGAAATTATTACAAAAAAGTGTTAAATGATAAAAGTATTTTATACTTTTGCAAAAATATAAAGAATTACAAACAAAAAAAATTACAAAAATGTCAAGTGTAAGAAATTTAAAAAAAGATTTAGAATTTGTATCTAATGAATTAATTTATGACTGTTATACATATCAATTATTATATAAAAAAAATCAAAACGAAGTTAATCTTATGATTGATAATATAAGAAAAAATTATTTTGATAGTATTGCGCAAGTTAAAATAGACAAAAAAACTAAAACTACAAAAGAAATTAAAACTCATTATAATGGAATTATAAAAAACTTCCAAACAAACATTAATGAAATCACATTAAAATTAGACGCATTAGAAAAATAAATGGCTAGCAAAACGGGAAAAATTAGAGCTTTATTAAACCTATTAGATGACCCGGATACAAAGATTTATGATTCTATAAAAAAGGAATTAGAATCTTATGGAATAGAAATTGTCTCTATTCTGGAGAATGAATGGGAAATCAATCCTATACAATTTGTTCAAAAAAGAATAGAGAACATTATTCATAACATTCAATTAAACGAATTAAAAAAACAATTAACAAATTGGGTTACGACAGGAAATCAAAATTTACTTAATGGATACATCTTATTCTCAAAATATTATTACCCTGAAATAAATGAATTAGAAATAAGAAGTAAAGTAGAACAATTAAAAGATGACATTTGGAAAGAATTAAATGATTCACTAACACCTTTGCAAAAAGTTAAAATTTTAAATCATTTTTTTTACGACATTCATAAATTTAATAGTAATTCAATTAATTTACATTTGACACAAAATTTGTTTATTAATAATTTGTTGGATAATAAAAGAGGCAATACTTGGTCTTTAGGTATTCTTTATAATATTATTGCTGAAAATCTTAATATTCCTATAAAAGGAATCAGTTTGCCAATGCAATATATTCTTGCTTATTTGAATTATAATCAAGAAGTTCCAATAGTTGAAAAAAAAACTGTTCTATTTTATATAAATCCACTACACAAAGGTTCTGTTTTTACAAAAAAAGAAATAATTGAATTTCTTATAAAAGCCAAATTACAAGAAAAGAATGAATATTTCGAACCTAGCTCTAATATCTCAACAATAAAAACTTTGTTTGAATACTTAAAGAACTCTTTAAATGAGATAAACAATGAAAGCGAGGAAGAAGAAAATGACACTTCTATTTACAATAACATATCCAAAAATATCGAATTAGAAAAAAAAATAGAAGAAATTGATGCTTTAATAAATATTTTAGATCAATATAATTAAAATTTAGAAAACATAATAACGCATTACGTATTTTACATTCTTTATATTCAAATGCAAAAGAAATACAACATTATAGTAACAGGAGCAAATGGTTTTTTAGGACGTGAACTATTTTTATTTTTAACTGAACATAACTGTGTTGTATACTCTTTTGCTCGCAAAAACACTAATAATGATTCCAATTATGTTTTTTATGACATAAACAAACCTCTTTCTGACGAAGCATTATCTATTATAAAAAAATCCGACATAATTATTCATTGTGCTCATCAATTTACAACAAATATCTCACAAGATGTCAGTAATGATATAAATTTTTTCGCAACAAAAGAAATTGCCGAGATAGCATTGGCAAACAATATTAAGTTGATATATATTTCAAGTGCTTCTGCCACATCAAAAAGCTTATCTTATTATTCTAAATTAAAGTTTAAAATAGAAAAGTTATTTAATAATGGTAATTATTTAATTATTAAGCCTAGTTTAATTATTGGAAAAGGAGGTATTGCAATGAAAATAGATAATTTCATAAAAAAATCTGTTTTCATTCCATTGATAAAAAGCAAAAATGATAAACTTTATTATGTTTTTGCGAATGAACTTTCTGAAATAATCTGGGATTGTATTTTAAATGACCTCAAAGGCTCTATTACAGTAAGTAATCCCATCCCAATTAATATGGAAAAATTATATAGGTATTTTGCATCTTTGCATAATAAAAGAATAATTATATTCAAAGTACCATATTCTTTTGTTTATTTTATTTTTTCTATATTTGAATTATTTAAAATAAAATTACCTATTAATAAAGATAGCTTAATAGGAATTCGAAATTTTTCATTTATAGAAATCAATATAAACACAAATTTATTTAAAAGAGAATACGTAAATATCAATTAATTACAACACATCATTTCATGTCTTTATTTAAATATATAATTAAAAAATTTGAGGATAATCGATTAAAAGATATTGACTATAATTCAGATGAATTAACAAAAATTCATCGACTAATATTAGAAGAAAAGCCAATGATGAAAAATGTTTTTATATCTTTTCATAAAACAATTAAAAAATATGCAAAACAATATTTACACAATGATGGAATTGAAGTTGAATTAGGTGCTGGCGTTTATCCAATTAAAAATACATTTAAGGAAGTTATTTCTTCCGACATAAAAAAGACACAATACACAGAACTTGTTGTCGATGCACAAAATATGCCTTTTGAAAATGAAACAGTTAGTGTAATATATGGGGTTAATTGTTTCCATCACTTCCCAGAACCAGAAAAGTTTTTCAATGAATTAGATAGAGTTTTAGTTAAAAATGGAGGTTGTATATTAATTGAGCCTTACTATGGTTTTTTAGCTTCATCTTTCTATAAAAATTCTTTTGATAGTGAGCATTTTAACAAAAGTCAATCTAACTGGACAAATAAAGAATCGCAAATTATGACTGGTGCAAATCAAGCTCTTTCATATATTGTATTTAAAAGAGATTACGAGCAATTTATCAATAAATACCCCAATCTCGAAATAGTAAAAAATATTCGATGTAATAATTATTTAAGATATATCGTATCTGGCGGCCTGAATTTTAAACAGTTACTACCTAACTACTGCATTCCGTTAATAAAACTTCTTGAATTTTTATTAATTCCTATTAATATTTTTTTAGCTTTGCACCATATAATTATTATCAGAAAAAAAAGATAGTTCAATCTATTTGATGATTAAATTTATCTACATTTTATTATCAGCACTCTTTATTTTTATTTCAGGTGAGAATACTTTGATCTATAAATCCTCATCTGATTTCTTACCTTTCATTTTTGGTAATGCAAAAGCAAGAAAAGCTAAAAAACGAGAAAGATTAAAGAAGAAAAGACAACGCCAAAAAGACAGAAGAAGGAAAATAAGAGCAATACTTAAGAGAAGAAAAGAAAAACAAGTTAAACGAAAAAAAGCTAAAGAAAAAAAACAAAACCTTAGATCTGATAAAAAACAAAGAAAGCCTATTAAGGTTAAAAAAAATAGGCATAGAGCATACTCCAGAACAAAAAAAGAATTTAAGTCACATACAAAAAACTCCAATAAATCTTTAAAAAGACTTTCTATAACTTTTAAAAACAAATCCAAACCAAAAGTATATCTTCCAAAAGTTAGAAAAAAATAGTATCTTTAAAAATTGAATTTTAATTATAATACAAATGTTATTAATCAAAAAATATTTTCCAGAAATAACAGATAATCAAATAGTAAGAATAAAAAAATGTATTGAATTATATAAAGATTGGAATTCTAAAATAAATGTAATTTCTCGCAAAGACATTGATAATTTGGAGGAACGTCATTTTCTTCACTCTATATGTATGCTAAAATATTTCACATTTAAAAAAGGAAATGTATTTATTGACTTTGGAACTGGCGGAGGATTCCCTGGAATTCCACTTTCTATAATGCTACCCGATTGTCACTTTTACATGATTGATAGTATTGGAAAAAAAATAAATGTAGTTAATAATATAATACAAGAGCTTGGGCTTAAAAATGCAAAAGCCGAAAAATGTAGGATAGAAGATTTTAAAGAACAAGCAAATTTTGTTGTTAGTCGAGCTGTTATGGACCTAAGCGAATTATATAAAATAAGCAAAAAAAATATTTCGCAGAATCAATATAACTCTTTTCGAAACGGAATTCTATATCTAAAAGGTGGCGATACAACTAAGGACGAAACTACATTTGAAAAAAGAATAAAGGTGTATAAATTAAAAGATACTATAAATGAAGAATTCTTTGAAACAAAAAAACTAGTTTACTTACCAATCTAAACTCAGCTGTATTATCCATATTAATTTTAAATTAAATAATATCTAAAATACTCTGCATTTATATTTATACATTATTTTTGGCAAACAATTTAACATTTCCAAATCTATGAAAAATTTAACAATCATTTGTTTACTATTACTTTCTATAACTTTATTCTCCCAAAAAGTAAGAAAAGATATTATTATCCCTGATATAATGGGGTATAAATTACTAAAATGCGATTTTCACATACACACAGTTTTTTCTGATGGTTATGTATGGCCTAAATACAGAATTGAAGAAGCGTGGCTTGATGGACTAGACGTCATTGCAATAACAGATCATCTTGAATACAAACCTTTCAATAAATACATAGATACATCTTCTTATGATAATTCTTATTTAATAGCTGCACCTGATACATTTTATTATGGTTTAAAACTCATCAAAGGATGCGAAATAACAAAAAAATTTCCTCCAGGTCACTTCAATGCACTTTTCACTACTAATAACAATATTATATTCAATAGCGATTGGGAAATATCTATACAAGAAGCTCGCAAGCAAGGAGCTTACATTACATGGAATCATCCTAACTGGTATACAAAAAAATTTGAATGGCCTATAGAAATACAAACAGCTTTAAGCAATAAGCTTATTGATGGAATCGAAATTTTTAATGGTAAATCGTTTTACAAAGAAGTTCTTGATTCCTGTCAAAAAAATAATATAGCCATGTTTGCTAATACTGACATTCATTCAACTACAGCTATATCTTACGAAAATTATCATTCAAGACCAATGACATTAGTTTTTGCTAAAAACAACTCTATTGACGAAATAAAGAAAGCCTTGTTAGATAAACATACTTTAGCTTTTTTTGCAGATACTTTAGCTGGGAATGAACAATTTATGAAGGCTATATTTGACTCTTCTATAACTTACAATCCAAACGTTACGTTTATAAAAAACACAGCATACATCCGAATATCCAACAAGTCTGACATACCTTACTATTTAACTAACGATAGTCAAGACACCTCCATAACAATGAAAAAGAACATCAACATTCCTGCTCATTCGACTACTATAGAAAGAGTGTATATTAAAAATGCGGACACGAAAGAAAAATATTTTGCTGTAAAATATAAAGTAGAAAACTGTCTTATTACATCAGACAAAAGACTTGAAATCTATTTTAATCTACAGAAAAACTAAACTAATAAACTAAAATATTTCCTTCCATTATTGAAGGAATTTCAATATCTAGCAATTTAAGAATTGTAGGGGCAAGATCACACAAACGACCTTCTTTAAGATGCTTGTAATCCTTATCTATCAAGAATAGAGGAACAGGATTAGTTGTATGCGCTGTATTTGGGGAATGATCTTTATTTAAAGCTAAATCGGCATTTCCATGATCTGCTGTTATTAAAACAGTGTAGCCATTTTCCTCTGCAATCCTGCTCAATGTTTCAACACAACTATCAACAGTCTCCACAGCTTTCTTTATTGCTGAATAAACACCAGTATGACCTACCATATCTGCATTAGCAAAATTCAAACAAATAAAATCCACTTCTCCTTTTTTTAGTTCTGGAATTATTGCATCTCTAACAAGCAGTGCACTCATTTCAGGTTGCATATCATAAGTAGCTACTTTAGGACTTGGTATTAATATCCGCTTTTCATTTTCAAACTCGTTTTCCCTACCTCCACTAAAGAAAAATGTAACATGAGGATACTTCTCTGTTTCTGCAATTCTTATTTGCTTCTTCCCATTCTTTGAAATAATCTCACCTAAAGTATCTTTCAAATCTTCTTTATCATATATTATACTAACATTTTTAAAATTATCATCATAACGAGTCATTGTAAGGTAATGTAAAGGCAATGTTTTCATACCATTCTCTGGCATATCTTTTTGCGTTAAAGCTATTGATATTTCACGACAGCGGTCCGTCCTGAAATTAAAACAAATAACAACATCATCTCTTTCTATTGTTGCCAAAGGTTTGCCCTCCGAATTAGTTTTCACTATAGGCTTAACAAACTCATCTGTAACTCCTTCATTATAGGAATCCTCTAAAGAAGCAATAACATCTTTTGTATATTTTCCTTTTCCTTCAAGCAGCATATCATATGCAATCTTTACTCGTTCCCATCGGTTATCCCTATCCATACAATAATAACGCCCACTCACTGTTGCTATTTCACCTGAAGAATGCTTCAAATGCTCTCTTAATGATTTTAAATACCCCACTCCACTTTTAGGATCGGTATCTCTACCATCCATTAAAGCATGAATATATAAATTATTAAAAGAATTATCTTTTGCAATATCACATATCTTAAACAAATGCTCCATACTTGAATGCACTCCCCCATCCGACACTAAACCTAAAAGGTGAATTTTTTTGTTATTCTTTTTTGCATATTCAATGGCATTTAATAAAACAGGATTTTTATCCATCGTATTTTCTCTTACAGCCTTATTTATTCTAACCAAATCCTGATAAACAATACGACCTGCTCCTATATTTAAATGACCGACCTCTGAATTCCCCATCTGACCATCAGGCAAACCAACGTCTTCACCACTTGTATGAAGTACGGAAAAAGTTTTTTTGTATAAGCTTTTTGTAAAATTAGTTTCAGAGCTATATATAACGTCAGCTTCAGATTTGTCTCCAATCCCCCACCCGTCCATGATTATCAATAATACTTTTTTCATCTATTAAATTATTTATGTTTGAACGTTCAAAAATACTTAATTAAAACGAAGCAAACCCTTTTTATTATACAAAACTACATAAAAAAATAACCTGATAATTATATAAAATAATTAATCAGGTTATTCAATAATTAAAAAAACTTGTACCCGAGGCCGGGCTCGAACCGGCACGAGTGTTATCCCATTGGTGTTTGAGACCAACGCGTCTACCAATTCCGCCACTCGGGCAAGCATTTCAAAGTGCAAAAATAGTCTTTTTTTAATAAACTAAAAATATTTCTCTTAAAATTTAAAAATAGGACTATTTACATCAATTTATTATTCATTACAATTGAGCTATATCGTAACGAAGATTGTCAATAATAAAAACCTGCCTGCTTGGAGTATTTTTGCCCATAAAGTAAGTGAGTATCTCCTTTATCGAATCATCTTTTCTTAATATAACTGGCTCTAGCCTCATTGAAGGACCTATAAAAGCTTTAAACTCATCTGGAGAAATTTCTCCCAAACCTTTAAACCTTGTTATTTCCGAATCTTTTCCCAGTTTTACTAAAGCCTTTAACCTTTCATCCTCGCTATAACAATATATATTCTTATCCTTTTTTCTTATCCTAAATAATGGTGTTTGCAACAAATAAACATGACCAGCTTTGATTAATTCAGGATAAAACTGCATAAAGAAAGTAAGCATAAGCAAACGAATATGCATCCCATCAACATCAGCATCCGTCGCTATAACTACATTATTATATCTCAATCCTTCCAATCCATCATCTATATTCAATGCATTTTGAAGTAAGTTAAATTCTTCATTTTCATAAACGGTTTTCTTTGTTAAGCCAAAACAGTTTAAAGGCTTTCCCTTTAAGCTAAATACAGCTTGAGTATTTACCTCTCTCGACTTGGTTATAGATCCACTTGCAGAGTTTCCCTCGGTTATAAATAAAGTTGAATTTAAACGTTGCTCATGATTAGAATCATAATGTACCCGACAATCTCTTAACTTCTTATTATGAATACTTGCTTTTTTTGCACTCTCTCGAGCCACTTTCCTTATATTATATAACTCTTTTCTTTCCTTCTCTGCTTGAACTATTTTCTTTTGAATCGACTCTGCAGTAGCTGGATTTTTATGCAAATAATTATCTAAAGTTCTTTTGATTATTTCTGTCACGTATGACTTTACGGTTTGCCCTTCTGCCTCTATATGCGTTGACCCTAACTTCGTTTTTGTTTGAGACTCAAATACTGGTTCCTGTATCTTTACCGATATAGCAGCAATTATAGCAGTTCTTACGTCTGAGGCATCATAATCTTTATTATAGAACTCTCTGATAGTCTTAACATAAGCCTCCTTAAATGCATTTAAATGCGTACCACCCTCTCGAGTATATTGACCATTAACAAATGAATAATAATCCTCATAACTATGCTTTTCGCTATGAGTAATAGCACATTCAAACTCTCCATCAATAATATGTATTATTGGATAAAGAATCTCTTCGTCAATATTCTTATTTAACAAATCCAGCAAGCCATTTTCTGAAAAATAAACAACATCATTTAAGTATATCTTTATCCCTTTATTAAGATAAACATAATTCCAAACCAATTTTTCTATATACTCTATTATGTAATGATAATCACCAAAAATATCGGTATCTGGAGTAAAAATTATTTCCGTACCATTCAATTCCTGCGAGTCTTCTTCTTTAACATCTAACTTTACATTTCCCTTTTCAAATTCGACCTTCTTGGTTCGCCCATCTCTAAATGATTGAACAGAGAAACTAGAAGACAAAGCATTTACCGCCTTTGCTCCAACTCCATTAAGACCTACTGTTTTCTTAAATACCTTTGAGTCGTACTTAGCACCAGTATTAATTTTAGAAACACAATCTTTAACCTTACCTAATGGAATCCCTCGACCATAATCCCTTATATGTACCCTATGATTAGTTATATTTATTTCAATCTTATCCCCAAAACCCATGATGCACTCATCAATAGAATTATCTATAATTTCTTTTATCAAAACATAGATACCGTCATCTGGAGATGAACCATCTCCCAATTTTCCAATATACATTCCCGGACGCAAACGTATATGTTGATTCCATTTTAATGAGATTACACTTTCGTCTGTGTATTTTTCTGTCTTTGCCATTATATTCTATTAAACATTAAATCTAAAGTGCATAATGTCCCCATCGTGCACAATATATTCTTTGCCCTCTACATTCATTTTTCCTGCTTCTTTACATGCAGCTTCCGAACGATACTTAATATAATCATCATACTTAATAACCTCAGCCCTAATAAATCCTTTTTCAAAATCCGAATGAATAACTCCAGCAGCTTGAGGAGCTGTCATTCCATCAGTTATTGTCCATGCCCTTACTTCCTTTTGACCTGCAGTTAAATATGTTTTCAGATTAAGAAGCTTGTAAGCTGACTTTATTAGCTTATTTACTCCTGCTTCTTCCAAGCCCATTTCATTTAGAAACAATTGTCTTTCTTCATAACTCTCCAATTCTGCAATATCAGCCTCCATTGCCGCTGCTATTAGTAAAATCTCCGCTTTCTCATCCTTTATTGCTTCTTTTACTTTTTCAACATATTTATTACCATTTATGACTGATGCTTCATCTACATTGCATACATACAACACTGGCTTATCTGTAAGCAAATAAGCATCCGTATAGAAAGCCTTTTCTTCTGGTGTAACATCATAAGCCCTTGCAGCTTTCCCAGATTCCAAATGAATCTTTAGTCCACTAACTACCTCTAAACCTTTCTTCGCATCCTTATCTCCAACTTTGGCAGCCTTTTCTAACTTATTTATTATTCGTTCGATACTTTCTAAATCTTTCATTATTAATTCATAGTCTATCACCTCTTTATCTCTTACCGGATCAACGGTGTCATGTACATGAACTACATTAGGATTATCAAAACATCTAAGAACATGAATTACGGCATTAGTTTCCCGTATATTTCCTAAAAATTTATTACCCAAACCTTCGCCTTTACTAGCTCCTTTTACTAATCCAGCTATATCTACTATTTCTACTGTTGCTGGAATTATTCTTTCAGGATTAACTAATTCTGCTAATTTGTTTAATCGTTCATCTGGCACTGTTGTAACTCCAACATTTGGTTCTATTGTGCAAAAAGGGAAATTGGCAGCTTGTGCTCTTGAATTTGACAAGCAATTAAATAAAGTGGACTTGCCAACATTTGGCAGTCCTACTATTCCACACTGTAAAGGCATCTTATTTTTCTCTTATTTTAGTTTGATTCAATGATTTTAAACAAATCGTCAAGTTTTGGTGTTAGTATTATTTCTGTTCTTCTATTCTTTGTTCTCGCTTCTTTTGTTTTTGTTCCGTCTATAGGCATATATTCGCCTCGTCCAGCAGCTGTTAACAACTTAGGATTAATCTTACTATTTTCTGTTAAGATTCTTATTATTGATGTTGCTCGCAACACACTAAGATCCCAATTATCTTTTATAGCTCCGCCTCCTGATTTGTAAGGGACATCATCAGTATGCCCTTCAATCATTACGTTTACATCATCACTTGCTTCTAATACTTTTGCCAAATTTCTTAAGGCTTCTTGCCCTTTTGCATCAACCGTTGTGCTTCCTGATGAAAACAATAATGATTCATCTAGCGAAACATAAACTTTTCCATTCCTCTGTGTTATAGTCAAACCTTTATTTTCAAATCCAAGTAAAGCGGCACTAACTCTTGTTTTTAATGCGTTAACAACACTATCCTTTTTGCTCAAAATACTTTGTAATTCTAATAATTTTGCATCTTTTGCAGCAATTTCTTCTTTTGATGAAGAGTATTTATTACTCAAATCTTCCATTTCTAAACGCTTAATTTCAATATCTCTCTCCATCTTTTTCACTTCATCTTCTCGTCTTTGCAAATCGGCTTGAGCTGCTGTTAATTTTGACAACATCTTTTGTGTTTCATCGGTGCTATTATTCAACATTTGTTGATTCTTTTGCAATAATAACTCATAAGTTTTGTCCAATTGTTCGTAATTAGTATTTAACTTACTTAAAGAATTGCTCATTATTGAAGTATCTGAAACTAATCCTTCTATTTGTCTTGTCATTTTTCTTATACTTTCAGACAAATCTTTATTCTTTTCTTCCAAACTTTGTTTTTCGGTTTTTAACTGAGCTCTTTCTTCTTCGCATTGTTCTTTTTTCTTCTTCACGTCTTCATACTGTCTTTGAGGGATACAACCAAAAGAGAATATAAGAATTCCTGTAAACAAGAACATTTTATTTATTGTGCTTTTCATGTTTTTCAATTTTATGTATTTAAAATGGTTTTAATATTTTTTTAATCAAACAATTTGATACAAATGTTTATTGTGCCAAAAGTAAAGATTTTTTTTAAATACTCACCTTAAAAAAAACAAAATTGTTAGTAAAAGCTTTTTTACTGGAATAAATGCTTTAAATAAATGCTATACTTTAAGTAGTATTTTTTTTCCTAGTATTATAGGAATATTTTCTTCAATATGACCTGATGGGAAATCGAAACAAATAGGGAAATTGTACTCTGCAAGGGCTTCTGTAATTATTTCACAAGGGTTCTTTCCAAAAGGTATTGTATTATCTCGCATGTCCGTCATGCCTCCAACTATCAATCCATTTATCTCTTTAAACCATCCTGCACGCTTCATTGAAATAATCATTCGGTCAATATGATAAAGGTATTCATCAAGATCTTCTATAAACAAGACTTTGTCTTTAAGCAAATTAATATCAAACGAACCTTGCAAACTATACAAAACAGATAAGTTTCCACCAACTACAGGTCCCCACATAGTGCCCTTTTTGTTATAACTATTATTTGAAGACTTATAACTAATCGGCTCCCCTTGCAATATACTCTTTAAATCATTAACTGCATTATTTGGGTTGTTAATGTCTGGGAAATTTATTGGCATTGTAGCATGCAAACTAGCAATGTTATATTTTAAATTAGAAGTTAAATGAAAAACCGTTATGTCACTGTATCCAATAATCCATTTTGGGTTTATTTGATAATTACTAAAATCAAGCATATCTATTATTCTCAAACTACCATAGCCTCCTCTCGCACATAATATTGCTTTTATTTCGTTATTGTTTAACATCTTTTGAAAATCATTAGCTCTGTCATCATCAGTTCCTGCATATTGATTTGAGTCTGCAAACAAAGAATCTCCAAAAACAACTTCGTAACCCCATGAAGTTATATAATCAACGGCATTTTTTATCTCATCATGAGATATTTTTCTTGCTGGAGCAACGATTCCTATTTTGTCTCCTTTTTTTAGAATTTGAGGTATTAACATAATAAATTAAAAAATTACTTACTTTTGCAAATAAACAAATTAAAAATTAACTAAAATTGGAAAATATTAAAAAGCGGTACACTATCACTTCTGCGTTACCTTATGCCAACGGACCTATACATATTGGACATCTTGCAGGCGTTTATATCCCTGCTGATATTTTTGCAAGATATTTAAGAGCAAATAAAACAGATGTTCTTTT
>MEOD01000075.1:14859-17032 GCA_001768555.1 Bacteroidetes bacterium GWF2_29_10
ATAAAAAAATCGTTTGAAGATTTTGGAATAACTTTCGATATATATTCACGCACATCAAATGATTTACATCATAAAACGGCTTCAGAATTTTTTACATATCTTTTTGATAAAAATGCTTTTATTGAAAAAACGACTTCACAGTTTTTTGATACAGAAGCTAATCAGTTTCTAGCTGACAGATATATAACAGGGACATGCCCGCATTGCAATAACGAAAAAGCTTATGGAGACCAATGTGAAAACTGTGGGACGTCATTAAATGCTACTGACCTTATTAATCCTAAATCTACTCTTAGTGGAAATCCTCCCATTCTAAAAGAAACGACTCATTGGTTTCTACCTCTTGATAAATACGAGCCTTGGTTAAGACAATGGATACTTGAAGAACATAAAGAATGGAAGCCGAATGTTTATGGGCAATGTAAATCATGGATAGATCAAGGATTACAAGCACGTGCAGTTACTCGAGATTTAGATTGGGGAGTAAAAGTGCCTATCAAAGAAGCTGAAGGGAAGGTGCTTTACGTATGGTTTGATGCTCCAATAGGATATATTACGGCGACAAAGGAATATTTTATAGAGAAGGGCGAGGCTACTAAATGGGAATTGTATTGGAAACAGCAAGCAAATAAAGAGGATAATGCACACTTAATCCATTTTATAGGGAAAGACAATATAGTGTTCCATTGTATAGTATTTCCTACAATGCTAAAAGCTCACGAAGATTATATTTTACCTGAGAATGTTCCGGCTAATGAGTTTCTAAATCTTGAAGGAGATAAGATATCTACTTCTCGCAATTGGGCAGTATGGCTACATGAGTATTTAGAAGAATTTCCAAACAAACAAGACGTGCTTAGATATACTCTTTGCACTAATGCTCCGGAAACAAAAGATAATGATTTTACATGGAAAGATTTTCAAGCGAAAAACAATAATGAATTAGTGGCCATATTGGGTAATTTTGTAAACCGTGCACTTGTTTTAACACACAAATACTATCAAGGAAAAGTTCCTCAACAAAATATACTTAACGATGCAGATAAAAGCGTTCTTGAAGAGCTTAGTAAATTTCCTGCAAGAATAGGAAAATCCATAGAAACGTATAGATTCAGGGAGGCTATTAATGAAATGATTAATCTTGCACGATTAGGCAATAAATATTTAGCAGATTCTGAGCCTTGGAAGATATATGCAACACATCCGGAAAGAGTAAGCACAATACTAAATATTAGTTTACAAATAGTGGCTAATTTAGCAATAGTTGCTGAACCTTTTTTACCTTTTACAGCAGATAAAATAAATAAGATATTAAATATTGAAAAATCTCTTTGGGATAAAGCAGGAAGTATTATACTTGAGGGAAATCATCAAATAAACGCTCCATCTCTTTTGTTTGATAAGATTGAAGATGATGTTATAGCTAAACAAATAGAACGTTTGAAAAAAGCTAAAGAAGAGAATATAATTGCCGAATATAAACCGATTACAGCGAAAGATAATATAGAGTTTGATTTGTTTGGGAAAATTGATTTGCGCATTGCAACAATAATAGATGCAGAGAAAGTGGCAAAAACAAAAAAACTATTAAAACTAACGCTTAATACAGGAGTAGATAAGCGAACAGTAGTATCAGGAATTGCAGAATATTATTCTCCTGAAGAAATAATTGGTAAGCAAATAATAATTTTACTAAATTTGCAGCCGAAAGACCTTAAAGGTATCCAATCAAATGGAATGATTCTTATGGCAGAAGACAAAAATGGTAAACTCGTTCTTGTTTCTCCAGTTGAAAAAGTTACCGAAGGTTCTCCAGTGAAATAATGATTATTGGGGCCCCGTAGTTCAATGGATAGAACGGAAGTTTCCTAAACTTTAAATACAGGTTCGATCCCTGTCGGGGCTACTTTTTAAGAATGGATGTGCTAACTCTTTATTGTTTCAATCAAGCTTTAAAAATGGTTTAAATACGGTGTTTTTTGACGAAAATACGGTGATTAATGTTACAAAAATAAAACAAAACCCTAAAGAAATAAATAGTGACCTCGGAGAAATAGAGTTTCACCTCGGAGAAATAGAGTTTCACCTCGGAGAAATAGAGTGTGACCTCGGAGAAATAAAGAGTGACCTCGGAGAAATAGAGAGTGACCTTGGAGAAATAGAGAGCGACCTT
>MEOD01000075.1:17068-18682 GCA_001768555.1 Bacteroidetes bacterium GWF2_29_10
CTCGGAGAAATAGAGAGTGACCTTGGAGAAATAGAGAGCGACCTTGGAGAAATAGAGAGCGACCTCGGAGAAATAGAGAGCGACCTCGGAGAAATAGAGAGCGACCTTGGAGAAATAGAGAGCGACCTCGGAGAAATAGAGAGCGACCTTGGAGAAATAGAGAGCGACCTTGGAGAAATAAATGGATATATTAGCAAAGTTAAAAAAACAAAAAATAAAGGGTTGGGAAATTTCAAGTTTTCATTCTCTTTAATTTTGTCTAACAATAGTAAATTTTTAAATAAATAATACTATTTTTGTAAAATCATGAAGACTTTTTTTCTTACTATATGTTTTTTCTTTTTTTTACTATACAATGCTAATAGTCAAAATATAAGCATTGATAGTTTAAATATGTTAAAAAAATACACTTCAATTAAAGACGCATTAAAATATCCTAATGATGTTTACCGATTGTCTTTAAAAAGAAAGAAGTTAAAAGAAATACCAAAAGAAATAGAGTTGTTTAAAAATCTTATAGAATTAGATTTAAGTAGAAATAAAATCAGAAATGTTAATAATGTAGTTAGTAGTCTAAATTATTTAGAAATACTAAATTTATCTTCTAACAAGATTATTGAATTTAATGAAGAATTGTGTAAAATAAGATCTCTTAAAAAATTAGTTATTGGTAATAATGATATTAAATCTATACCAACTTGCATCCAAAGTTTAAATAATTTAAGTTATTTAGACCTATCACTTAATTTTATTAATAATCTTCCGGAGGAAATACAACAACTAAAAAAGCTGAAATTACTTGACCTTAGAGTAAATCCGATTAAAGATGAAGAGCAAGATAAAATATTTAAACTTCTCCCTAAAACAAAAATGCTTATATCTCCTAATTGTAATTGCCAATAAAAAAAATAGTTTACAAAAATATAGCAATATTATCTCTATAAAAATGGGAGGCAATAATGTCCCATTGAATAATGACATTGCATATTTTTATGTTTATGATAAATTTACATTATGAATTGGATGATCTATAGAAAACATTAAGTGAATGTTATAGATTGTTAAAATATGAAAGGGAAATTGCTATTTCAGACTGGGAAAAGGGAAAAACAGAACAAGGACCTTCTATTGAATTAAGATATGATGGAATCGAATTGAAAAAACAATTAATGCAGATTCGTCATTAGAAAAAAAATGGATTATTGATGGCGTTTCATGTTCTTCTATCACCCTGATGTCAGAAGGGATTTTAGTGTCGCCCTTTCAGGGCTTGGATTTGGGAGATGCATGCTTGCCACCCGCTAACGCAGGTGGTTACTATTGTGTCGCTCCTTCGGAGCTATTAATTTGAATTTGTTATTATCAAAAAAATCCTAATGACTAATTTGGGATTAATGCAGAAAAATAAGATTATATTCAATCATTTAACTTATGCCATTTTTTGGTTATTAATAGCATTATGGGTATGTTACATCTACATTACATTTATTTATTTGGTTATAAAAATAGTAGACTAAATTATATTATCACTATAAACCCAGATTCGTCATTAGAAAAAACATAATAGATAATTGATGGTGTCTCATGTTCTTCGCTCACCCTAATGTCAGAAGG
>MEOD01000076.1 GCA_001768555.1 Bacteroidetes bacterium GWF2_29_10
CATTTTTGAAAAAGTAGCTTTATTTGTATTGTCCATTTTATGTAATACTCCAGAATAATAAACAGAAGCATTTAAAAAAGCCATTTTACTGTTTGGTTTTGAATAATAATAGTCCGCAATACAAATATCTGTATTATCAAGAGCTTCATCCATACTTAATGCTGGGTACATAACATCTTCAGCGATGTTTTTAAGATATGTTGCTTTTAATGTGGAATATTTATTTATATTATATCCAAGCTCTGCATTATAATTTTGTTTCTTAAAAGAAGATTTAACCGTTTCTCCATTACCGGTTACATAGTTTCCATAGTTTTTCATTCCCCCAGAAACATCAAAGAAGAATGATTTATTTCCTCCATAAACAGAGATGTTTTCTCTTTGTCCATTTCCATTGTCTTCAAATCCAAACAATCCTTGAGAATGTATTTCAAACTTTTTATACTTATTAGGTTTAGAAGTGTTTAGAAGAATAGTTCCGCCGAGAGTTGATCCATATTTTAAATTATGAGGTCCAAAAATAACATCAATACTTTCCACCCTATCATTATCAATATGCGATGTTGCTGGATCCATTCTGTTAGGACAACCGCCTTCAACCTTTGCTACGTTATTAATAAGTGTATTAATTTGGTTGTATCTGTAATGACGTATTACAGGATCAAAAGAAGTGCCTCCTCTTTTGATTAAGCTTATGCCAGGAATACTTTTGATTACTTGCCCTATATCATTAACAGGTGTAGTCTTTATTATATTTAAATTGATATTATTTTCTAATAATTCATAATCTTTTGGAGCAACCACTTTTACTTCATTAAGATTGTGAGTACTGTCAACTTGAGCAAAAGCACTTTTTATAATTAATGCAATAGAAATAAGTAGAATAATTTTTTTCATAAATATCTTCTTTTTTGTTTAAACAATACAAAGTTAAACAAAAATAATTATTTTATTAACAAAAATTATTACTATTTATTTGTACTACTATTAATTTATAATTGAGTGTTATCTAAATAATTTTAATATATCATTAAGATTTGCCCAAACAAGAAGAGTTATTAATAATATCATTCCAACCATTTGAGCTCTTTCTAAGAATTTATCACTAGGTTTGCGTTTGGTAATCATTTCATAGAGAATAAAAATAAGATGTCCTCCATCCAGAGCAGGTATAGGTAATATGTTCATAATAGCGAGTATGATTGACAGGAAGGCAGTCAAAGCCCAAAATGTTTCCCAGTTCCATGTTGAAGGGAATATACTCCCTATGGTAATAAATCCTCCCACAGAGTCATATGCTTTTACTTCAGGGTTAAATAATAATTTTAACTGTTTTATATAACTCACTGTTGTTGTGTAAGCTTTTGTTATTCCTGCTGGTATTGCTTGAATTATATTATATTCTTGACGTTTATATTCAAAGAAGCTAGTAGGGTCTGGAGCAATTCCAAGCAATCCTGTTTCATCAAGATTTACAGGAATGTTTAGTTTTTCGTTTTTTCTAACAATTGATATATTAACTAAAGAGTTTTTATGTTTTTGAATTTCATCTCTAAACTCGTCAAAATATTCAGTCTTAACATCATTTACACCAATAATTAAATCTCCTTTTTCTATTCCAGCTTTTTCGCCTACAGATTTTTTTGCAAACTCTCCAACTTTAAAAGGAAATCTGATGTTAATGAAAGGAGTTTTTGCATTTTTCAAGAATTTACTAAGAAAGCCATTAGGAATATCTATATTAATAATAGAATCATTACGTTTTACAGTAATGTCTTTTACATTATTTAGTATTATAGTTTCTGGTATTTTGAAAAAGTTTTCAACTTCATTTCCTCCAACTTTTACGATATAATCTCCATTTTTTAACCCTATTTCTTTTGCTAGAGAATCGCAAGTTATTCCGTATTTTACATTTTTTGTTGGTAAATATTCAGTACCAAAAACATTTAAAGTTATAATGTAAATAACTATTGCAAGTATTAAATTAAACAGTACCCCTCCTATAATCATAAAAAATCTTTGCCATGCAGGTTTAGATCTATATTCGTCAGGTTGAGCTTCTTGTTTTAATTGCTCTTTATCCATTGATTCATCAATCATTCCTGCAATTTTAACATATCCTCCAAGTGGAATCCATCCAATCCCATATTCAGTTTCTCCTATTTTCTTTTTAAATAAGGAAAACTTGTAATCAAAAAACAAATAAAATTTCTCAACGCGAGTTTTAAAAATTTTAGCAAAAAGAAAATGTCCAAATTCATGAACAACCACAAGAATAGATAAACTAAAAAGTAATTGAAATGTCTTTATAAGTATTTGTTCCATAAAATTTTATTCTGTTTTTTTTAAATTAAAGTTTTTGCAAATATACGTGTTTCTTTATCTGTTTTTATATAAGTTTCAATATCTGGCTTTTCTATAAACGCAATTTTTGACATACATTGTTCAATGATACTAAATATTTTTGTAAATTTAATTTTTTCATTTAGAAATGCATCAACAGCAATTTCGTTAGCAGCATTCATAATACAAGGCATATTTCCAGATTTGGTCATTGCTTCGACAGCAAAATTTATGGAAGGAAATTTATCTTTATTTACTTTTTCAAAAGTTAAATTTGGATATTTTAAAAAGTCGAACCTTTCATTTTTACTATTTATTCTATATGGATAAGATAGTGCATATTGTATAGGTAGTTTCATATCTGGGAGTCCCATTTGAGCTTTCATCGAACCATCTTCAAATTGGACAATAGAATGAACAATAGACTGAGGGTGTATAATAACATCAATTTGCTCTGGTTTTAAATTGAAAAGCCATTTTGCTTCAATCATTTCCAGTCCTTTGTTCATCATAGAAGCCGAGTCAATAGTAATTTTATTTCCCATTGCCCAGTTAGGATGTTTTAAGGCTTCATTTTTTGTCACAAATTCTAATGCCTCTTTAGATAATAATCTAAAAGGTCCGCCTGATGCTGTGAGATATATTTTTTCTATTTCATTATGCCACTCCCCAGATAAACATTGAAAAATTGCAGAATGCTCTGAGTCTACAGGAAGTATATTTACATTATTTATTTTGGCTTCTTCAATAACCACTTCTCCTGCAACAACAAGTGTTTCTTTATTAGCTAATGCTATTGTTTTTTTATTTCTTATTGCATTTATTGTTGGTATTAAGCCTGCAAAACCGACCATGGCTGTTAATACTATATCTATAGATGACATTTCAACTATATCTTCAATTGCTTTTTTCCCTGCATACACTTTTATCCCATGTTGAAATAATACATCATTTAAGTCTTTGTAATGAGTTTCTTCTCCAATAACAACTGCATTAGGCTTAAATTCTAAAGCTTGATTTATCAATAATTCTACATTATTATTTGCAGTAAGGACTTCAATTTCAAAAGTATCATTATTAGCTCTAACTACATCAAGTGCTTGTATTCCAATTGAACCAGTGGAACCAAGTATTGCTATTTTTTTTTTAATCTTATCAGTCAATTTATTTAATCAATTTTTTTACAAACATATTACTTTTTTTAGGATTTATAATAATATGCAAAATAAAAATTTTATGTATATAAAGAATTTTATAACTAATGTTTAGTTCTAAAAGGTGTTTTAAAAAAATAAAATTGAGAAAATGATAAATAAGCTTTTTTTAGAATTGAATTGAATGTCAATTTAATTTTTTATATGATAATCAATGTTTTAATATATTGTTGCATCATTAATATAACTTAAAATAAACTTAAACTTAATGATTATTTAATGGAAACATTCCTTTTTAACATTTATTATTTATTCAAATAACAATTTGTTAATTCAAAATTAATATAATTATTTGTTATTCAGGTAATTGAATATATAGATTTGCAGCATGAAATTTAATCTATATTTTCAATGAAAAACATTTGTACCTTTTTTTGCTTTATTTTTTTTGCAAATATTGCTGTTTCTCAAACTGTATTGCAAGCAGGAGACATTGCAATAATAGGGTTTAATAGTGAATCATATCCTGTAAATAATCCTACTTATGATAATTTTGCTTTTGTTACACTTGTTGATTTAGCTCCAAATACTGTTATATTTTTTTCTGATAATGGGATTAGAAGTAATGGTACTTTTAGGGAAACAGAGGGTTATCTTAAATGGGTATCTCCCAATAAAATAACTACAGCTGGTACTGTTACAGTACTAACATGTTCGGGTATAATACAGCAAGGAGAAGGAATAGTAACCAAACCTGCAGGAGATTTTAATCTAAATAAAGATGGAGAACAGATAATTGCATACCAAACAACAAATAATTCATACAATGGTGCTAGTAAAACTTTTATTTATGCTTTAACAAATAATTCATGGACATCAGGAGCTGTTGATTCTCATACATCAGCAATCCCATCTGGGTTAGAGTCAGGAAAAACAGCAGTAGCGTTGCCAAAAGTTTCTGGAGCTTTTGCCAATAATGTAGTTTTTCAATGTCCTGCATTTTCTCTAAGTGGTTCTCAAGATGAAATTCTTCAAATTATAGCAAATACATCTAATTGGATTTTAAAAGAAGGAAGCACTCCTTCTGAAATGAATAACCTTGAGTTTTGTCCAATATTAATTAATGGTTTTTCTATTGACTTCATCACATTTAATCAAATGAGATTAAAATGGGGAACCATTTCTTCAAACCTTGAAATAATGATAGTGGCAAAAGAAGGCAGTGCAATTACAGATCAGCCAATTGGAACATTATATAATGCATATAGCACATTTGGTTTAGGAACTTCTTTTGATGGAGGTTTTATTGTTTATAAAGGTTCAGGAACAACTCCAGATACGTCTTTTATAGTAACAGGGTTAAAAGAGGGATCAAATTATTATTTTAAAGCATTTACCCGTACTTTGCCATCAGGAACACAATGGTCAAATGGAAATGCCTCGAATCCAGAAAGTGTTATCGCTCGTGTTCAAGACATTGAAAATGTAAATATTACTTTAAATTCTTTCAACTCAAACAATATTGCAGATTTAAACTGGACAAACTATATTGCGAGTCCAAAATATGATTGGTGGGAAGGGGGTAGTATTATAATTATGAGTACGGATTCGATTACAACATTAAGGGATGATTTTAATGCAAAAGATGTAAATACTAGTAGTTTTAATGCAGGTGATGAAATTATGTTAGCAGGTTGTAATAACTGTAAGATTGCTTTAAAAACTTTTGGAAATCCCTCTGAAACAAGTAATGTTAGTGTAAATAATCTAAGTGCTTGTACTAAATATTATTTTAAAATATTCAATAATGATGGAATAACACCTCATGCTGCACAAGTAAATAAATGGTCTGATGGTGTGATTACCAATATAACTACAACATGTTCTGAAATAAAAGTTGAAGGAAATGGAATTGAGATAGCAGACGGAGATATAACTCCTACAATTGTTGATAATACTGATTTTGGATCTATTATGGAGAATAACAACATTTCAAAAACATTTAAAATAAAAAATCTGGGAAATGGTCCTTTAGTTTTATCAAACACGCCTGTAATTAATATTACGGGCGCAAGTGCAGCTCAATTTTTAGTAACCATGCAACCTCCAAATAGTGTTAGTGCTTACAGTGAGTCAAATTTTAGCATACAATTTAGTGCTCCTTTAAATTGTATTGGTGGGCCTGTTTATAATGCTACTGTTAATATTGTGAGTAATGATAATGATGAGACTCTTTATAATTTTAATATAAAGGGAACTTGTACTAATGATTGTATTTCTTTTCAACCTGTGAGTGCTTCTTCGGGTGCATTTATAACGATAAATGGAAATGGATTTACTAGTTCTACGGAGGTTTACTTTAATGGAGTTCCTTCGATGAATGTAATACTTATTTCATCCTCTCAACTACAAGCACTTGTTCCTATAAATGTAACAAGTGGAAACATAACAACAATAAGCCCTAATTATAATAGCTGTACTTCTTTGACTATAATTAGTCCAGCTGAAACCTGTATTCATTAAACATAAAAATAAGCAGTAGTAAAATGGAAAATATTTACCTAAGAAAAAACATATTAGATGTTCTAAAAAAGATTAGCATACTGTTCTTTTTTATGTTTAATTATTTTATAGTTAATGCTCAAATTAACGAAAACGTCCAATCATGGACTAATAGAGGGAGTTATGGTAGTTACACTCAAACAATTTCTGCAGGAACAGTTAATATGACTCGTTGTATAGTTGCAAGTGGAGCTTCAGCCACAGGAACTTGTTCGGTTGGTCGTATCCAAATGGAAGCTTCTAATGGTGTAGTTGAATTGCCAACTGTAAGCTCTTGTGGAATTGCAGAATTTCATTTAGCAGCAGGAGCAGCAGGGCGAACTATTGTATTGCAAAGCTGGAATGGTTCTTCTTGGAGTACTCTTACAACTTTTACTGGGATAGGAACTATTGGAGCGACTTATACGTATTCAATAAATAGTACAAGTACACAAAAACTAAGGTTAGCATCTCCTTCAGCTGCTCTTTATGTGCACGACATCATAATCCCTTATTTTTCATGTCCAACTTCTCCTGTTGTAACAAATATATCTCCATCAATGGGCACAGTAGCAACGCTATTAACCATTTCTGGTTCTAATTTCACTGGAACAACTGCTGTGAAAATAGGAACAACAAACATTACTTCATACTCTATTGTAAATGACAACACAATTACAGCAATAATACCTAATGGAGCTACAACAGATAATATTATTATAGAACAAGGAATTTGTGTAGGTTCTGGAGGAACATTTACTATTATAGAGCAATCAGGTTGTACATCTGTAAGTAATATAAGTGAAAATATCCAATCATGGACTAATAGAGGGAGTTATGGTAATTACACTCAAACAATTTCTTCAGGCACAGTTAATATGACTCAATGTATAGTTGCAAATGGTGCCTCAGCTACAGGAACTTGCTCTTCTGGGCGTATTCAAATGCAAGCTTCTAATGGGATTGTTGAATTACCAACTGTAAGCTCTTGTGGAATTGCTGAATTTCATTTAGCAGCAGGAGCGGCAGGTCGAACCGTTGTACTGCAAAGCTGGAATGGTTCCTCTTGGAGTACTCTTACAACTTTTACAGGAATAGGAACTACAGGAGCAACTTATACATATACCATTAATAGTGCTAGTTCACAGAAATTAAGATTATCATCACCTTCTGCTGCTCTTTATGTACATGATATTATAATCCCTTCTTATGGCTCTGCTGCACCTATTATTACTTTTAATCCTTCAAACAGGCTAAATGTTGTTGCTGGTTCATCAACAACATTTAGTGTTACAGCAACAGGTACTATAACTAATTACCAATGGAAATGTTGGAATGGTTCCTCTTGGACAAATGTAATAAATGGAGGCATTTATAGTGGAGCAACAACTAATACTTTAACTTTAACAGGTCTTTCAGTTGCTTATAATAATTACCAATATTATTGTGAAGTGAAAAATGGAACATGCTTAACTCCTTCAAATGCAGCAATACTAAATGTTATTGCTGGAGTACCTTCTCCAGCAACAAACCTTTTATTTCAAAATATTACAGGGAATTCTATTGATTTAAAATGGAACATATCTGCAGATGCTACTGGATATGTTATAAAAATACGCAAAACGAATAATACATTTTCAGATATTGCTGAAGGAGCAACTTTGCCATCTGGAAGCTCTTCTCCTTGGACAGATGATGAAGTAATATTTACTAATAGTGATAGAAATGGATTGACAATTTCAGGTTTGGATGATAACACAACTTACTATTTTAAAGTTTATTCATATAAACTAAGTGGAGGGATATATTATTTTAATAATACAAATGGAACTAATCGAGCTCAATCTGTTACTAATAGTAGGGTAGTCACTCCTCCCGCTTTTTGTGAAGGTTTAAACACTACCATTTCTTTAATCATTACAAATGTAAATAATGCAAAATACACATGGAAAGTATATAATAATTCAACAGGGAATTGGGATGCATTAACTAATAATTCAATATATTCCGGTGTAAATACAGCTGTTTTAAATATTAATAATACTCCAGCTACTTATAATGGAAATAGATATTATTGTGAAATAACTAACACCATGCACTCTTGTATAGCTATTTCTAATGATGTTGTCATAACTATAAATCCTTTACCAGAAAAACCTCAAATTACATATGTACAAAATAATTGTGGAAATACAATATTACAAAGAGCAACTCCTATTAGTAATGTAACATTCTATTGGCAATCGACAAATGCTATGGGAACAAGCACTTCAAACAACGGACAATACGATACTATTACTTCTGATGGAACGTACTATCTTAGAGCAAGAAGCGATAGCGCTTGCTGGTCGGCAGAGAGTGCTTTTGAGAGCGTCCTAATAAAGGTTGTTCCTGCAGTTACTTTTATTTCTTCAACATCTGGTTGTGGGGAAGGAATTATAACAGTAAATTCGTCTATCAATGATTTTCAAACATTTGAACTGAAAGATAATGCAGGAAATTCTTTATCACCTATAAGAAGCGTGTCAATAACAACAAATAGTTATCAATTTGAGGGGTGTGCAGATGGAATTTACAAAGCTGTTGTTACATATAATGGTTGCAAATCGCCAGTATCATCTTCAACAATTCTTAGCAATAATCCTATTGTTGAAATGCCAACTATAGTTGATAAAACAATATGTGGAACAGGAACAATTAATATGGATGCAATAATTGGTTATAATGGTAATAGTATTGAATGGTCGCTTAATGGAATTTCTATTGCTGAGACTGATAATATTCCAGGACCATATGAATACACAACTCCTTCCATAACTGCGGGAAACAACATAAACATATATGCAAGAACCGTAAACACAGTTACGTTATGCAAAAGTGATTGGGTTATATCCATTGCTAGTGCTTTAACTACATCCTTAGCCCCATCTTCAGTATCTGTAAATCATAACAACTATTGTCCTAATTCTATTGATACATTAACAATATCTTATTCAGGAGGAGTATTAGGATATGAAGCTGCAGCAAGATGGTATTCTGATTCTTCTTGCTCCAATATGATTTCGCAAGGAATGGGGCCTCAAGTTATAAATGCTCCTCAAACAACAAGCTCATACTATTTAAGATTTGAAAACAATTGCAATGTGACAAATCCTATAACTTTAACAATTAATGTCAAAACAAATGTAGCATTTTCTGGAATTACTTCAAGTGAAACTATTCCAGTTTGTGAAAATGTTTTAGTAAACTTAAATGCAGATAATATTATAGGAACAAATGCTATATTAAATTGGAGAACTGAGCCAAATGGGAATGGGCAACTTTTAAGTAATAGTTCATTTCTAAATAATCGACATGCTGATTCTACATATTATGCAAGACTTACAGGAGACTGTGGGTTGCCAATAGAACAGAGTATTAATATAAATTCTATACAATTGCCAGTTATATTAAATAATCCTGTTAATAGAACTATATGCGAAGGAGAAGCTACTTCGTTCAGATGTATAGCTTCCCCTGTTACATCTTACAAGTGGGAATCATTCGATGGGCTTGTATGGTCTGAAATAAACAATGTAGCTCCTTATTCTCAAGCATCGACAGCAATATTAAAACTAACAAGTCCTGATATTTCTTTAAGTGGGACTTATTATCGATGTGTTCCTATAAACAATGGTTGTTCGGTTGCATCCGATACCGTTTTATTAACTATTAAACCTGTTCCACATATGAACAATGTTTTTGGGAATGACTCTGCTTGCAAAAACTCAGTTGAAGTATACTACACTAATATGGTTTATACTGCAAACTATCAATGGAATATTAATGGAGGAAACATAATTAGTGGAGGTACTATTAATGACACAGCAGTTACAGTTATATGGGATGATAATATTAGCAATGCTTCTATTGAAACATTTATTTCTGTAAATGGGTGTAATAGCAACACAACAAATACAAGCATAAAAATATTTGGTATTGCTGGAGAATCTGGGAAATGGACAGGTATGAAAGATTCTCTTTGGAACAACTGTCTTAATTGGGATGATGCTATTATTCCAGATTCAAATACAACAGTTAATATTTCAAATACAAATGGATTTTATCCTGTTATTAATCAAAGCTCATATACAAATCAAGCTTATTGTTATGATATAACAATTGCAGAAAACAAAAAGTTAAGTGTTATAAATAATGGAAAACTTAATGTTTATAGAAAATTAATAAACAATGGAATACTTAATAATACATCAGGAACTATAGAACTATCAGGAACTGCTTTGGGAAAAGAAATTAAAGGAAATAATACAAGTATTAGTATTGACAGTCTTATTATTAACTCTGCAAATAATGTAAATATTAACAATACCGATTTAGTAATTAATAACCTAGTTTTGGAAAAAGGAAAAGTAATAATTGTTGATAATAATATTACAATTAACAGTACCATAACTCAATCTAATGAGCAAAACTATATTGTAACAAATCATGATAATACATATACAGAAAAAGGGTTCCTAATAAAAAATGTGGAATCAAACATTGAAGAATTTCCCGTAGGAACAATTAGCTCTTATACTCCTTGTTATATAGGAAATAACACTGTATTAGGCGGAAACATTTTTAAGGTTCGTGTATATGACGGAGTGTATTACAATCGTAATAGTGGAGGATTAATTGCAAATATTGATCATTGGATAAATAAAACTTGGGAGATAACTCCAATTGGGACACCTAATGTTTCTATAAATTTAAAATGGAATGCAACAGAACATGGTTTTGCTTTTAATGATTTGACAGCAAAAATGATGTCAAATTCAGGACCTCCTTCTGGAACATGGGAAGAGGTTGCAAACTCTCCTTCTGGAGCAACATACTGTGGTAATGGGGTATATTCATTATTAACAAATAATGTTACTCATTTTTCTGGAAAAGGAATTATGGATGATAATCTTCAGCCATTACCAGTTGCTATTACAATGTTTGACGCAATTAAAAACAATAAAGTTGTAGATATACTATGGCAAACAGTTACAGAAATTAATAACGATTATTTTACTATAGAAAAAACTACAGACTTGAATTATTGGGAAATATTAAAAAATGTAAAAGGAGCAGGAAACAGTAATAGCATAAAAAATTATAAAATTACTGATGACAATCCTTCTGCAGGCTATAATTACTATAGGTTAAAACAAATAGATTTTGATGGAAAACAAAGCATAACAAACCCAATTAAAATATATTTTGAACAACAAATTTTTGATGAAAACAAAATAAAAATTAATTGGGCAAAAGAATATAATAAACTTAATATAATAAATTTATCACCAGAATCTAATTATACTATTTTAATATATGATATGACTGGACGTCAAATAATTTCTCAAACAAAATACTCCAACAGCCAAGGATTTATTGATTTTAACCTAAATAATCTAGAAATTGTTAAAGGAGTATACAACATTATAATTATTGGAAATAATGGTATAACTGTAAATGTTAAAGTATTAATTGAATAATTGTTAACCCAACTATTAAATAAGCTTATTGTCTTTTTTTATAATTCTATTTTTTATAAGCTTATTTAAGAACAAAAAACTGTCGCTTTTAACTTCATTTTCATAATTTAACAAATAATTAATTGTGGTTTAATATTATAGAAATACTTGTTAAGTAAAATTGCAAAATAAAAAAACACATTATTATGAAAAAGAAAATTACAACTTTATTTTTATTTACAATCCTATTCAATAACTTATTATTTTCTCAAGTATGGGAGCATGTTGAAACTTTTAGCAATATGACTTTTGACCCAAGTTACTATAAAACAGGCGGGGGTGTTGGAGATAACAACATCAAATGGAATTATAAAATAGCTAAAGCATCTGGTGATTTTAGTATTAATGGAAATGGAATTATGCTTAGAGGAGAATATTGTTCTTACGTATTCTCTCAAATCATTAACGGTGGCGTTAAGAATATGCAAATTTCTTTAAAGAAAGGTTTTGCCAACGATTCTATAAGAAAAATTGATTTATATATTAATGAAAAATATATTAAATCAGCAAGTTTTAACAACAATGATGTAGAAACTTTTTACATTGATAATATAAACATTGCTGGTGACTTTACTATCAGATTATTTAATAGTAGCGATTATCAAGTAGTTATTGATGATATTTCTTGGAATTCTTATTCTGTATCAAACGTCCAATCTATTAACAATTTTCAAGCATTAGCAGTTGGAAATTCTGCTAATATTACTTGGCTAAACACAAATAATGACAGTGTTATTATTGCTTGTCACAATATTAATTATTTTACAAATCCTGTTAATGGCCAGACTTATAATGTTGGAAGTAGTTTTTCTGGAGGTTCAAAAGTTGTTTATATTGGAACAAGTAATTCTTATACTCATGCTGAATTGCAGGATAGTACAATGTATATATATAAAATATGGACTATTAAAAACAAAGAATATTCTGATCCTTTAATGAATTTTATTATAACTCCTGAAAATAAAGAAATTTATAACTATACAGAAACCTTTTCTAAAGCTTCTTTATCTAGTGGATATACTGATGGCAATTATATTGGGGATAATAATGTAAAATGGAATTTTGTAAAGACAAAAAATGAAGATTATTATGCGATAAATGGTAAGGGAGCTATATTGAAAGGTGATTTAGGTAGTTATATAAGCACCGATATGATAGGAAATGGAATTAGTAATTTTAAAATATATCTTCGCAAAGCTTTTACAGGTAATGGTTCTCGGCAAGTAGAAGTGTTCGTAAATGAAGAATCTAAAGGAATGTCTCCTCTTTTTGATGACACTTTAGTTCATATTTTTAAAATAGATAGTATCAATGCAAAAGGCGGAGTAAATCTAAGAATACAAAATGCATCTATAAAGCAAGTTGTTATAGATAATATAAAATGGTCAAATTATGTAATTAGCTCAATTGACAATAAAACAGATGTAATAACTAACAATAATAATGGTTTTGAATTTTACCCTAATCCTGTAAAAGATATTTTAAACTATAGTATCGCTAATGATGAAAATGGAATTTTTGTTATTGAGATTTTTAAGTCATCAGGTGAAAAGGTAAAAGAAAATTATATTAATAAATATACTTTTCTTCAAGCAGGAAATATTAATATTACTGCTATTGCAAAAGGCATTTATTTTATAAAAGTTTCTTATCCGAAAAATCCCCAATTAAATAGCATTAGTAAATTAATAATTGAATAAATTAATTTATAATTATAAAATTAAGAATAGAGATGTCAAATAGGGGGAATATATAAATTTAATGAAAACAAAATATTTATCGGGTATCATCATAATAATTCTATTTTTTGCTTCATTAGAAGAAAAGGCTCAGTCTTTTTCTGGAGATTTCAAAGTTGCATCTATTCTAGTTGATGCTTGTGTCCCTGGAGGTGGCTGTTCTAGTGCCTCAAGTGACAAATGTGGGTGTGAAGGTAAAAATGAAATGATTAAGTTGTTTATAGGACAAAATCCCATAAATGTAGATGATATAGAAATTAATTTTCCAAATAATTCTTTTAGAGGGTTTTGTATTAATTCGACAACGGCTTCTAATACAGAAGAGTTAAACAAAACAATAAAATCAACTTGTGGCAAACTGATAGAACCAATAAATGGAATTATTCCTGCAAATTCTATAGTTCTTATTATAACATCTGAAGATATGTGTACTTTGGCTAATTCTTTTGATGATCTTGAAGAAGAAGTAATTGTTTTATACCAATGTTTGGGAAACTATTTAGGACATTTTGCAAATTATAACTCAAGTTCTGGTATTAGAACTTTGGAGATAACTAACACTAAAACTGGGTACAGTAATAAGGCTTCTTATGATCGCTCTTTGCTAATAAAGCAAAATGGAAATAAAGGTGCAGAAGATGGTGCACGAGTGGATTTTGATTTACAAGGAAGCGTAACTTATATAAACGAGGGGTGCAAGATTCCGTATGATAAAATGATTATTGACGCAGGCGAAAATAAAACAATATGTCAAGGAGAAACTGTCAGCCTTAACGCAACTGTTTCTAGTAAATATTCTAATGTATTTTGGGATGGAGGAAAAGGAATATTTAGCAAAAAAGATTCTATATCTACTAATTATACAACTTCTATGCAAGATAAAGGAGATGTCAAATTTATATTTACAGTAACTAATTCATGTGGTATTGAGAGTAAGGATAGCTTAACAATAAGCATTAAAGAAAATGCTTATTTTGAATTTCCTAATGATACTGTTATTTGTCAAGGTGATACTATATTCTTAAGCGTATTTGGAGGTACAAGTTATTCTTGGAATAATGGAACAAGCAATAACTTGTTAAAAGTTTTTCAAAAAGGAAATTATTCTGTCACTGTAAATGGTGAGTGTAATACTTTATCCAAGCAAATTTATGTTGATGTTATTAACAAGCCTGAATCAGAAATAGGTTTAATAGGAACAAATCCATTATGTGAAGGAGACACATTAACCCTATATAGTAAACACAATG
>MEOD01000077.1:0-14559 GCA_001768555.1 Bacteroidetes bacterium GWF2_29_10
ATGATGCTGTAGGCATCAAACATTTGTAGAAAATGGAATATTCATATAATATTTACGACCCAGAATGGGTCGAACGTAAAAGAGAGGTTCAGTTATACGACATTTTTGCCGTTGGTTGCACCGACGGTTACTATTGTAACGCACCTTCGGCGCTCTATTATGGTTGTGTCTCGTCCTGAAATAAATTTACAGTTTTTTTCCTTAATTCTAATTTTTTGTGTAACCCTATTCTATGACAAAATATATAGCTGAGGGGGTAGGGGGAAATGTTTTAATCTAGACTATTGGTTTTTGCATATTTTGTTAAATTTTTAACTATTTTTGTATTTATAATTACTTGTGAAGAAATCGTTATAAAATTTGTTTATGAATATAAAAGAAATACTAAAAAGTAGGATACTTGTTCTTGATGGAGCAATGGGTACAATGATTCAAAGATATAGTTTGGGTGAATCAGATTATAGAGGCGAACAGTTTGCTAATCATGAGTCATCATTGAAGGGAAATAATGATATTTTGACGTTAACGAGACCTCATATAATAAAGGAAATACATAAAGCTTATCTGGAATCGGGTGCAGATATTATAGAAACGAATACATTTAATAGTACTCGTATTTCACAAGCGGATTATAAAACTGAAAATCATATTTATGAGCTTAATTATAATGCAGCAAGACTTGCAAGAGAGGCTATAAATGAATTAATTGATAATGGAAAGCCAAGATATGTTGCGGGTTCTGTTGGTCCGACGAATAAAACATTATCAATCTCGCCTAATATTAATAAGCCTGAGTACAGGGATGTAGATTTTGATATTGTAGTAGAGTCGTATTGCGAACAAATAGAAGGATTGATTGACGGAGGTATTGATTTAATTCTTATAGAAACGGTTTTTGATACGTTAAATTGCAAGGCTGCGATATATGCGGCGCAAAAGTCTATGGAAAAGAAGGGTAGGGAGGTCCCAATAATGGTTTCGGTAACAATTTCAGATAGTAGTGGGAGGACATTGAGTGGTCAAACATTAGAAGCTTTAATGGTTTCGATAAGTCATGCAGATTTGTTAAGTATTGGTCTTAATTGTGCATTGGGAGCTAAGCAATTGCATCCTTATATAAACACTGTTTCGGAAAATGCAGAAACGTTTGTTTGTGTGTATCCTAATGCAGGTTTGCCAAATGAGTTGGGGCATTATGATGAGAGTGCAGAGACTATGGGTAAGCATGTTGAGGAATATTTGAAAGCAGGAATAGTAAACATTATAGGCGGATGTTGCGGCACTACGCCTGAACATATAAAAGTAATCTCATCTATTGCAAAGAAATATCCTCCTCGCAAGGTGCATAAGAGGAATAAAATACTTAGTTTGTCAGGGTTGGAGGTGTTGAATATAGTTAAAGAATCTAATTTTATAAATATTGGAGAGAGGACGAATATTGCGGGCTCATCAAAGTTTGCAAAAGCAATTATAAATGGTGATTATAATGCAGCGACGTCAATAGCACGTCAGCAAGTTGATGCCGGGGCACAGATAATTGATATAAACTTGGACGATGCAATGATAAATGGAAAGGAAGCAATCACAAGGTTTTTAAATTATATTGCAACGGAGCCAGAGATATCAAGAGTGCCATTTATGATAGATTCTTCGGATAAGGAAGTTATATTGGCAGGGTTGAAATGTGTGCAAGGAAAATGTATAGTTAATTCAATTAGTTTGAAAGAGGGAGAGGAGCAATTTGTTAATTTTGCAAAGGAATTGAAAAGGTTTGGTTGTGCGGTTGTAGTGATGGCGTTTGATGAGGCAGGTCAAGCAACGGTAATAGATAGGCGTATAGAGATATTCAATAGGGCTTATAAGATATTAAAGGAACAAGTTGGGTTTGATGATTGTGATATAATATATGACCCTAATATTTTAGCGATAGGTACAGGTATTGAAGAGCATAATAATTATGCGTTGGACTTTATAAATACTGTAGCATGGATGAAATCACATTATCCAGAAGTAAAGATAAGTGGAGGAGTTAGTAATTTGTCGTTTTCATTTAGGGGTAATAATATAATAAGGGAGGCAATACATTCTTCCTTTTTGTTTCATGCAATAAAAGCAGGTATGGACATGGGCATTGTTAATGCAGGCATGATTCAGATTTATGATGAAATAGATAAAACTTTGTTGGAAAAGGTTGAAGATTTAATATTTAACAGGCGTGCTGATGCTACAGAAGAGCTGATAAATTATGCTTCGATATTAAAGAATAATAAGACCGAAAAAGTGGAGAAAGAAATACTATGGCGTAAGGAAGATATTGAATCACGCATTGCTTATTCTTTAATTAATGGAATTGATGAATACATAAGTGCTGACATGGATGAAGCGTTGCAGAAATATGCAAGCACATTAAACATTATAGAAGGCCCTTTGATGGATGGGATGAAAATAGTTGGAGATAAATTTGGTGCGGGGAAAATGTTTTTGCCACAGGTTGTTAAAACTGCACGTGTTATGAAAAAAGCTGTAGAATATTTACAGCCATATATTTTAAACGCAGACAAAGATAAGGTAAAAACATCAGGTAAAATATTGTTGGCAACGGTGAAAGGAGATGTGCATGATATTGGCAAAAATATAGTAGGCTTGATTTTATCGTGCAATAATTATGAAATTATAGACATGGGAGTGATGGTTTCGGCAGAAAGAATCATAGAGATGGCGATAAAAGAAAACGTAGATATGGTTGGGTTAAGTGGATTAATCACACCGTCACTAGAAGAAATGATTAATGTTGCATCAAAGATGGAAAAAGAAGGAGTGAATATTCCATTATTAATTGGAGGAGCAACAACATCAAAATTACATACAGCAGTTAAAATAGCTCCACAATATAGTTCCTCAGTTGTGTATGTTCCTGATGCATCTAAAAGTGTTGAAGTGGTTAATTCTTTGTTGAATAAGGAGCATAAAGCATCTTACACAAATAAGATAAAAGATGAATACGAATTAACACGGCAAGATTACATTGAAAAGAACAAATCAAAAGTATTTCTAACTTTAGAAGAAGCCAATAAAAATAAATTAGAAATAAATTGGGATACCTTTGAAATTGCAAAACCAAAAATGCTTGGAGTAATTTATTTTGATGAATTCCCTATTTCTAAGTTGAAAGAATATATTGATTGGACTTTTTTCTTCTTTGCATGGGATATTTCAGGCCGATATCCTGCAATACTTGAAGATAAATTAAAAGGAGAAGAAGCGAAAAAACTGCTCAATGATGCAAAGATTCTCTTAGAGCAAATGATAAATGAAAATGTATTAAAGGCAAATGCAGCAATAGGGCTGTTCCCTGCATATTCAGAAAATAATGATGTTACATTATTGGATAGAGGCAATGTTTTAACAAAGTTTTCTTTCTTAAGAAACCAACAATCAAAAGCAGAAGACGAGCCAAACCTTTGTCTTGCTGATTTTATATGCCCAAAAGAGAAGAATAAAGAGGATTATATTGGTTTGTTTGTTGTTAGTGCTGGTCATGGAATAGAACAATATATAGAAAGGTTTAAGAAAAACAATGACGATTATAATGCAATCATGGCAAAGATAATAACAGATAGATTGGCTGAAGCTTATACGGAACAATTGCACCATTCTGTAAGGAATACTTTCTGGGGCTACGCTTCCGAGCCAAATCAAACAATTGATAATTTGCTTAAAGGAAGGTATCAAGGCATACGTCCAGCTTCTGGATATCCTGCATGCCCTGACCATCGACATAAAAAGGAAATATTCAACATCTTAAAAGCAGACTCGAAGCTAGGCATAAAACTAACGGAAAACTTTAGCATGTATCCTGCAGCGTCGGTTTCTGGGTTTTATTTTGCCAATCATCAATCAAAGTATTTTAACGTTGGAAAAATAACTCAAGACCAATTGGAAGACTACGCAAAACGTACGAATTGCTCAATTGAAGAAACTGAAAAGTGGCTAAAAGCTAATTTGTAATTTAATATGCAGGTATTTGGATAGACAATTAAGAATTAATTAAACACAAAAGGAGTAAATTACATATAAATGGCTACTAACAAATAAAAATAACTATGGAGAAAAAAAAGATTTTTATTAGCAGTGTGCAATCAGAGTTTACCCATGAAAGACAGGCTCTGAATGAATATATTATGTCAGACCCTTTATTTGGAAAGTTCTTTGAGCCTTTTATTTTTGAGCTATTGCCAGCAATGGATCAAAGAGCGGATAAGATTTATTTACGTGAAGTTGAATTGTGTGATATTTACTTATGCTTAATTGGCAAAGATTATGGTTCCGAAGATATTAATGGGGTTTCACCAACTGAAAGAGAATTTGATCATGCAACCATACATAATAAAACTAAATTAGTTTTTATAACAACTCATACTACAGCAAAAAGACATCCCAAGCAAGTAAAATTTATATCAAAGGCTCAAGATATATTGGTACGCAAACGATTTGCAAATATAGTAGAATTGAAGTCGGCAGTATATGCGTCATTGGTCAGATACCTTGAAGAAATGGAAATTATTAGAACAATACCTTTTGATGCAACATTTGATTTTCATGCTAACATAGAAGATTTGGTTGCCGAAAAAGTTAAAAATTTTATTCGAATAGCAAAATCAAAAAGAGGTTTTCCTATGGGAGAGGAATCTCCTATTTCAACTATACTATATCATCTAAATCTAATAAATGAATTTAATATAACCAATGCTGCTATCTTGCTGTTTGGGAAAGAACCTCAAAAATTCTTTATTAATTCAGAGGTGCGTTGTGCATATTTTCATGGAACTGAATTTACCAAACCTATATCTTCATATAAGGTATATAAGGGAGATGTTTTTCAGCTAGTTAATCAAGCATTAGATTTTGTTTTGTCAAAGTTGGATTATTCTATTGAAACACGAAAAGAGAACGTTCAAATCTCAGGAGGATATGAAATTCCAAAAGAAATAATTGCAGAAGCTATTGTTAATGCAATAGTACATCGTGATTATACAAGTAATGGAAGTGTTCAAATAATGTTATTTAAAGATCGTTTAGAAATTTGGAATCCAGGTTCATTACCATTTGGTTGGACTACAGAAAAACTAAAAAAACTTCATTCTTCTATACCTGCTAATCCTTTATTGGCAGAGCCTATGTATCTGTCTGGATATATTGAAAGATTAGGAACAGGAACAACAGATATGATTAGAATTGCACATAAAGCTGGTCTTAAAGAGCCAGAGTTTATACAAGATGAAATTTTTAGGGCTATTATATATAGACCTGTTTCAGCAAATTCCCAAGTAACTGGGGAAGTAACTGGGGAAGTAACTGGGGAAGTAACTGGGGAAGTAACTGGGGAAGTAAAAAAAGTGATACTTGTTTTAGATGGCGAAATGAAGCGTTCTGAAATCCAAAAAATTCTTCAACTTAAACATAATGATTATTTTAGGACGCAATACATATTGCCCGCAATAGAATTGAAATTAATAGAGATGAAATATCCCGAAAATCCAAATCATCCAAATCAAAAGTATCAACTAACAAGAAAAGGAAAAGAACTAAAAAAAACAATAAAATAAAAAATTAACAATTGAATATAGAATCATGTGGCTTGTAATTGAATTTATTTGTATAATAAATACTCTACAAATAAAGATTATTATCTTTGCATAAAAAAGTAACATACAATGATTGATTATAAAAGCTTAACAACAGATAGAAAGTTTTTTTTTATAGCAGGTCCATGCGTAGTTGAAAATGAAAAAATTACGTTTGATATAGCTGAAAAACTAAAGTCTATTTCAGAAAAGTTAAATGTAAGTTTTATATTTAAAGCTTCATACAGAAAAGCAAATCGCTCAAATGTAAATTCTTTTACAGGAATAGGCGACATTAAAGCATTGAAAATTATAAAAAATATTGCAACACAATATAACCTCCCAACAATAACGGATATTCATTTGCCGGAAGAAGCAGAAATTGCTGCAGAATATGTGGATATGCTACAAATTCCTGCATTTCTTTGTAGACAAAGCGACCTTCTTGTTGCAGCCGGAAATACGGGAAAGATTGTAAATATAAAAAAAGGACAGTTTTTATCAGGCGATAGCATGAAGTTCGCGGTTGAAAAGGTTCGTAATACTGGAAACAATCAAATTATGCTTACAGAAAGAGGTAATAGTTTTGGGTATAGTGATCTAATAATAGATTTCAGGAATATTCCTACGATGAAAAAGAATAATGTCCCAGTCATTGTAGATGTAACTCATTCTTTGCAACAACCAAACCAAAGCGCAGGAGTTACTGGAGGACAACCCGAATACATAGAAATCATGTCAAAAGCTGCAATAGCTACAGGAGCGAATGGTTTATTTTTTGAAACACACCCAAATCCATCATTAGCTTTGTCAGATGGAGCAAATATGTTGCCACTTAAAGATGTGGAAAGTTTGTTGGAAAAGATTATACCGTTATACAATCTAATAAATAATGAGTAAAGTTAAAATAGCATTTTACACATTTGGATGCAAAGTGAACTATACGGAAACTTCTTCATTGGAAAGACTTTTTGAAAAGGAAAGATACGAAATAGTTAGTTTTAAAGAAGAAGCTGACATATATATAATCAACTCTTGTGCTGTTACTTCAAATGCGGAAAAAAAGTGCCGATTTCTAATTAACCAAACAAAACGCTTGCATAATGATAAAACAATATTTCTAATAGGATGTTATGCAGAGAAAGATTTTGAAGCATTAAAACAAAAAGATAATTCTATTTATATACTTAATAATGCAAATAAGTTTAACCTGAAAAGGAATATTGAAGAATTACTTGATAATAAGCAAACGGAGTTTTATCATACGCCAAATAATGAGCTAAATAATGCTATTGATGCCAGCTATTCAATAGGGCAACGTACACGCTCATTTGTTAAGATACAGGATGGTTGTGATTTCTTTTGTTCTTATTGCATCATTCCATATTTAAGAGGCAGAAGTCGAAGTGCAAATAAAGAAGATATACTAAATAACATAAAAATAATTGCAGCAAATGATGTAAAAGAAATAGTTTTGACTGGAATAAATATAGGGAAATATGGAATTGATAATAATGAAAACTTTTTAACCTTACTAAAAGAAATAGAAAAAATAGAAGGCATAGAAAGAATTAGAATTTCATCAATAGAACCGAATTTAATTACAGATGAAATGATAAGCTTCTTTGCAAACTCAAAGAAATACTTGCCACACTTTCATATTCCATTACAATCTGGCTGCGATAGAGTGCTGAAGTTAATGAATAGAAAATATAACACTGAGTTTTATAAAAACAGAATCGAATATATTAAACAAAATATCCCTAATGCTTTTGTTGCAACGGATTTGATTGTTGGATTTCCAGATGAAACTGAAGAAGATTTTAATACTACATGCAATTTTATTAAATCATTGCCCCTCTCTTTTATTCACGTATTTACCTATTCCGAAAGAGGAAATACAAAAGCAACAGAACTAAACAACAAAGTAACCGAACTTGATAAAAAAACAAGAAGCCAAACGCTTCACCAGATATCAGAAGAAAAACAATTAACATTCTATAATCAATTTAAAGGATATGATGCAAATGTTTTGTTTGAAACGGATATCCATAAGGGAATGATATCAGGTTTTACGGAAAATTATATAAAAGTAAAAACTGCGTATAAGGAAGATTTTACCAACCAAATAATAAAAATTAAACTAAACGAAATTGATACTGACGGGGTGTTTATTCATAAATAAATCATTTTGTGTAAAACTTTTTAAGAAATATTGTTTGATTTCATATAAAAAAATGTATTTTTGTAAATAAGAAAAACTAAAAATACAATAAGATGAAAAAAGAAATATTTGCTTTGTTTATGTCATTAACGTTAATTATGAGCGTTTTTGCCCAAGAAAATGACTGGTTTGTATTTAATACTGCAAATTCAGGCTTATCAGATAATTCTGTTTCAGTTATTAAGATTGATAAGAAAGGCAATAAATGGCTTGGTACTTACAATAATGGCTTAGTTAAATTTGATGGCAAGAAATGGACTGCTTATAATAAAGATAACTCTATTTTTCCTGATAAATCAGTTCGTTCAATAGCAATTGATAGTAAAAATAACAAATGGATAGGTACTAGAGATAATGGATTGGTTGTTTTTGATGACAAAAAATTCACATTGATTGATAGTATTAATTCCAAACTTCCCTCAAATTGGATTACATCAATAGCAATAGATAACAATGATGTTAAATGGTTGGGAACACGTTGGAAAGGAATTGTAAAATACGATAATAAAAGCTTTGTATTGTATGATTCATTAAACTCGCAATTGCCAAGTTGTCAAGTATGGTGTGTATCTGTGGATAAAGAAGGAACTGTTTGGGCAGGCACAACAGGCGGGCTTGTTAAGATATTAGATAATGGAAGTATGGTTGTTTACAATACAAGCAATTCTGGTATTTTGTCAAATAGAGTGTGGTCAATATTTGTTGATAAAGACAATAACAAATGGCTTGGATGTGAAAATGGAGTGATTAAATTTGATGGCCGTAGTAAATGGTCGGATAAAATAGAAACAACACATTGGGTGTTATCAAATGCATTAGATGCAGATAATAACAACTGGATAGGTACTTATTGCGGAGGTTTAGGCAAATATACTCGTAATGATTTTAATTGGGTTACAAAAGAGGATTTAAACTCTAATGCAATTTATTCAATTGATGTAGATAATAAAGGAAATACATGGATAGCTTCAGCATCTGGATTAGCAGTTTACAAAGAACATGGAGTTAATAAAAAAGGTGAAACAACATTCTTTAATTATAAATTTAGTAATATAGAATTGGTTCAAAATTACCCAAATCCATGTGATTATTCTACCTCAATTGAATATATAATCCCAGAGTCAACACCAGTTTATCTAAATGTTACAGACATACTAGGTAATGAAATTTGTAAATTAGCTGATGGTTATATGGAACAAGGAAAACATAAAATAGAGTTAAAAACAGAATCATTACCACAAGGAATATATTTCTATAGTTTAAAAACTTCTCAAACAACAATAACAAAGAAATTTATAGTTAATAGGTAAAATTAATTTTTATCCTTACTTTAGTATCAAACAATAATCAAATAATGTTAATAGAAAATATTATTCAAGAATCAATTGATATCAGAAATAAAATACTTAATGATAAGGATTTTATAAACTTAATTAATGAAGTATCTTCAGCTATTGTAGATTCATATAAAAAAGGAGGTAAAGTTTTGTTATGTGGAAATGGAGGCAGTGCTTCGGATGCACAACATTTAGCAGCTGAATTATCAGGAAGGTTTGCTTTTGACCGTCCTCCATTAGCTGCAGAAGCATTGCATGTAAATAGTTCATACATGACTGCTGTTGCAAATGATTATTCCTTTGATGTTGTCTATGCTCGTTTATTATCTGCAATAGGAAATAAAGGCGATGTGTTGATTGGAATCTCAACATCAGGTAACTCTGTAAATATTATAAACGCATTAGAAGTAGGAAATAAGAAAGGATTAATTACAATAGGATTTACAAGTGAAGCAGGTGACAAAATGGAGGAATATTGTAAGTACACGTTTAAAGTGCCAAGTACAAATACTGCAAGAGTACAAGAGGTACACATAATGATTGGCCATATAATTTGTCAAATAGTAGAAAAAACAATTTTTCATGATTGGTCTTCAAAATAAAGAGTTAGGATATAAAGGATGGTCTATTTTTTTAGATAGAGATGGAGTTATAAATAAAAGAATTATTGGAGGTTATATTACTTCTGTAGAGAAACTTGAACTATTACCAGGTGTTACGGATGCAATAAAAATATTTTCCAATATTTTTAATAAAATAATAGTTGTAACAAATCAGCAAGGTATTGGTAAAGGCTTAATGACTAAAGAAGACCTACATAGTGTGCACAATAATTTAATACAACAAATAGAACAAAGTGGAGGTAGAATAGATAAAGTTTATTTTAGTCCTTACTTAAAAGCAGAGAACAGCTTTTTGCGCAAACCTAATATAGGCATGGGATTAATGGCAAAAAAAGACTTTAATGATATTAATTTTAATAAGTCTTTTATGATTGGAGATTCTATCTCCGATATGCAATTTGGAAAACGTTTAAAAATGAAAACAGTCTTTATAAGTGACAATGCAGAAGAAGCACGTAAACAAAACAATTTTATTGACTATCTATTTCCAGATTTAATTTCTTTCGCATTAAGCTTAAACAATATTAAATAAACTTGTTTTTTATAAAACAAAAATGAAAAGGTTTCTTATTTTCTCTATAGTTTTTTTACTTATTGCCATATTCTTATTGCCAATAACATTGAGAGGGTTAAAGTATAACTTCTTTGGAATAGAAACAATATTATCAATAACAAAAAGCAAGAAGAAAAAACAAGTTAAAGTATTAGTAATTGGTGACAGTGTCGCAAATCAACTGTTTAACAATAGAGAATGCAATGATACTATTTATTCTTTAGCATGCAGTCAAGGAATTAGCTTTGTTGGGTATTATTTATTATTAAAAAACTTTTTGGAAAATAATTTGCCCAATAAGGTATTGGTTATATTTAATCCATATAATCTAAATAATAATTTGGACGAAATATTCACTTACCAGTATTTTTTAAAACCATTCTACAAACAAGAATATTATAAAGAATTTACAGAAACTACATGGCAACAAATAAAAAAACAACCTCTATATTTTTTATCACAGATACCGTATATTGCTTATTCAAATGTAAAACCTCAATACACACCAGAATTAAAGGAAAAATACTTATCAACAATAAATAAAGATTATATGGGAAAAATGATTCGTTTATTAGAATCTAAAAACATTGCTTACAAATTTATATCTCCACCACTAAGTGTTAATTTTAAAGAATATGTTGACGGGTTTAAAAGAGAAGAACTTGATGGCTCTGGAATGACTAAAAAACAAATTGAACAATACTTTAATAATATAGTTTTTCTCCCTGATTCTTGTTTCTTAGATAATGTGCATTTCAAAAATCCAATATTATACAAGAAATATATCCCAATAACCTTTCTTTAACAATACAAACTAAAGAAAAAAGAGTATTAAAACAAAATTATATATTACGTGATTATGAAAATGTATTTATTTAGGGCAATATTGCAATATTCTTTACAATATTTATTTACTTTGCACAAAAATAATCAATATGTTTAAACTAAAGGTATTAATAAATATTTTTTTATTAGCAATTTTGTTAACTAGCTGCAAAGTAGAAAGAAAGTTAATAAAGGAACCGATAAAACCAAAAGAAGAAGGATTAACTTATGTTTTTGATAATTTAAAAAACAATGAATTAAAATTTAACACTCTAAATATAAAATTTACAGCGACATTGACTATTGATAAAAAATCAAATACTTTTAATGGGCAAATAAGAATGTTGAAAGATAGTATTATATGGATGTCAATTACACCTGCTTTTGGAATAGAAATGGCTAGAGTTTTAATTACTCCCGACACTATAAAGTTGATTAATCGTCTTGAATCACAATATTTCTCAGGAAGCTTTGATTTTCTTAATGGATTATTTAAAACATCCATAGATTATGACATTCTTCAGGCATATTTAACTGGCAATGATTTCCATTACTATGAAAATAATAGTTTTAAAATATCTATTAATAATATGCAATATTTGCTTAGCACAATAGGTCGCGGAAAACTTAGGAAAGCAACAAAAACAAAAACAGAACAGAAAATTATGTTGCAAAATATTTGGCTAGATCCCCGCACTTCTAAAATTACCAAGATGAGTTTAAATGAAATTGCAGAAAATAAGAAAGTAGAAGCTTCATATGTAAACTATACTCCTATTGATAATCAATTAGTCCCTATGAGTATTCTAATTGAAGTAAACTCCCAAAATGACAAGATAAAACTTGACTTAAAATATAGTAAAATAACACTAAATGAGGATATTAATTTCCCTTTTAATATTCCTTCCAAGTACGAAAGCATGAAATAAAATAATTATATGTTTTACAAAATTACGCATTACTTAAAATTAATAAGAGTTAATAATTGGATAAAGAATTTTTTTGTTATTGCACCTCTTATTTTTTCTCTAAAATTATTTATACCTGAAGCAACTATTTCTATATTAATTACCTTTTTTGCTTTCTGTATGAGTAGCTCGTTTGTCTATGTTTTAAATGATATTATGGATGTAAATAAAGACAAAATGCATCCAAGAAAAAAAAACAGGCCTATTGCTAATGGTTCAATTTCAATTCCTAGGGCATATATTATGATGCTTTTGCTTTTAATTTTGCTTATTGTGTTTATTCTATTTTTGAATTACAAAACTCAATTTATTATCATTTTATATCTTATTTTTAATATCATTTATAATTTAGGTTTAAAAAAACTAAATTTGATAGAATCTTTCTCTATTGGAATTAATTTTGTTTTCAGGGTATTAGGAGGTTGTTTTGCAATAGATGTTCTTCCCTCTCATTGGATAATAATAATAACATTTTTCTCCGCTCTAATGTTGATTTTTATAAAAAGAAAGTCAGAATTAAAAATACTAAGAAGTAATGCAACATTACATAGAAGTTCTTTAAGGTTTTACTCAGTGCAACTTCTTGATAAATTTATAAATATTTCAGCTACAATAGTTTTATTTGGATACATCCTTTATACTTTAGACCCTCATGTGATTACAACTTTTGGAAGTCCTAATCTTTTTTATTCTTCAATATTTGTAGTGTTAGGCATCTTTCGATTTATTCAGTTGAGTGAAACAAACAAATATGAAAATGAAGGAGATCCTACTTTATTATTATTAAAGGATAGATTTATACAGTATGTTTTTGTGCTTTGGCTTATTTGTATTATTTTTATGATTTATTTTAAATAAATTTATGAATAAAATTCTTATTACCGGTATTGATGGTTTTCTTGGTTTGTATCTTGCCAAAACCTCGAACTTAAAAAATTGTGAAATTGTGGGGACGTATTTTAATTATAATGAGTCATACAAACATTTTGGTTTTGATACACAATTCTTGGACATTACAGATTTTTCAAAAGTTCAGGACATGTTATCCAGTTTTAATCCAAATATAATAATCCACACCGCAGGATTAAGCAATGTGGATGAAGCCGAAAAATTTCCAGATAAATCATATAAAACTACCGTAATTGGCACTTGGAATATAGCCCAATGGTGTAAAAAAAACAATGCAAAATTAATGTATTGCTCAAGTAATGCAATATTCTCAGGAGATGATGCCCCTTACAACGAAAACGCAATTCCAAATCCAACAAATGAATATGGTAAACATAAATTTATGGCAGAATCATTAGTTAGGTTTCTTGAATATCATCTAATTTTTCGATTAATTCTTATGTATGGGTGGAATTACCACACAAGGCATAACCCAGTTACTTACGTTATTGAATCTTTAAGTGCAGGGAAAAAGTTAAATATGGTTGCAGGATATTCATATATAAACCCTCTTTATGTTGGGGCTTGTTGTGATGCTATATGGAATTCTATAAGTAAAGAAATAAATAAAGAAATTTATCATATTGCAGGGGCAGAACGTGTTGACAGATATGAATTAGCTATTAAAACAGCTAAAGTGTTTAATCTTGACCAATCATTAATAACTCCTGTTGACAATGATTTTTTTGCATCGCTTGCTCATCGTCCTTTTGACTCAACATATATAAATCTGAAAGCAGAAAAAGAACTAAACTTTAAACCATTATCTTTAGAGGAGGGTTTAAATATTATGAAAAAACAAATGTAATGTTTTTCTTTCTCCCATCTCTAAATAATCCAATATGCTAGACAATATAAATGCTAAAAATGTACCAATAATACTTGCCCCGATGGAAGATATAACAAATCAACCATTTAGAACTCTTTGCAAGGAATATGGTGCAGACCTTATGTTTACTGAGTTTATAGCAGCGGAAGCATTAATAAGAGATGCTGGAAAGAGCAAAATAAAATGCTTGTTTGAAGACAGCGAAAGACCTATTGGGATTCAGATATTTGGGCATAATCCAAAATCAATTGTTGAAGCAGCTATCATCGCTCAAGAATACAATCCTGACTATATAGACATTAATTTTGGATGTCCTGTAAAAAAAGTAGTTAGCAAAGGAGCTGGTGCAGCCCTTCTTAAAGATCCAGACAAGATGGTTGAGATCTGCAATTTAGTTGTTAAATCCACGAATATCCCTGTAACAGCAAAAACAAGACTAGGATGGGATAATAATTCAAAAAATATTCACGAAGTAGTATTAAAACTACAAGACACAGGAATTGTGGCTATAACCATTCATGCACGAACGAGGGCTCAACTATATGGAGGTGAAGCAGACTGGACTTTGATTGACGAAATAAAGAAGGATAACGAAATATTTATTCCAATAATTGGAAATGGAGATATT
>MEOD01000077.1:14571-22741 GCA_001768555.1 Bacteroidetes bacterium GWF2_29_10
TAATGTTGACGGCCTGATGATTGGTCGGGCATCAATAGGTAACCCATTTATATTTGCACAAATTAAAAGCTACTTTAATAATCAAACATACTCCCTTCCAAGTATTAATGAAAAAATAGACATTTGCTTACGTCATATGCAACTATCCGAAGAATTCATAGGCGAGTATGCCACAATGCATCAAATGAGGAAATTATACCCTCACTATCTCAAAGGCATATCAAACATCAAAGAAGTTAAAATGAAGCTACAAACCACAAAAAAACTAAACGAAGTAAAAGAAATTATAATTAATCTAATGGAATAATTATATTAAATAACTTCACTATGTTGGGGATGTTATCATAAAATCAATAATTTATTAAGTTTTATAGATGCTTACACACACTTATAGAAATTATTTTTAGGCAAATTGCTTTATAAAAAACAATTATTCAAAAGTTTAATACTTTTCAAAAGTTTTAATAAAATTGTCAAAAAAAGAAATATATTTGCAATGATTTAAGGATTATAAAGTTTTTTTTGAAAATAACAATAAGAATTAGAATTTTAGATATAATTTTTATTGATGAAATAAATAACTACTAAGTAACATATAGAATGAAATTCAGATATATATTCATACAAATACTAATAATTATTTATTCAACATCAGGTATTGTTTATTCACAAGAAACATTTGACCCAGATTCATTGTTTAAGAATGCCATCAGCCAATCAAAAGCAAAGGATTATGACAAAGCAATAAACACATGCAAACAAATACTGGAAAGATATCCTAATTATAATGATGTTAGAACGTATCTTGGAACAATGTATTCTTGGAACAATCGCTATGATGAAGCAAGAGCGGAGTTTAAAAGTGTATTAGACAGAGATGCAGATGACAGAGATGCAACAATTGCTGCAATAAATAATGAATTGTGGTCTGACAATTATGAGACTGCTTTAAAAATAACTAATGATTGGCTAGCAAAAAAAAACAATGACATTGATGTAATCTTTGTTAAAATAAAAATACTTGAGCATTTTGAAAAATATAAAGAGGCTATAGATGAAACAATAAAAATATTAACTATAGAAAGTGACAACAAAAAGGCGATAATTAAAAAGAAAGACTTAAAACTTCAAAATGCCAAGAACAGTATAGGTTTGACATATAATGTTGATGCATATAAGGATAATACTCCTCATCATTTATTTTATGCTGACTATTCAAGGAAAACACCTCTAGGTTCGGTTATTGGACGGGTTAATTACGCAGAAAGATTTGGCAATAAAGGCTACCAATTTGAAGCGGACGCTTATCCTAGATATTTTAAAAATACTTACGGGTATGTTAATTTTGGTTATTCTGAAGCAGCAGGTTTATTCCCTAAATATAGATATGGATTTGATGTATATCATAATTTTCCAAAAGCATTAGAAGCATCATTAGGGATAAGGTATCTAATATTCTCTTCTTCTGAAGTTGCAATTTACACTGGGCATTTTGGTAAATATTTAGGCAATTATTGGCTTTCATTACGTCCGTTTATTACTCCAGGCAATACAGGAACATCTTTCTCTGGAATATTTCAAATAAGGAGGTATTTTAGTAGCTCAAAAGATTATATGGGCTTAAGTTTTGGATTAGGTTCATCGCCTGATGACAAAAGAAAATATTTCGACACTGTAAGTAATCTTGCATCTAATAAGATAAAATTAGAATATAACAAACCATTTGCTACATTTTGGATTTTTAATATTAATGCTGCATATGAAAACGAAGAATATTTTCCTTCTAAATTTAGAGACATTTACTCTGTAGGAATAGGGATACAAAAACTATTTTAATAATTTAAAAAGTTGAATATTATGAAATCATCAAAATCAATCAAAAATAAGTTTACTGATGCAATTGTTGAGTTCTCAAAACTTGGTTTAATATTTATATTTATAATTGCTCTGTCAAGAATATATGAAATAACTTCATTTGGATTAGAACATGGATTTATAGCATCAAATATTAATTCTCAATTAATGGGGTTGTTTTTCGACATAACATTCTCCTTTCAGCTGCTATTCGTTTTATTTGTTTTATTTGTTTTGCTTTACCTTTTAAACAAAACCATAGCAAAGGCAATATATATAATTATTGCTTCTTTAATAATACTAAGTAATCTTTCATTGATTTCGTATTTCAAATTATCTATGATTCCATTGGGAAACGATCTTTTCGCTTATTCTATAGATGAAATAACTCACACAATAAATGCTTCCGGAGGATCAAACTTTATGACTTATTTGTCTTTTGTATTTATTGTGGGATTATTTATTTTTCTTTCAATAATGTTATCAAAAGTTCTTTTAAGAAAGGGTATTTCATATATATTTATATTGCTTGCTCTTATTTCTATTTTGCTAGCTTCTAAGGTAACACCAAATATTTCTAATTTTAAAAAAGACTTTAATTATTACCTTGCCGTAAATAAGACTCAATTTTTCTTTTCAAATGTATATAGCCATACTAGCAAAAACAAGAATATCCCAACAGATATAACTAAAATAGATAATATTATTACTACTAATAATTGGAATGATTTTGAATATGTATCAAAAGAATATCCTCTATTACATGTAGAAAAAACTCCAGATGTATTAGGGGCCTTCTTTAATCAATCAAAAACTCCTCCGAATATAGTTTTTATTATTGTAGAAAGTCTAGGGAGAGCTTATTGTGGAGAAAATGCATACCTTGGTAGCTTCACTCCATACCTTGACTCTCTTATGAAACAAAGTCTTTACTGGGAAAATTTCCTTAGCACAGGAGGGCGAACATTTGCAGTCCTTCCTTCATTGTTTGGGTCATTACCTTTTGGAGAAAAAGGATTCCTTGAGATGAATGATAAAATGCCAGCACATCAATCGTTACTTAAGATTCTTAAAAAAAATGGATACTATACAAGATTCTATTATGGAGGTGATGCTCATTTCGACTTAATGGACGTTTTTTTAAAAAAACAAAATATTGACGCCATATATGATAACGCTAATTTTGGAAATGGATACAAAAAATTACCATCTAGTAGTAATGGATTTTCATGGGGATATGGGGATAAAGAAATTTTTAAAAAATCTTTTGATATATTGAAAAAAAACAACAATAACCCAAAAGTTGACATATTTCTAACCATTGCTATGCATAGCCCATTTCTTATTCCAGAACAAAAATCATATAATGATAAATTTGAAAAAAGAATGGTTGATATTGGTCTTAAAGAACAAGATAAGACAGAACGCCGAAGTTATCATGACAAATTTGAATGCATACTTTATTTTGATGATGCACTTAAATATTTCATGGAGGAGTATTCCAAAAGAGATGATTTTGAAAATACTATATTTGTTATAACTGGTGACCATCGCATGCCTGAGATACCTATTTCTACTCAAATTGACCGATTTCATGTTCCTTTAGTTATTTATTCTCCATTGTTGAAAAAAGGACAAAAGTTTTCTGCCATATCAACTCAATTTGATGTGACTCCTACCATTTTATCATATCTTAATCATAACTATGACATAAAAATCCCTAAATATACAGCATGGTTAGGACATGGACTTGATACAGAAGTTTCATTCAACAAAAAGTGTTCATACCCATTAATGAGAAATAAGAATGAACTAGTTGATTATATTGATGGTGATTACTTCCTTTCAAACGATGCTGTTTACGATATTTTTGACAATATGTATATTGAAAAGGCCATAGATAACACTCAACAGGAATCCATAAATGCTAAATTTCAAAACTTTATTACTATAAATAATTACGTTTGCAAAAACAATAAGATATTACCCGATTCATTAAGATAGTTTTTTAAACTTACATTGATAAAGAGGAGTGTTTTCTATGTGTGTATTTGAATTGTGTTGTTCACCCATTGTTTGAGGGATGTGTCTTCATTAATATTATATTTCTGTGTGGTTAAAAAAAATTGTGTAATTTTGTTTTTATTATTTTTCAATATAAAACAATGTTAGAAATACGAACAAACAGAACGGTAGAAGAGGTTGCCACAATTTACAATAAACCATTAATATTACTATTACGAGAAGCAGCTAACATACACCAAGAAACTTTTCCTGAGGCAGAAATGAAAATAAACACTTTAATTTCTGTAAAAACAGGAAGGTGTACGGAAGATTGTGCATATTGTGCTCAGTCATCAAAATATAAAACGGACATAGAACCTCATAAACTATTAGATAAAGAAGAGGTTATTGGCTTAGCTATTAAGGCCAAGGAAAATGGAGCAACAAGAGTATGTCTAAGCGCCTCTTGGCGAGAAGTAAAGGAGGACAAAGACTTTGAGAAAATATTAGAAATGACGCAGGAGATAAAGAATCTAGGCTTAAACGTTTGTTGCACACTTGGTATTGTTAAAGATAAAGAAATTATAAAAAAATTAAAAGATAAAGGGATATCTGCTTTTAATCATAATGTGGATACATCAGAGGATTTTTATAAAAATATCATTACTAGCCATAAATATTCAGAAAGATTAGAGACTATAAACAATCTTATAGATGGGGGATTGGATCATTGTTGCGGTGGAATTGTAGGACTTGGAGAGAGTAATGAAGACAGAATAAAAATGTTGCACACCATATCATCATTTAAAAAACATCCTTACAGCGTTCCGCTGAATATACTTGTTCCAATAAAAGGTACACCTTTGGAGAATAACAAGATAATTGATGTATGGGAAATGGTGCGAATGATTGCAACGGCAAGAATATTAATGCCAAAATCAATAATATGCCTTGCAGCAGGACGATTAGAACTAAATGATGAGGCTCAAACATTATGTTTTGTTGCTGGAGCAAATTCCATATTCTTTGGAGAAAAATTGCTCACTACAAAAAATAACAGCATAGATAAAGACAAAGAACTATTAAATAAACTGGGATTTACAATGGTATAAAGGTTATTTATAATAGATTTTTGTGCATGCTTTTTTAGTATAGTTTTAAAAAAAAGATTAGGTTTGCATTTATAATTAATGAAAATAAAATTAGATATTAATGAAATATAATAAAGAAAAAGTAGATGTAGAGGTGGCTGGCAAATTGGGCTTGTTACCTAAAGAATTTGAAAAAATTAAAGAAATATTGGGTAGGGAACCTAATTATACTGAGTTAAGCATGTATTCAGTAATGTGGTCAGAACACTGCTCTTATAAAAACTCTATTTTTTGGTTAAAGAAGTTGCCTAAAGAGGGCAAGCAAATGTTGGTTGGAGCAGGAGAAGAAAACGCAGGTTTAGTGGATTTAGGAGATGGCATTGGTTGTTGTTTTAAAATAGAATCACATAATCATCCTTCAGCTGTTGAGCCTTATCAAGGTGCTGCAACTGGTGTAGGAGGGATAAACAGAGATATCTTTACAATGGGAGCACGTCCCATAGCTCAGTTAAACTCATTACGTTTTGGAAATATTAATAGCGAAAAGACAAAATGGTTGGTCAAAGGTGTAGTTAAGGGTATAGGAGATTATGGTAATGCTTTTGGAGTACCAGTAGTGGGAGGCGAAGTTTATTTTGATGATTGTTACAATGTCAATCCATTAGTAAATGCGATGTCAGTTGGTATTGTAAAAAAAGAGAATGTAGTTTCTGCTACATCTTATGGCGTAGGTAACCCTGTATTTATAGTTGGTTCATCAACAGGCAAAGATGGAATACATGGAGCCACTTTTGCTTCAGAAGACATAACAGAAAAATCAAGTGAAAAGTTGCCTTCAGTTCAGGTTGGTGACCCTTTTCAAGAAAAATTATTACTTGAAGCATCACTTGAATTGATAAAAACAGGAGTTGTAATAGGTATGCAAGATATGGGTGCAGCAGGAATAACCTGTTCTACATCAGAAATGTCTGCAAAAGGGAAACATGCAATGATAATTCATTTAGACAAGGTTCCTTTGAGGCAAAACGATATGCAACCGTTTGAGATATTATTGTCTGAATCACAAGAGCGTATGCTTGTTGTTGTAAAAAAAGGGATGGAGGACATAGCAAAAAATGTTTTTGATAAATGGGATCTAAACTGTGTTGAAATAGGCGAAGTAATAGAAGGAGATATTTCGAAATATTATGTTGGAGATGAATTGGTTGCAGCAGTGTCATCAGATTCTTTAGTTTTAGGAGGAGGAGCGCCTGTTTATCAAAGAGAATTTAAGGAGCCTTCATACTTTAAAGAAATAGAAAAATATGATATTGAAAAAATTGCTGTTCCTGAGAATTTAATTGAAGTTGCAAAATCTCTGACTGCAAATGTAAATATTTGCTCAAGACAATGGGTTGCGGAACAGTATGACACAATGGTAGGAACAAAAAATATGACTACTAACAGACCTTCAGATGCTGCTGTGGTTAATATAAAAGGAACGAAAAAAGCCATTGCATTATCTGTTGATTGTAATTCTAGATATGTTATGGCGGATCCTGTTATTGGTACAGAAATAGCTGTATCAGAATCTGCAAGAAATATTATTTGTTCGGGAGGTGTTCCTTTAGCTATTACTAATTGCTTAAACTTTGGAAACCCTTATAATCCTGAAGTATATTGGCAATTTGTTGGGGCTATAAAAGGGATGAGTGCTGCTTGTAAAAAATTTAATGCTCCTGTTACAGGAGGTAATGTAAGCTTTTACAACCAAAGCCTTATAGATGGCAAGGAAGAACCTGTTTACCCTACTCCAGTTATTGGAATGCTTGGTGTTTTAGAAGACAAACAAAAAATAATGACTCTTGATTTTAAAAATGAAGGAGATTATATAGTCCTTATTGGAAAAACAAGAAACGACATTAGCTCTTCTGAATATTTATATAATTATCACGGAGTTAAATTATCACCTCCACCATATTTTAATTTAGAAGAAGAGCATTTTAATCTGTCTATTATCCAAAACATTATTAAACAAGATTTAATATTATCGGCACATGATATTTCAGATGGAGGATTATTTATAACATTAATAGAATCATGCTTTAACAATAATTTAGGATTTGATATAAAGACTGATAGAGAAATCAGAAAAGATGCTTTCTTATTTGGAGAATCTCAAAGCCGAGTAGTTATATCTGTTTCTGGAGATAAATTACAAAGACTGCAAAATATTCTTGATATTTCATTTGTTGATTATTTTATATTAGGTAATGTTATTAAAAATGGAGATATTGTTATAAATTATGATAATTTTGGAAATATAAAAGAATACAGAGAATTATATTACAATACATTAGCAAGCAAATTAAATGGATAATTAATGTTAAAAAAAGTATTTTTGCTTCTACTGGTTTGCGTTCTTTTTTCATTTACGCCTCTTGATAAATATGGTGTAAAAATAGCTTTGCTCAAATATAATGGAGGTGGAGACTGGTATGCAAACCCAACATCACTTTCCAATTTAATAGAATTTTGCAATAAAAATCTAAAAACCACAATTAATGCGGAACCTGACATTGTGGAAGTGGGAAGTAATGAAATCTTTAACTATCCTTTTGTCCATTTGACAGGACATGGAAATATTATTTTTAGTGATAAAGAAGCGGAAAATCTAAGAACATATTTAAAAAGCGGGGGATTTCTTCATATTGACGATAATTATGGCTTAGATAAATACATAAGGCCTCAAATGCTAAAGGTTTTCCCTGAGCTAAAATTTGTGGAACTGCCTTTTAATTATTCTATCTATAAACAAAAATATACATTTAATAATGGTCCTCCAAAAATACATGAGCATGATGGCAAACCTCCTAAAGGATTTGGTTTAATATATAACGGAAGGCTAGTTTGCTATTATACTTATGAAGCAGACCTTGGCGATGGTTGGGAATCTCGTGAAGTGCATAATGATTCGGAAGAAACAAGATTGAAAGCATTGCAAATGGGAGCAAATATAATCCAATTTGTATTTAATCAGTAACAATAAGAGGTCATTATCGCTTCTAATTTTAGACAGAGAGAATGAATTAAAACAGAGTTTCTTTTTGTTTCTTTTTATTTACAATATTTTTTTCCACAAAAACAGTTTTTTCCTGACTTTGTCGCTTGATTTTTTCTTCTTTTGCAAATTTCAGTAAATCAATAATTTATAATTTTTGCGACACCTTTTTGGGTGTCGC
>MEOD01000078.1 GCA_001768555.1 Bacteroidetes bacterium GWF2_29_10
ACCTCACTCTTAACTCCACTCAATCAACATCAAAACCTCATTTCATACTTATAATCAAATGATTAACCAGTCAAAATTAAATTATATTCGCTTTATGTTATTTTAAAGAATACGCACCCTTAGTTTTAATTATCAGTATATTAACCAAAACAATACAATATGATAAAATTGATTGTATTTTTTTAATAGCTAAATTATCTCCATACTTTATACATTCTTCTATAAATTAGATTCCCACATACCAACAAATTTAATAATCAAAAAAATAAAATAAAAGATTGATAATTATTTACAACTATAATTTTTAGCTATTGTATCCATTATTTTGCTTATCCGTTTGCTTAGATTTTAACAGCTTACTAAAACTGTGACAATCTAATTTTGATATTATTTGTGAAAAAAGTGTTACGTTTGTCATTATGAAGGGGGCACATCAAAGACAATAATTTGAGTAAATATTACACCCTTCTTTTTCTGTTTAGGATGCTATTGATTAAAATTAAATAAAACATTATATTCAATAAAAACAATTCATCTGCGATCTCTTTCAAAATATCACAAAACTTAACTATTTTTATAACATGCTTTAACAAACGGTTTTCAAAAAAACAATTTAAATTTAAAACACATCACAAAAAAAAAGAAGCTATAAATGGTATAACTTCTTTTTTTACTCTAAAAACAACTAAACTTTTAATTAGGGCAGTTTCGTTTTTATATATACATCTTCCTTATCTTTTTTGTAAAACTCTATTAAAAAATCAGATAGCGATGTTTGAAGTACTCTTCTGGTTGAAAATTGTTTAAGATCCATACCTTTTACATTTCTAAGATCATATAAAGAATGTTTGGTAACTTTTCCTGTTTCATCATTTATCTTGTATGCTGTTACAAAACCTCCAGCTTCATCTACATGAGTGGCTGGCTCTTTATTAATTGGTAAATTAATATTTTTTTCATTATCTAAAAATATAATATAATGGTCTTTTTCTCCTTTTAAATAACGGTAAGAAAGACCTCCAATCCCTTTATCTCCAACTTGTCTTTTTGGTAGTTTTTTCATCCATGCAAGGTTACCATCACTACCAATTTTGGTTATTAGAATATCTTCATAAAAAAACTTTATATGCGTTTTAGTACCTCCATTTGAAGTTGGAGTTGTATAATCTCTAAAATAGTCTTGTTCTCCAATTAAAACAAAACTACCATCATCTTGAATCTTTAAGTTTTTTAATATTAATTCACTAAATTCTGATTTTTCATCATCATCTTTATTCTCATTCTTCCTTACTGTCTTTTTTTTCTCATATTGGTTAATTATATCTATAGGAAACTCAAAACATTTATTATCAAAAACATCACCTGATTCATTTAATTTAAAAACAAATACACCATTTACTGCCGTTATATCATCTTTTAGAAACGAAGACTTTATTTTATTAAAATAAGAACCTGCACAAATTATATCGTTTGTAGAACTTTCAAACATACCTATTCTATCTATAAATTTATCTTTTAAATCAATCGGGATTATTTTTAATTTATCTTTTCCAAAAGGTAATTTTAATATTTCTGTATGAAAATTTGGTGTCCCATCTTTTTTCTTCCTTTTTCTCGTGTCGTCATCAAAAACAGCGGCTAAAGTATAAACATTGCCTGTTGCGTCTATTGAATAATCTATATTATCCATTTTTTTCTCAGTATAAGGCATTTTTACAACATTACCTGATAACAATTCTAATTTATCATTAAATACATAATAGCCTATTTCATCATAACTCAATTTATCTCTTTTCTCTTCTGGCTTAATTCTAAACTGAATCAAAAACTTGGTTGAATCATAAGAATAATTATCCAGATTTAATTTATCTATTTCTAGAGACGACCATACATTAAAAATATTAAGAGTAACATTTGCAGAAGAAGTAAGTTTACCAGCCATTCTTCCTTTATATTTAAATAATGAAATTTGTTTATCTAAAATAACGCCTTTATATGGGTTTATCTCTCTTGCAAAAACTTGTTCTGTTTCATTTGGCTTATCCCATAAAGTATAAATAAAATAAAATTTATCTTTAAATCTTATTACATCTTCTATGTACCCTCCTTTAAAAATATCCTTGTATTCATTTCTAGCAACCTCTGTCATTTTTTCTACATCAAAAACTTGAAGTGTTATAAAACCGCCTTTAATCTTGACACTTAAGACCGATTTCCCATTATTAAAATAGAGTTTCTTTGGAGCATCTACAACCTTAAAGGGTTTGCTAATTTGAACACCTGTTTGTGAGAATCCTTTAATTGATATTAATAGGATAAGAACTAATAATATTTTTTTCATAACTTTAATATTAAAATTTTTGCAAATATAAAATAAAAAGTGTTATGTCATAAAAACATTAAATAATATTTTTAGATATTTCTTTGTGTTGCATACTCTACAAGTAAAGTATTTTAATGATAAAAAAAACACTCGCATACAATAGGTTAGTCAAACAAAACTATTTTTTTATAGTAATATTATGTTTAATTAATGGAGCTAATATAACAAATTGTTCATTGTATAAATATATAGAAAAGATTAGAGGTTAACCAAAAAGTCAATATTAAAAAAATAGGATTATTTATCATGTTGTTTGTCTGAAATAAATATTGCTTTATGTGTGGTAATTTATTAAAATATACTTTTTTTTAATCAGCCTCTGTTCGCATAACGGAATGATTCTTCCAACCCTAATTTTTGTTCCCATTGTGTCTTTTTCGGTGTTTTTTATGATAAAATAAAAATCCAGAAGTAAAAAAATAACATCCTTCAACAATCCTCCTTTGTTTCCTTCCAACCAAACAAAATTCGCATTGCAAAGCATTAGAATTATCAGTATTACATCAACAATCAAAACTATCTCTTATCATTGTCACTTTTTTTCGACCACCTAAAAAAACTAAAAATCATATAAAAAAAAAACAGAGATTGTTTTAATTTAACAATATTTTGCCTTATTCTTAAGTTATATACAAAAATAAATAAAAGAAATAATATTTTGCTGAAAGAAATAAATCAAAATATATAAATTTGCAGAAAATTAAATTTTAAAAAAAATAAAGAAAATTGAAAAATAAATTTTTAATCTATTTAGTAAGCATTATTTGTATTTGTTGTATTTTCCAATCTTGTTCAACAAAAAAGAATACAATAATTAGCAGAAATTACCACAACCTAACATCTCGTTACAATGCTTATTTCAATGGTATTGAAAGTTTTAGAGAAGGAATAATGCAACTTGAAAATAGTCATAAGGATAGATTTGATATAATATTACCTCCATTTATATATAGTAACGAAGAAACTGCTACATCTATATTCCCTCAACTAGATAGGGCTTATGAAAAAGGCTCAAAAGTTATAACAAAGCATTCCATAATGATAAAGGGGGTTGAACATAATAAATGGATTGACGATACTTATTTGCTTATAGGAATGAGTCATTTTTATAAAGCAGATTACTTAAAAGCATTAGAAGCTTTTGACTATATTGTAAAACAATTTAAAGACTCTCCTATAAAGTATCAGGCAATGCTATGGATGGCTAGAACTTATATTCAAATGGAAAACTATGAAAGAGCACAGTTTACGTTAGATTATATTAAAGAAAATGGTTTAAAAAAACTAACAAAAAAAAATAAACTATCACTACATAAAACAAATGAAAATAAAAGAGTTAAACGTAATTTTTATGCAGTATATGCAGATTGGTATATAAGACAAGGAAATTACCAACCTGCAATTCAGTTAATGGAAAACGCAATCTCTTTAGCAAAAAAGAAAAAACAAAAACGCAGATATGTATATATATTAGGACAATTAAATCAAAAATTAGACAAACTTGCTTTTGCTAACCATAAATATAAATGGGTTTTAAAGATGAACCCACCTTATGATATGGCCTTTAATGCAAAAATGAATATTGCTCAATGTTTCAACCCTAATGATGCTAATGAATCAAAAAAAGTGAAAAAGCTATTTTTAAAAATGACTAAAGATGTAAAAAATAAAGAATATCTTGACCAAATATATTATGCTTTAGCTCAAATAGCTTTTAAAGAGTCTGACAGTACTAATGGAATTGATTATTTAAAACTATCCATAGAAAATAGCAAAGAAAATAAAGCTCAAAAAGCTACTTCTTGTTTGCAATTAGCCGAAATTTATTTTAACAAGCGAAGCTACGAAGATGCTCAAACATATTATGATTCAACAATGATATTCCTTCCTACAGACCATCCAGATTATGAAAAAATAGCAAATAAACATAGTGTTTTATCAGACTTAGTTATTAATCTAAAAACTGTTTACACTGAAGATAGCATTCAAAAAATAGCAAAAATGGATGAAAGCCAAAGAAATAAAGTAATAAGTAAAATCATAGAAAATATTATTATTGAAGAAAATAGAAAAAAACAAGAAGAGTTGGCTCAACAACAAAAAAAACTACAAGCCCTAGCTAATCAACAAAGCCTTAATTCTCAAAATGCAGGACAATGGTACTTCTATAACACCAATGCTGTTGGTGCTGGGTATAATGAATTTGTTGCAAAATGGGGAGAACGCAAACTAGAAGACAATTGGAGAATTAGCAATAAAGGTCTTACAACTGATTTCTCAGATAATAATGAAACAGACACCGCACAAACAAATACATTGTCAGACAAAAAAAATCCAGAAATATATATTAGTAAACTTCCTTTAACTGAAGAAAAAATAGAAATTTCAAATCAAAAAATTATAAATGCCTTATATGCTTTAGGTACAATTTATAAAGAGGGTTTAGAAGATAATAAAAAGTCTATAGCATCTTATGAAGAATTGATTGATAGATTCCCTGAAAATAAATATAAACTTAATGTTTACTACCTTCTTTATAGACTGTACAAAGAAGAAAAAAATGTTAGAAAAAGTGATTATTATAAAAATATAATACTTGATAAATATCCAGACACAGATTATGCAAATATAATTAGAAATCCAGATTATGATGCTAGTAAAAATAGTGTTGACAAAACCATTTTAAATATTTATGATGAAACATATTCTAATTACAAAAATGGAAATTTTGATAATGTTATAGATAACTCTAAAAACATTATTTCTAAATACCCTAACAGTAAATATATTAGTCATTTTAAATATCTGTTGTTTGCATCTCAATTTGCAAAAAATAAAGACACTGTCTCCTTGAAAGCAGAATTAAACCAATTGATAAATCTCCCAATTACCGATAATAACATAAGAAAAGCATCTAATGAATTATTAACTCTATTAGAGAATAAAGCTGAAATAACTAAATATGAAAAACAAAACAAAAAAGAAAATGAAGACACAATAACAGGACGTATATATTTTATTAGTGATAAAAGCATTCATTTTGCTATTATGGTATTTAACGCAATAGATATTAATGTTGAAAATGTAAAAAATAGTCTTTCTGATTTTAATAGCACGTATTTTAGTTTGGATAATTTATCAATAAGTAATATTTTTCTTGATGACAAAAGACAAATGTTCACAGTTATAAACTTTAATAATAAAGAAAGTGCTCTTAAATATTTTAATGCTTTAAAACAAAAATGGGACTTTTTACAAAATATTGAAACAAATGACTACCATATTTTCGTAATAAGCTCTGATAACTATAAAACCTTTTATAAAAGAAAAAATATAGAAGAACATTTTTTCTTTTTTGAAAAAAATTATTTAAAATAGTTAATGTTAAAAAAAAAGTTTGTATTATTACAGTCTAAAAAAATTTAAACCATGTTTAATAAAAATAATTTAAAAGTTGAAAAGAATGAACCCTATTCTAATTCTATCAACATAATTGGACCTGGAACTATTATCAAAGGTGAAATAAAATGTAACGGAGATATTAGAATTGATGGGTCTTTGATTGGAGCAGTTATATCAAAAGGTAAAATTGTTGTTGGAAACACTGGAACTGTTGAAGGTGAAATTAATTGCCAAAATGCAGACATTTCTGGTAATGTTAGTGCTAAAATTGTGGTTGCAGAACTTCTTGCTCTTAAAGCAACAGCAAAAATTACTGGAGATATCATTACCAGTAATATTTCTATAGAACCAGGTGCAGTGTTTACTGGAAACTGTGATATGAATCAGAATGTTAAAACTATTGATAAAGATATCAATAATATGAATCCTCATATTATCAAAAAAGAGTCTGAAAAAAATATTAAAAATATTAATCAGAATGATGAGATCAAATTAAAAGAAGGAACTAAATAATACAAATTTATTATACAAAAGCCCTCATTCCTAAATAAATTGCCACAATATTTATACATTGTGGCAATTTATTTTTATTTATTTATAATCTAACAGCTAATGAATATAAAAACAATTATTGAACCATTTAAAATAAAAATGGTTGAGCCTATACACATGAATACTCTATCTGAAAGAGTTGAACTATTGAAAAAAGCTCATTATAATCCATTTATGCTACAATCTCAAGATGTTATTATCGACTTATTGACAGATAGTGGAACTTCTGCTATGAGTTCTGCACAATGGGGGGCCATGATGGAAGGTGATGAATCTTATGCAGGATCAAAGAGTTGGCAAAAAATGGAACATGTAATTTATAATTTAACAGGATATAAATACATAATTCCAACACATCAAGGACGTGCGGCAGAAAGAATAATTTATGGCTATTTAGGAGGAAAAGGAAAATGTTTTATTAGCAATACTCATTTTGACACAACTAGAGCAAATATAGAATATTCAGGTGCAGAAGCTATTGACATAGTTATCCCAGAAGGAAAAATGCCGTTTTTTGAGCATCCATTTAAAGGAAATATGGATGTTGTAGAATTAGAAAGATTAATACAAGAAAAAGGAGCTGAAAATATTGGAGCTGTAATTCTAACTGTTACAAACAATAGCGGAGGAGGGCAGCCTGTAAGCATGAAAAATACAAAAGAAGTTAGCCTAATTTGTAAAAAATATAATGTGTGCTTTCTTATTGATGCTTGCCGAATAGCCGAAAATTCTTATTTTATAAAACACAGAGAAGCAGAATATAAAAATAAAACATACATAGAAATAGCACAAGAAATGTTTTCGTATTCTGATGGATGCACAATGAGTGCAAAAAAAGACGCATTAGTAAATATGGGTGGTTTTCTTGCTGTAAATAATAAAATAATAGCAGACGAATGCATGAACTTATTGATTATTACTGAGGGATATGTAACTTATGGCGGACTATCAGGTAGAGATATGGAGGCCATTGCAGTTGGATTAGAAGAAATCTTTCATAATGATTACCTTACTTATAGAATTAAAAGTACAGAATATCTTGGTAAAAAATTAAACGAAATGGGAGTACCCGTTGTTCTTCCTATAGGTGGTCATGCTGTTTATGTTGATGCTAAAACTTTATATCCACAAATTTCTGTTGACCAATATCCTGGACATTCTTTAGTTTGTGAATTATATTTAAAAGGAGGCATTAGGTCCGTAGAAATCGGTTCTCTTATGTTTGGAAAATATGATGAAGAAGGGAAGCTAATTCCTGCAAATATGGAATTAGTTAGATTAGCTATTCCAAGAAGAGTTTATACTCAAAGCCATATAGATTATGTTGTTGAAATTTTTGAAGAAATAATAAAAACAAAACATAATGTTAAGGGATATAAAATTAATTATGAACCAAAATTTTTAAGACATTTTACATCACATCTTGAACCTCTAAATTAAATAAGTAAAATCTATTAATATATCCTATTTGTTAGATGTTATTTTGTTCTTAAATTACAGGATAACATCATAAATAGTATAGAAATAAAATAAAAAAAATAAAAAAATTAAAGAAAAAATATTGTATATTTGTAGCATTAATTAAAAGAGAGAGCAAATACAATAATAAAATATTAAAAATCAATTTAAAAAAATGAGTGAGATTATTGAAGAAAAAATTAATACAAGTGTTGATGTAGAATTAATGGATTATACAGCAGATAGTATTCAGGTATTAGAAGGATTAGAAGCAGTTAGAAAAAGACCATCAATGTACATAGGTGATACTGGGCAAAGAGGTTTCCATCATTTAGTATATGAAGTTGTTGACAACTCTATTGATGAGGCTTTGGCTGGTTATTGCAAAAATATCAACGTTTCAATTAATGAAGATAACTCAATCACCGTTGAAGATGATGGGCGAGGTATTCCTATAGATATGCACGAAAAAGAAAAAAAATCCGCTTTAGAAGTCGTAATGACGGTATTACATGCTGGAGGTAAGTTTAATAAAGATAGCTACAAAGTATCTGGAGGATTACATGGAGTTGGTGTTTCTTGTGTAAATGCATTATCTAAAAATTTAAAAGTAAACGTTTTTAGAGATGGAAAAATTTGGCAACAAGAATATGAAAAAGGAAAACCCATGTATGATGTCAAAGTTGTTGGGGAAACAGATAAAAGGGGAACTTTAATTCATTTTATGCCTGATGATTCTATATTTACTACAACTGTTTACAGTTATGAAATATTATTAGCAAGGTTAAGAGAATTAGCTTATCTTAATAAAGGAATTTCTATAAATATTATAGATTATAGAAATAAAATAAATGATACAGAATACGTCTCTGATAAATTTTTATCTGTTGATGGATTAAAAGAATTTATAGTATATCTTGACAGTAATAGAGAAAAGATTATTGATTCTCCTATTTACATGGAAGGCGAAAAAGGAGGCATTCCTATTGAAATAGCTATGCAGTATAATTCTTCATTTGTAGAAAATGTGCATTCGTATGTTAATAATATTAGTACTATTGAGGGTGGAACACATTTAGCAGGTTTTAGACGTGCGTTAACTCGTACTTTAAAATCTTATGCAGATAAATCTGGAATGATATCTAAACTAAAATTTGAAATTAATGGAGATGATTTTAGAGAAGGTCTTACCGCTATAATTTCAATAAAAGTTCAAGAACCACAATTTGAAGGACAAACAAAAACTAAACTTGGAAACAATGAGGCTATAGGAGCAGTTGATCAAGCTGTTAGTGAAATGCTGTCAAATTATTTAGAAGAAAATCCTAAAGATGCAAGAACAATCGTTAATAAAGTTATCTTAGCTGCAACTGCAAGATACGCAGCAAGAAAAGCTAGAGAACTAGTACAAAGAAAAAATGTATTAACAGGTTCTGGTTTACCAGGAAAGCTAGCTGATTGCTCTGAAAATGATCCCGCTGCATGCGAAATATACCTTGTCGAGGGCGATTCTGCAGGAGGTACAGCAAAACAAGGGAGAGACCGTCGTTTCCAAGCAATCTTACCATTAAGAGGTAAAATATTGAATGTCGAAAAAGCAATGCAACATAAAATATTTGATAACGAGGAAATAAAAAATATTTACACTGCTTTTGGTGTATCTATTGGAACAGAAGAAGATTCTAAAGCTTTAAATATAATGAAACTCCGTTATCATAAAGTAATTATAATGACTGATGCGGATGTTGATGGAAGTCATATAGCAACCCTTATTTTAACATTCTTTTTTAGATACATGAGAGATTTAATAGAAAGAGGATATATATATATTGCAACACCTCCTCTTTATTTGATTAAAAAAGGAAAAAATGAAGTCTATTGCTGGAATGAAGAACAAAGAGCTAAAACAATTTTAGAACTATCAGGAGGAAAAGAAACTGGAGTTTCAATACAACGTTATAAAGGTCTTGGAGAAATGAACGCTGAACAATTGTGGGAAACAACAATGAATCCAGATAAAAGAACATTACGAAAAGTTACAATAGATAATGCTACTGAAGCTGATAGAATATTCTCTATGTTAATGGGCGATGATGTCCCACCAAGAAGAGATTTTATAGAAAAAAACGCAACTTATGCTAAAATAGACATGTAAATGCATTATTATTAAAAATATTATAATTCCAAATAGCTTGTTTAATAATGTTTTGAGTAATAAAAATAGTTTTTTTTTGAAAAATAATAAAATATTTTTGCAGATTAAAATATTTAGCTTATCTTTGCACCCGTATTTGAAATGATGGTTCGGTAGTTCAGCTGGTTAGAATACATGCCTGTCACGCATGGGGTCGCGGGTTCGAGTCCCGTCCGGACCGCTTTTAAAAAAAAGCTTGAAAATCGTAAGACTTTCAAGCTTTTTTTTTTGATAATATAGATATTAACAACGCCTAATCAATTATGTTGTAGTATTTTTTCCTAAAAATAAGTTTACACAAAAAAAATAAAACTAAGAAAACAACAACACATATTAAACCCAAATTAGTCATTAGAATTTTTTGATAATAACAAATTCAAATTAATAGCTCCGAAGGAGCGAAACGAAGTTCGCCGTTAGGCACACAATAGTAACCACCTGCGAAGCGGGTGGCAAGCATACATCTTCCCAAATCCAAGCCCTGAAGGGAAAGGGCGACACTAAAATCCCTTCTGACATCAGGGTGATAGAAGAACATGAGACGCCATTAATTGTTCTATTCTGTTTTTTCTAATGACTAATCTGGGTTAAAAAAATAGTGTTATAATTTTATATGGTACAATAACAACATTACGTTAACATAACATTATTACTACAATTCAAAAAAAAAAACTCTAATATTGATTTTATTAATATTGCTCTTTATCATTTGGAAAATCAGAACTTTTCACATCATCTATGTAACAAGAAACAGCCCCTTTAATCTCTTCATATAAATTGTGGTAACGTCTTAAAAATCTAGGCGAAAATTCTTGAGTAATACCTAGCATGTCGTGAGTAACTAATACTTGTCCATCTGCATTTTGCCCAGCACCTATACCTATTGTTGGAATTTTTATTTTTTCTGTTACTATTCTCCCTAATTTCGCAGGGATCTTTTCTAATACAATTGCAAAGCATCCTATTTTTTCTAAAAGTATAGCATCTTCTATTAGTTTATCTGCTTCTTTATCTTCAGTAGCCCTAACAACAAATGTCCCAAATTTATGTATTGATTGAGGCATTAATCCTAAATGCCCCATAACTGGAATACCTGCAGTGAGAATTCTTTCTACAGATTCCTTTATCTCCATTCCTCCCTCCATTTTTACAGCACCAGCACCTGACTCTTTCATTATTCTTATAGCAGAATTAAGAGCTTCTTTAGAATTGCCCTGATAAGTTCCAAAAGGTAAATCAACAACAACTAAAGCTCTTGTAACACCTCTAACAACAGAAGAAGCATGATATATCATTTCATTTAGCGTTATAGGAAGAGTTGTTTTATGACCAGCCATTACATTAGATGCGGAGTCTCCTACAAGTATTACATCAATTCCTGATTGATCAAGGATAAGTCCCATAGAATAATCATAAGCTGTAAGCATTGCGATTTTTTCTCCTTTTAATTTCATTTCTTGGAGAACATGTGTGGTAACTTTGGTAATCGTTTTATTTATCATTGTATATGATTTTTATATAATACAAATTTATTTGCGTAATTCAAAATTCTTTCCAAGATAAACCCTTCTTACAGTTTCGTCTTCAGAAAGTTCGCTTGATGTTCCCGATTTTAAAATAGAACCTTCAAACAATAAATATGCCCTATCTGTTATTGATAACGTTTCGTGAACATTATGATCTGTTATTAATATTCCTATATTTTTTTCTTTTAATTTTGATACAATAGCTTGAATATCTTCTACAGCAATAGGGTCGACTCCAGCAAAAGGTTCATCTAACAAAATGAATTTCGGATCAACAGCTAGTGAACGAGCAATTTCTGTACGCCTTCTTTCTCCACCAGAAAGAGTTATTCCTAAGCTTTTTCTTATATGTTGCAATCCAAACTCATTTAATAATGTTTCTAACTTCTCTTTTTGAGCTTCATTTGATAGTTTTGTCATTTCTAAAACCGCTAGAATATTATCTTCAACACTTAATGACCTAAATACAGATGCCTCTTGCGCTAAATAACCTATTCCTTTTTGAGCTCTTTTGTACATAGGCAAAAGTGTAATATCTTCATCATCAAGAAATATCTTGCCTGTATTAGGTTTTATCAATCCTACTATCATATAAAAAGATGTTGTTTTACCTGCTCCATTTGGACCAAGCAATCCTACTATTTCTCCTTGATTAACTTCTATTGAAACTCCTTTTACTACAGTTCTTTGCTTGTATTTTTTTACAATATTTTCTGCTTTTAAAATCATTTATTGAAAATTTAGCTATTTTAAGCCTTTGTTCTGGTTTCTTATAATTCTTTTAAGTTTTAATCTGGATTCATCTAAATATTGCCTTACATTCCCTTCTATTGTAGGGTCCAACTTAATTGCTTTTTCCCAGTCAGCAATAGCTTCTGCATATTTATTTAAATTATAATACGCATTAGCCCTATTGTAATATATTTCTGGTAGATTTTCATTTAATTCTTGAGCTTTATTAAAATCTTCTATTGCACTGGGAAAGTCCTCTCTATTGCTTTTTGAAAAGCCTCTGTGAATAAAAGCATAAACATTATTTGGATTTAACTCAATTGACCGATTGAAATCTTTTATTGCTAAATAATAATCCTTTATAAATAAATAAGCATATCCCCGACTAAAATAACCTGCAGGATTTAATTTGTTATCCTTTATATATTTATTTAAATCATTTACTGCTAAAGAATATTTTTCTTTTATTATATAAATCCCTGCTCTTTGAAAATAAGAATCACTAAAATTAGAATCTAATTCAATTGATTTTGTATAATATACCAAGGCATCATCTGGCTTTTTTAATAAACGTTTAATTTCTCCTTTATTAAAATAAAGAATTGCATCATTTGGCTTTAACTTTTCGGCTTCATCAAAATCTTTTTCAGCTTGAGTTAAATTATCTATTTTTTTATATACAATACCCCTATTTATATAACCATCTGCATCTTTTGAATTTAACTCAATTGATTTTGTGTAGTCTTTAATTGCCATATTATAATTGAACAGAGCATCATGACAATAAGCTCTATTAAAGAAAGCTTCATTAAATTTCGGATTAATATCAATTGCATTTGTATAATCCATTATTGCTGCCTCATATTGTAAAAGCATAGCCTTAACATTTCCTCTTCTTTTGTATGCTTCTGCATTATTTTTATTATTTTCAATATACTTATTGTAAATATCTAAAGCCTTATCCCATTGAGACGTATTTTCTGCTTTTTCTGCTTCTGCAAATTCTTTTATTGTTTGGCAATAAATTATTGTTGACGCAAATAAAAATAGGAATAAGATTATTATTGTTTTTTTCATATTTGTTAACGTTATTTTATAGCACAAATGTACATTATTTTTGAACACTTCCCTAAAAATTATAAAATAATATAAGGGTTCTTTATAAAATAGTCATATTAGATTAATGTTTAATCTCTAATTAACAATTACAAAACCATTGTCATAAAGTTCTCATCAAATCGTTTCTAGGCTCCGTCAAATCGTTTCTAGGCTCCGTCACATCGTTTCTAGGCAAGGTGAAAACGTTTCTAGGCAAGGTGAAAACGTCTCTAGGCGAGGTGAAAACGTCTCTAGGCGAGGTGAAAACGTCTCTAGGCAAGGTGAAAACGTCTCTAGGCAAAGTGAAAACGTCTCTAGGCGAGGTGAAAACGTCTCTAGGCAAGGTGAAAACGTCTCTAGGCGAGGTGAAAACGTCTCTAGGCAAAGTGAAAACGTCTCTAGGCGAGGTGAAAACATCTCTAGGCAAGGTGAAAACGTCTCTAATTTAAAATTTTGGATTTATAATCTAAAAAACTAATTGATTTTACTTTTCAACTCCGCTATTTCTTTTTGCATAAATTCATTAAGATTTTTTAATAATTCTATTTGATTTTGCAGTTCTTTTATTGCTTCTATAAGGAGAGGCGTTAGTTTGCTATAATCTAAAGATTTATAACCTTTAGAGTCAGTTCTAACTATTTCTGGTAATACTTTTTCTACCTCTTGCGCAACAACTCCAACCTCCTTCTGCCCATCAGAAACAAGATAATTATAATAGTAACCATTTATTTGAGATAATTTTAAAAGAGCATTATCAATTTTAACCAAATTCTTTTTTAACCTAATATCTGACCACGTATTCCAATGATGAGCAATTCCACCTACAAGACTATCACTACTTCTATCTCCTATTTGAAATCTTTCTTCACAAGCATCCATTACTCCAATACCAACAAAACCTCCCGATGTAATTAACATTCTTTGGCTTTTATTTGTTTTAAAAACTAATCTTTCCCCATCAGTTGTTCCTATAAAATGAGTGGTTCCAGGTTTTGTTCCTGCATTTCCTGTTGTTGACCAAAACTGATTTGAATAATCACT
>MEOD01000079.1 GCA_001768555.1 Bacteroidetes bacterium GWF2_29_10
AATTACAACCGCACCTGCTTGGATTATTGCACCTTCACCAATAGTTATACCAGGAATAACTAAAACGCGACTGCCAAACCAAACGTTATCTCCAATATTTATTTTCTTTTTAATAACAACAGCGTCATAAGGCAATGTTTCCCCTTCGTAGTTGTGATTTTGAGTAATCATCATACATTCAGAGCCAGAATGGAAATTGTCTCCGATGTAAACGTCTCCATGTCCAATAATCTGCATTCCATTAATGTTTACATTTTTACCAAAAGTAACTGTTTTGTATGGGATTGAGAATTTTCCATTAACGTGTATTGGTAGTTTGTAATCCTTTAACTTCAATTTTGCAATTTTAGTATAATAGGCTCTTATTAAACCACTTTTAATATTGTAAATTAGTTTTCTTATTTTAGAAAATAAAATCATATTGGTCAAAGTATTTAAAAAGTGCAATTATACAATATATTTTCACATATTCAACAAAAAATGTATTTCTCTGATTATGAAAAATATTTTATAAAAAAAACACCTCACTTGTAAAAAACAAGTAAGGTGTTTTATAATTTTAATTTATTTTACAATGCTTTTATTATAATTCACTTATTTTTTTAGCTAAGTCAACTAATCTGTTAGAATATCCAGTTTCATTATCATACCAGGAAACTACTTTAACAAATTTTTTATCTTCCCCAACAACAGCAGTTAATTCTGCGTCAAATATACTTGAATATTTATTTCCAATTACGTCAACAGACACAATTGGGTCTTCACAAAATTGAAGAATACCTTTTAATGATGTTTCAGAAGCTTTTTTAAACACTGCATTTATTTCTTCTGCTGTAGTTGCTTTTTTAACACTAAAACTAAAGTCAGTAATAGAACCATTAATAACAGGAACACGGAAACTAGTTCCACCGAGGTTGCCTTTTAAATGAGGTAATATTTTAGTAATAGCTTTAGCAGCGCCTGTTGATGTAGGAATAATAGAATTAGCAGCAGCTCTAGCTCTTCTTAGGTCTTTATGAGGTGCGTCAACTAATCTTTGATCTCCAGTGTATGCATGAGTAGTAGTAAGAAATCCTTTTTCAACACCCCAATTATCGTCAATAATTTTCACTATTGGAGCTGCACAATTTGTAGTGCAAGAAGCGTTAGAAATTATTACATCCGATTTTGTTAGAATTTCATCATTAACACCAAGTACTACTTGCTTAATATCGTCACCTTTAGCAGGAGCAGATATGATAACTTTCTTAGCACCAGCTTTAATGTGAAGAGATGCGCTTTCGCTATCTAAAAATCTACCAGTAGATTCAATAACAACATCAACATCAAGAGCTTTCCAAGGTAAGTTTTGAGGATCTTTTTCAGCGTAGATTTTTATTTTTCTTCCGTTTACTATCATACCTTCATTATCAGAAAGTATTTCATTTTTATTCACGCCATGTACGGAATCGTATTTTAATAGATGAGCGAGTGTTTTACTGTCAGTAAGATCATTTAACGCTACTATTTCAAATTGAGGATTATTAATCATGGCATTAAAGGTAACCCTACCTATTCGGCCAAAGCCATTAATAGCAACTTTTATTGTTTTCATAATATTATAATATTTTATGGTAAATTCAAAATATTTACAAACCTACAGTTTTTTTTAATACAAACAATTTTTTTAATTAAAAAACACTAGCTTAAATCATGTATGTAATAGGCATCTATAAAGGGATATAGATTAAACATAAAAAAAAAGTTAAAAAAATGTAAATAAAATAATCTTGAAAGTTTAATTAATTATTTACTTTTGTTTGTTTAAAAGGTAATAAGGATTACAATAGTTTCGTATTATCAAATATTAAGTAAAATTAGTTTTAATGAAAAAAGGGTTGTTATTTGTATCTATAGGTTGTGATCATGCAGGATTTTTGTTAAAAGAGAAAGTAAAAATGTTGTTTACAGATGAAAAGCACTTTATTCTGAACGATTGTGGAACTTTCAGTGAGGAATCAGTTGATTATCCTGATTTTGTTCATCCAGTAGCTAAGTCTGTAAATAAAGATGAGTCAGATTTAGGGATATTAATTTGTGGCAGTGGCAATGGAGTTTGCATGACTGCAAATAAATACCCTAATGTACGAGCGGCACTTTGTTGGACAAATGAATTGGCTGAATTATCAAGAGCACATAATGATGCAAATATTTTATGTTTGCCAGCGAGGTTTGTGAGTGAAGAATTAGCAATAGAAATGATTAATACTTTTTTAAATACAGAGTTTGAAAGTGGAAGACATTTAAAGAGAGTGATGAAAATTAACAATATTTTATAGTTTTATGACAACTGAAAAGCATCAATACAGTAAACAAGTAGAGCAAGAGGTATTAAACTTAAGGAAGAATATTGATAATCATAATTTTCAGTTTAGAGGAGCGTTACGTCAATTTGTGAATAAAGAGCAATCGAATAAACGCTTGGATTTTATAAAGTCAAAATCAATTGATGATTTAGATAGAAACATTGCTGATTTTGAAGTTAATTTTATAAATAGGGGAGGTAAAATCGCATGGATAAATAGTAATGAAGATTTTACACTAGAGTTAAATAAAATAATAAAGCAACATGTTTCAAAGAAAATAGCGAAGCATAAATCAAATATAATCAAAGAATTCTCTTATGCAGAAGAGCTCTTTGAGCGTGTTTCCAATGTTAGTATTTCAGAGATAGTGTCAGACAAGTTATCAAATCATTTGGTAAACCCATTGATAGAAGCAGATACTAAAAACATCCATTCATTTCTTAATGATAAATATCATATACCTTTAACTGTTACAGAGAATGAAGTTTCTGAATTTTTAAGAACAGAAATCAACAAGATTATAGATAATACAGACATATCCATTTCAGAAGCAGATTTTTTATTTGCAGATAATGGTTCTATTATTATTTCTGAAAATGATGGAGATATAGGCCTTTCTATATCAAAGCATAAAATTCATATTGTTATTGCAGGTATTGATAATATATTCCCAACAATTAAAGAGTCGGAGTTTTTATTAAGCATGTTGTCCACTTATAGATATGGGCGAAAAGTCAATACATCAAACTTTATTATTTCAGGAGTTAAACAACCAGAAGAAAGTGAAGGAATAGATGAATTATATTTATTTTTAGTTAATAATTACAGAACTGAATTACTTGCAAAGCCAGAGCAAAAGAAAGTTTTAAATTGCATTAAATGTGGCATTTGTCAAAATGTATGTCCTGTATATAAAACGATAGGTGACAGTAAATACAATGCAATTCAAACAGGACCAATCGGGTTATTAACTACACCTTATTTAGATAAAGAAAAGACGTCAATATTATATCTTTGCTCATTGTGCGGCAAATGTTCTAATATTTGTCCTGCAGGAATAAATATTCCAAAACTAATATTGTATGATAGGCGTGATTTTTCAAACTTACCAGAATATTCAAGAATAAGAACAGCAATTAAAATATATAGAGCTACTTATCTGAATAATTGGGTGAAAAATTATTGTCCAAATAGAATTAAAAAATGGATAAAAGATCTTTTGTTAAAAAAAATGATGCGATCTCCAAATTTAAATGATTACAATAATATAAAGTTACCAAAAAAGAATTTTAATCAAATAGTCGGAAAAAGGATGTAATTCGGACTATCTGTATAATCAACCGTTCACAACCTATTCAAAAAAAATATTTATACAAATAGTTTATAGTATAACTCTAATTGTTGTAATTTTGCAGAGTTTAAATAATAGTAGGTTATTAAATTATTATAAAAAATGGAAGAAGAAATAGAAGATATATTGCAAAACACAGTAAACAAATTGTGTAAGCCCGATTCTTATAAAGATGTTTTTCATGGTACATTAAACAATGTTCCAATGCCATCAATTTTGGCGTTAAAAGAAATTGTCGAATTACTTAGGGAAACAATATTTCCAGGATATTTTGGAAATCATAGTGTTAAAAAAGAAAACCTATCTTACTACATAGGAGTTAATATTGATAAAATATACCGATTACTTAGTGAGCAAATAAAGAGAGGTATTTGTTTTGAAATGTGTGATATAAAGAAGCATAATAATAGTTGCACAGAATGTGATAAGATTGCAGAATCTAAGTCTCAAATTTTCATTTCAAAAATTCCATTGATAAGGCATTTGCTAACAACTGATGTTCATGCTACATTTAATGGAGATCCTGCTGCTAAGAATTATGGAGAAATAATTTATTGCTATCCAGGCATAAAGGCTTTAACTAATTATAGAATTGCACATGAATTATTGAAATTAGATATTTCATTAATTCCTCGAATGATTACAGAATTAGCTCATTCGGAAACAGGAATTGATATACATCCAGGTGCAAGTATTGGTGAATTTTTTGCAATTGATCATGGCACTGGCGTTGTGATTGGAGAAACTAGTGTTATTGGTAAGAATGTAAAGATTTATCAAGGAGTAACTTTGGGAGCCAAAAGTTTTCCATTGGATGAGCAAGGTAATCCAATAAAGGGAGTTCCACGTCATCCTATTATTGAAGACAATGTTGTGATATATTCAGAAGCAACAATATTAGGGCGAATAACAATTGGGAAAGGTTCTATTGTTGGAGGTAATATATGGGTTACAAATGATCTTGCACCTAACTCAAAGATAACACAATCAACGCCAAAATAAACTATGTTATAGGGAACTTAGCTATTATTTTCTTTAATGTTTCTATGACGTAGTCTATTTCATCCACTGTATTATATTTTGAAAAAGAGAAACGTACGGTTGGGTAATTATCACCCTTACGAAGAATATCAATAACGTGTGATTTTTTATTTGAACCAGAAGAACAAGCGCTGCCAGAAGAAGCTGCAACGTTATTAATATCTAATAATTCGAGAAAAGTTTCATTGTTAATACTTACTTTAAAAGAGACATTTACAATATTGTATAATCCTTTATTGTCTGAATTGGCATTAAACTCAATATGATGTTCAAAGTTTTCATTAAGTTTACTAACAAAATATCTTTTTAATGAAGCAATATAATCTTGATTATGTTTTAAATTATCAAAAGCAATTTGCATTGTTTGCGCCATAGTTGCAATACCTAAAGTATTTTCTGTCCCACTCCTAATATTTCTTTCTTGAGCACCTCCATTGATTATTCTTTCTATAAGAATATTGTCGCTTTTAAAAAGAAATCCAATTCCTTTTATGCCATGGAATTTATGAGCCGAACCTGCTGCCATTGAGATGTTCGACTTTTGGAAGTCAATATCATATTTTGCTATTGTTTGCACTGTGTCACAAAATAGAAAGGCATTATTTTTCAAGCAAACATTGGTAATATCTTTTAGAGGAATAAGTGAACCTGTTTCATTATTAGCATGCATTAGGCATAATAATGACTTAGGTTTGCATGATAATAATTCTTCTATATGATTAACGTCTGGTTCCCCATTCGTGTCAATATTTAAATAGTCAACATTTATGTTAAAATATCTTTTCAAAAAATTTATTGTATTTAAAACGGCATAATGTTCTAATGGCGACACTATGACGTTTTGCACCTCTTTGTTCTTTAAAACAAAACCTAAGATGCCAATATTAATTGCTTCTGTTGCAGAGGATGTGAATATTATTTCTGAAGGATTAGCATGCAATAATTTTGCAATAATATTTCTGCTTTCTTCTATTAGAACTTTTGTTTTTCTACCTTCTAAGTGAATAGAAGAAGGATTGCCATAATACATATTTATTATGCTCTTTGAATATTCCAATACATCGTCATCTGTTTGAGTTGTTGCGGCATTGTCAAAATAAACATTCATCATCAATCAAGTTTCAAAAGTTATTAATAATCATTTTCTTTGTTATAAGAAAACAAATCTAAAACTTTTTTTCTAAAATCCATTTATATTTTATATTGTAAACTTCCATTTGGACAGGAAACAACACATTTTAAACATTTAGAACAAGTATAACTATTACCAGGTTTTTGCATGTTTTTTTGATACAAACTAAATTTTTCTGGTTGCATTTGTACTACGTAACATTCCTTATCACAAATTCCGCATTTACTACAATTGTTAGAGTCTATTTTTATGCTAAAAAATGAATACTTATTCAACCATCCTGATATCCATGCTATTGGGCAACCTATTTTATGATATTGGTACATTTGATTCATTTTACTATTAGGGTTCATGTTCATAATGAGCTCCATAATTAATCCCATTGGGCATAACCATCTGCAAAATACTTTTCCAAAAACAATTCCTAACAACACACCTACAAGCAAAACATACCAAAGCGAGATTTGATAACGAGATATTAATAAATAAATTACCGCACTCAAAACAGAAAGTATTAAAACTCGTTTATTGACTAATATTTTTAATAATTTTCTCATAAATCTAAAATATGCTAAATTTAAAATTCATAAACACTAATATATTTTCTACTTCAAGAGAAACTTTTTCAATTAATGTTTCAGTTTCACCTCCAAAAAGTTTACCCATAATTGCGCCATTTGCAGTTGATAAATAAACTTGTCCATCAGCTTTTTCATAAATAGCAAAAGCCTTAGGCATCATTGCGCCCATTGCTTTTCTGCTATCAGAACTAAGCATTTGAGATGCGTATTTTCCACTACAATATTTAATAATAGTGTACTTCCCTATTGATTTCCCCCCATTTTCAATCACTTCTTTATTCATATCATAGGTAGTTACAACATGCCATTCAGGCATTGACTGTATTCTTTTTTCTACAATTCTAATTGTTTTTTCATAATCATAAGGACTTTTCATTTCCTTAATCATCATTTTTCCTGCAGAAATATTTATTACAATTCCTGTAAAAATAATTCCAATAAAAATTCCGAATATAGTAAAAACTATAGCTATTAATTTTGTTTTCATTTTTAATTATTATTAACGAATTAATCTTCTTCTATGCATATTTCCCCTTTATAAGCTTGTATTATAGTATACCAAGCAACGATAGAAATTGCTGTTATAGCAATTAAAAATAAAGTTATTGCAATAACTTTAAAAAATAGTACTGGCATAATTTGATATGCTATAGCAGAAGCTATAGTTGCTGCTGTAAGAGGAAATGTAAATGCCCACCATGACATAAAAAACTTAAGCTTAAAAAAACTTTTGTACATTACAATAAGTAATACTATAAAAAAGTAAGTTATTAAAAGTAAGAATGCGGAGAAATTATCCCAGCTCATATTAATTCTCATATAAGAAATAAATCCCACAGCTGGAGGTGCAATTATAATGAAAAATGTAGGTATAAATTTTTCTGGGAGTTGAGCATGAAATATTACTCTATATAGAAAAATTGTAAATAACACAATCCAAAATAAAAATCCCACAGCAAAATAAAAATACGAGATAATTAGTGGAGCAAAATCTACTCCAGTAACAGGAATAAGAATATTTCCGACAACAGGAATAAACCAAGCTGGGCTAAAATGTTGTATTTCAAAGTTATGTTGTATCCAAAATCTTATAGTTGCAAGCATAAGGATTGTGTGAAGAATAACACCCATCCACCATAATGGGATAGACAATATAGGATAATAAGAATGAAATGCTATTGATAGTAAAAGAATAGAAATACTGATTGTTGAGAAAAAGTTAATTCGAATTCTATGTTTAAAATCTTTTTTAACTTCACTTGGATATAAAATAAATTTAGCACCATATAATATAACAAAAAGAAAAAACAATGAAATAACAAAAAAAATAGAAACATCAAAAAATACATGAGGCATCCATTGAAGATGATTAAATTTTCCAAAAATTATTGTTAAACCAGTAAGTCCCATAATTATTGAAAAACTCGTAATAGGGAAAAATTGAATTTTGTTTTTCATTTATAGATTTATTATTAAAAGTGTAAAAAATATATTATTGTTTAGCATTCTGCTTATGCAAATAATCGGAAGCAGATAATGCAGCGATAGTACCATCTCCCACAGCAGTAGTAATTTGCCTAAAAAGTTTTACAATACTATCTCCTGCAGCATAAACACCTTTAATATTTGTGTTCATTCCTGGACCTACAATAATTTCTCCAAATTCATTCAAATCAATCTTTCCTTTTAAAAATTCTGTATTTGGAATATATCCAATAAAAATAAAAACGCCATCTATTTTTAAATAATTAGATTCTCCTGTTTTTAAGTTTGTGACTCTAACTTTTTCAAGTTTTTCATTTCCAATAAATTCATTAATTGTAGATCCCATCATGAAATTTATTTTAGGATGATTTTTTACCTCATTTATAGCATGTTGGAATGCTTGAAAATGATTAAACTGATGCAATATGGTTATTTTATTAACATATTTTGTCAAAGAAATAGCCTCTTCCAATGCCGAATTTCCACCACCAACAACAATTATGTCTTTATTTGTGAAAAAATCACCATCACATGTAGCACAATAAGAAATTCCTTTACCTTTAAAAAGAGCTTCTCCTATAGCATTTAAAGAACGTGGTCTTCCCCCAGATGCAATAATAATCGTTTTAGAATTATAAATATTTCCATCAGACAAAACAACTTTTTTTAATTCATCATTAAGATTTACATCTTTTATAGAAACATTTGATTTAATATTACATCCAAACATTTTTGCTTGCTTCTTCATTGTATTGGCTAGCTGGTAACCACTAACACTTTCTAATCCAGGGTAATTTGCTATTTCATGAGTAAATATCATTTGGCCCCCAATAGTTCCTTCATTTATTATTAAAGTTTTAATATGAGCCCTTGACAGGTAAATCCCTGCCGTTAATCCGGCAGGTCCAGCTCCTATTATTATTGCATCATAATAATTATTTGCATCCATTATTTTTAATTTTTATTTGGTTCTCCAAAATATTTATCAAGTATTATTATTACTTGAGACTTTGTTTGAATGCTTGATGTTGCTTTTACAACTTTCCCATTTTTATAATAAATTGTAAATGGAATACCCATGAAGCCTTGCACTTCTGGTAAATTTCTAATAATATTAGCTTCAAAACTATCAAATTCCATATCGCAAAACTTAACATGCTTATAATCTTCTTCAAGCTCTTCAGCTATTCCATAAACGGGTATACACATAGGCCCCATACGACCACATATAACCATTACATTTTCATTTTCACTGATTATTTTTGTTAGAATATCAGCCGTTTCGATGTGTTTTAAATTTGTGTCTAACATGATTTTTTAATAATTAAATAATTAAATTTTAACTTAAATCTTTAGTAAGATTATGATATGCAAAGATACAGGCAATAAATGCGTTTATTTATTTTTAGGTATAGTAATATAACAACAATGTCGTTGAAATTGATTAACTTTTTTATTGATTTTAATCAATGTACAAAATAATACTAACTTTGACACTTAATAAATAACATAATGAAATGGAAACAATAACCGAGAATGATAGTAAATTTATTTGTGATATTGAAGCTCCTTGTTTTAAAACATTATCGTCTGAAGAGATAGAGTTGATAAGAGGAAGTAAGACACAAGTATTATTTCGAAAAGGAGATAATCTTTCAAAGCAAGGAACATTTGTGTCTTATATTTTATTTATAATAAATGGTTTGGTAAAACAATATATAGAAGGAGGAAATACAAAGACATATAATCTTAGAATTATTAAATCTGGCGAATTTATAGGACTTTCGTCTGTGTTTACGAAACATACTTTTGATTATTCTGCCATTTCTTTAACTGATTGTCAAGCATTTATAATAGAGAAAGATGTTATTACAAAAATTGTCAAGCAAAATAGCACTTTTGGATTTAACATTATAAAAAGATATTGTGAGCAAAACACAAACTTGTTTGATAGTATCAATCATCTTGTTTATAAGCAAATGAATGGGCGCATGGCTAACACATTAATATATATTGATGAAATAAAGATTGAAAATGAAAACATTTTTCAACTTCTTTCACGTAAAGATATTGCAGACTTTGCAGGGATTTCAACAGAAAGCGCAGTAAAATTGCTTAAAAATTTTGAAAAAGATGGATTGATTATGCTTAATGAAAAAGATATAAAAATATTAAATAAAGAAGCCTTAATGCAAATTAGGAAAAATGGGTAATCGTCATTACTAAACACATATTTATGGCACTAAAATTGACGAACTTGAAATTTAAAATATAAAAAATGAAGATATTATGACTCCTTCAACGATATTAAAGATATTTGTAGCCATATTCACTCTATTAATACTTATTACGATAGACTATCCTGTATATAAAAACATTAAGGATAATGTATTGCACAACAAAAAAAGATTATTCACTATTTTTAAAATACTGTATTGGACAATTAGTGGGACATCCTATAGCATGCTAATAATATATTCGATAACTAGACCATACAAAATTCCAGCTGACTATTCTGAGATATTTATTATTATAAACAGCATTGTCTTTATTACATTTTTCTTTAAAATAATAGTATTCCTTTCGATAATGATAAAATGCTTGGTAAGTTTAATTATGCGAGTATTTAAGCTTAACAAAACCATTATTGAAAAAACAAAGCGAACGATTGTAATTTTAGGAACCAGCATAGCTGATTTAATTTTTATCATTCTCTTCTATAATTTATTTTTTAGTGGACAGGATATAGTTATTAAAAGAGTAGAAATTAATTTGCCAGACCTACCTAAGTCTTTTGACAATTACAAAATTATTCAGATATCCGATCTTCATGCAGGCAGCTATTTGAATAATAAAATCATAGAAGACGCCGTAAGCATTATAAATAAAGAAAATGCTGACATGATTGCTTTTACTGGTGACATTGTTAATTTTCAGAGCTCAGAGATGAATGAATATTTGCCTTATCTTAAGCGTTTCAAATCAAAAGATGGGGTATTTGCTGTTATGGGTAATCATGATTATGGAGAGTATGTTTCATGGGATACCTATAAAGAAAAACAAGATGATGTTAGGAATATCATCCGTAATTATAATAAAATAAGCTGGAATATATTATTAAACGAAAACCGTATCATACGAAAGGGTGACGATTCGATTGCTATTATTGGTTCCGAGAATTGGAGTAACAGTAAACGGTTTAAAAGCCCTGGTGATTTGAAAAAAGCAAAAAAAGGAGTTGAAGATGTTGGGTTTAAGATTTTACTTTCACACGATCCTCAGCATTTTGAACTCAAAGTAATAAAAGAAAATAAAGACATACAATTAACTCTATCTGGGCATACTCATGCAATGCAATTTGGCATTGACAACAAATACATAAAGTGGAGCCCTTCTAAATGGGCTTATAAATATTGGAATGGCTTGTATAAAGAAGGGCACCAATACATTTATGTAAATAGAGGCTTGGGGTATGTTGGATTTGCTTCAAGAATAGGGATGTTGCCTGAAATAACTGTAATTACACTAAAGAAATCATCTCAATAAACGTCAGAGTATTTTATATGCATTTAGATTAAAAAAAATAATGTACTTTTGACCTAAATTTGACGTAAGTTTTTTGTAAAAAGATAATTAAAAAAATGGACAACTTTGAATTATATGCAATATCGCCTATTGATGGAAGATATTGGAAAGGTGTTGAGTCACTAAAAAACTATTTTTCCGAATATGCTTTAATACGTTACAGAGTACTAGTGGAAGTTGAATATTTTATTGCTCTTACTGCTGCTCAATTACCTAATCTGAAAGATATAGATAAATCGGATATAGAAACTAAGTTGCGCAATATATACATTAACTTTGAAGAAAGCTCTGCACTTCGCATTAAGGAAATTGAAAGAACTACCAATCATGATGTAAAAGCCGTTGAATATTTCCTTCGTGAAGAGTTTGAAAAAATAGGCATCGCACAATTTAATGAATTTATTCATTTTGGATTAACATCTCAGGACATTAATAACACCGCTGTGCCGATGTCTTTAAAGGATGCTATTGAAAATGTTTACGAACCTCTATTCAATGAATTGCTCAACAGAATTGAACAATTGGCAAAGGAATGGGACAAAATACCTATGCTCGCAAGAACTCACGGACAACCTGCCTCTCCAACACGATTGGGAAAGGAAATATACGTGTTCTACGAGCGTTTACAAAAACAAAAAGAATATCTTAAGGCAATTCCTTTTTCTGCAAAGTTTGGCGGAGCTACAGGGAATTTTAATGCTCATTATGCAGCGTTCCCTAACAATGACTGGATTGATTTTGCTAACAACTTTGTCAATAAAACTCTGAAATTAACAAGAACTCGCACAACAACTCAGATTGAGCATTATGATAATCTCGCTGCATTGTTTGACGCAATGAAGCGTATCAATAATATTATCGTTGACATGAATCGAGACTTCTGGCATTACATTTCTATTGATTACTTCAAGCAAAAGATTAATAAAGACGAGGTTGGTTCTTCGGCAATGCCACATAAAGTAAACCCTATTGATTTTGAAAATTCGGAAGGCAATCTTGGTATTGCCAATGCTTTATTCGAACATTTATCAGCTAAGCTCCCTATATCTCGTTTGCAAAGAGATTTAACCGACTCAACCGTTTTGCGAAACGTTGGTGTGCCAATAGCTCATTCAATCATTGCATTCAAATCAACTCTTAGAGGCTTAAACAAGCTAATCATCAATAACAAAAAAATCGAAAACGATTTAAATGACAATTGGGCAGTAATAGCCGAAGCTATTCAAACCATATTACGAAGTGTTAACTATCCAGACCCTTATAATGCACTAAAACAATTAACCCGAAATAACGAAAAGATTGATGCTACTTCATTGCAAACATTCATCAACAATTTAGATGTTGAAGAATCCGTAAAACAAAAACTTTTAAAGATTACACCTTTTAACTATGTTGGAAAATAAATTCAAGCTTTTCATTTTAATTTTACTCTCTATTCTTTATAAGGAGAACTATGCTCAAAATAAATTCAAATACGCACACCTTAGCGACCCAATTACCTTTAAAGATTCAATAGAGAAAAGATTTACAATTGAAGAGGTTGAAAAATTTGTTTATGCTGATTCAACTAATAATGTTTTGCTTGAAAATGGTTATGCCCAAGCTAAAATATCAAACATCGCCAAATGGGATGCAATCAAAAGCAACGCTATTCCTCAAAAAGTCACTGTTATTTTCACAAAGTATCCAAAAAATAAAGAAGACTGGATTACTAATTTTTACAATCTGCTTGGAAAAAGATTGATCGAACTTTACAAATTAGACTCAACTCTTAACTTTAAAAATATAAAATATCATATTATTCTTCAAACAGCTTGCAACACCGAAGAAGAAACTAAATCATTCTTCCACGGCATCAAAATAGACTATATCAATAAAACATCTAACGTGAGCTATGACACGCTTAAAGTTACCACTCAAACGGATGATTACTCAATGAAACTTATTCGAAATCTAACCGAAAAGAAGCCCGTCAAAGATTCAACACTTTATAAAATCATACAAAGAAACAATGGTTGGAATAATTCTTTATTTGCAATGAATTACACAAACTCTTTCTTTAATGATGAAACGGTTACATTAGTAATAAATAGCGTTATGCTATCAAAAGCAAACAATGCGACCGTTGACTATTTTGTTGTACTTTTTAACAAATCATTCGACCCCTTGGGAAGCAACATCCCAGAGAAAGTCGAAAACGTGTATATCAATAGGTCTTTCAATGCACGAAGCTTTTCTAAAGAAATATCTTTAGCAAAAGAACAATACTCCCAGTGCGAAGCATTCATATCAAAAATGTTTTACGGCAAACAAAACATTAATAATGAAAACATAATCCTTATTGTCAATAACTATTTCGATTATGAATACCTATCTTTAATCGACATGAATGTCCCCATGAAAATAATCGTCAAAAATGCTAAAAAATCTAATGAAATAAACCCTTTATACTTCCTCCTTGCTAAAAAAACTAACGCAACAATTCACACAATCAACAAAGATTACAGCATAAGCGAAGTAAACAAATACTATGAAATTAGTAAAAAAAACGATCCAAATGTAAAAAAGATTGAAGCAGAACTATTAAAAAAAAACATTAAACCATCCCCTTCCGTTCACCAAAAACATAAAAAAACAAAAGAATTATGTTGTCCTAAATTTAATTAAAACCACCAAAGACAACAATCATATACCCTTTATTTTATTTACTTTTTAATTGATTTTATTCTGAAAAGATATTATTTTTGTAGAATAAATAAAGAGTAAAATAAACCCAGCAATATGACAACAGAAAATATATTAATTGCTTTTGGATTAACCCTCTTTGCAGGTCTTTCAACAGGTATTGGAAGTTTTTTAGCATTCTTTTCAAAAGGAAATAGCCCCCGTTTTCTTGCAATGTCATTAGGATTTTCCGCAGGAGTAATGATATACGTATCAATGGTAGAAATATTTCAAAAATCCAAAATCGCATTAACTGGCGTTTATGGAGATTTTACAGGATACTTATACACAATAATATCCTTCTTCGCCGGAATTGCAGTAATCGCAATAATCGACAAGCTCGTCCCATCATACGAAAACCCTCACGAAATTAAAAGCATGAATGACACTGAAGCTGACAATAAAAACAAATTCTATCGAATGGGACTATTCTCCGCTCTTGCAATAACAATACATAACTTCCCTGAAGGATTAGCTACATTTATTGCAGCACTGCAAGATCCTAAACTTGGCGTAGGCATTGCAGTTGCCATTTCAATACATAATATCCCAGAAGGCATTGCCGTGTCTGTTCCAATATACTATGCAACAAAAAGTAAGAAAAAAGCATTTGCATTCTCATTCGCATCTGGGCTTGCAGAACCCCTTGGAGCATTAATCGGATTTTTCATACTATTCCCTTTCATTAATGATGCACTACTCGGCTTTGTCTTTGCATCCGTCGCAGGTATAATGGTATACATATCACTTGATGAATTACTCCCAACAGCTGAAAAATACGGCGAACACCATATTGCAATCTACGGACTAATTGCTGGAATGGCAGTAATGGCTATAAGTTTACTACTATTCGTTTAAAACGCGAATAAAATTAAAATATTAAATTATCAGAGGAAGTAAAAAAAAATAAAGATGTAATCTTAGATTGTTTTAAAATTTTATTCAGGTAATATTTAATTTTCTCCCACCTACTTTATATATTTAAAATTATATTTAGTTAGTAAGGATTCTTTATTTTTGTGTAACATTTTTTTTCTTTTTTAGTCTTATGATTTTAAAATGCAGAAAATTATATAAATGACTGATTCAGAATTTAACAAGATTGTAGAAATGTATTCGGATAGTATATATCGTTTTGTACTAAAAAGTTTGAGGGATAAAAATACTGCCAAAGATTTAATGCAAGATGTTTATGAAAGAGTATGGATAAAAAGACAAAATGTTAACATTGAAAAAGCAAAGTCTTATTTGTTTACAACAGCTTATCATTGTATGATTGATTTAATAAAACAAAAAAATAGGTTTGTTTCCATAGAAACAGCTAATATTGAAAAAAATGAAACTGTGATAATTGAAAATAATTACAATAATATAAAGGAAATTATTGATGAACTTAGCAACAAATTGCCAGAAATTCAAAAGATGGTTTTAATGTTAAGAGATTATGAAGATTATAGTTATGAAGAAATAGGAAAAATAACAGGATTAACAGAATCACAAGTAAAAGTTTATATTTATAGAGCTAGGATTTTTCTAAAAAATAATTTAAAACGTTATCAACATTTAATTTTTTAAAAATGAAAATAAATAGAGAGAATTACGAATCATTTTTTTTAGATTATATAGATGGTAATCTTAATCCAGAACTTTACAATCAACTAATTGTTTTTTTGGAAAATAATCCAGATTTAAAAGAAGAACTCAATACTTATTATAATATAAAATTAAGTAGTGTAAACTATTCAGGTCCAAAAGATATTTTAACAAGATCTAATGAACATGGAATAAGCGATATTGATTTTAATCTTTTAAGATATATAGATGGAGAAATGAATGGAGAAGAATTAAACAACTTTATCGCAAGACTCGAAAATGATAAATATTTGAAGAGGGAATTATTGTATTTAGAAAATGTAAAACTTGAAAAAGAAAAAATAATATACCAAGAAAAGAAAAAATTAAAAAAGAGCTTAATTATAAGTTCTCGTAATTTTTTATATTATGCTATTGGTGTTGCCGCAAGCGTATTAATAGTCATATTGTTTTTTAACCAAAATACCAAAGAAGGATATATTATTAAAAAATTCGCAAATAACACTAAAAAAACAAATAGCATAAATAATAATGTTGATAGCTCCTCTATAAATAATGCCATAATTATACAAAATTTATTAATAGCATCAAAAAACAACTCTTATAAAAAACAACATAATGATAATAAAGCAAGAAAGTTTAAACAATCTGACATTATAGAAAAAAAGGAAAGAATAAAATCAGAAAACAACTTTTATTCATTAAATAACACTGCGGATGCAAAAGACTCTATCCTTTTGCTTGCAAATACTAAAGATAGTCTGACTTTACTTGAAAACAATGCAATAGTAAATAATATATCAACAGAGTCTCTCCTTGAATTAAGCAGTTTAAAAGAAGAGAATAAATTACAAGCAAGTGATTCATTAATTGCCCAAAATGAAAATACAGCGAAAGAATATAATTTATCTAAAATTTCATTTAAATCATTGCTTAACATCTTTAGAAAAAACAAAAATGCAAAAGGTAAGTACTATTTTAACATCCAATTTAATAAAGAATATGAAATAGCTTTGCTCGAAATTAAAATAGGAGAATTGCACATAATAAAAAAATAAAAAAACATACAATAAATGTAACTTAATTTTATTACAAAAAGTCTTACAACAAAATTAATAAAACATTAAATCACAAGCAAAAATGAGAACTAATTTAAATTTTATTTCATTGTTTTTTATAACAATAATAAGCATTACATCTGTAGCTCAAACAACAGGAGATAGTATCCCTGATTCAAAAAAAGACACAACTATAATTAGGTTAAACAAAAACACAATTTACATAATAAAAAATGAACATAAACAAACACAAATTAATGACACAATAAAAAATTATAAAACAAATAAATTTCATACTGCTTTATCAATAAACGACCTTACATTAGGAATAAACGGATTGATTAATAACAATATAGAGTTAAGAGATATATCTGAAAATTTACAACAACAATATGGAAAATCAATTAATTTTAAACTTAAATTTTTTACATTTAGTTACAAAAAAATTAGAGATGGACAAATTAAAATAGCACCAAACTTAAAATTAGGATTTGCAAGTCTGGAATTAGAATATGCAAATTACAGATTTAATAGTAATTATAAACTTCAAACAAATACAAACCATTTAACATTAAAAGAAAATACCGAAAATGACTATTACAAAAACAAACTCACTGTTAGCTATATTAATCTACCTGTAACTTTTAATTATAAAGTAAAAAAAACTCCTTTTGTATTCACTGCTGGAATAGATTGCGGAGTCAGACTTCGTTCTCATACAAAAGTTGTTTATTATTCGGGTAATTCAAAAAACAAAAGAAAAGAGCACGATGATTTTAATTTAAATAATTTTAAATATGGTGTTACAGCAGGAATTAGTTTAAAAAATCATTTTGGAATCTTCGGTAACGTATCTCTAAGCACTCTATTTAAAAGTAATCAAAATATTGATTTATATCCTTTTTCAGTTGGAATTAGACTGTTTTAAACAAAAAAAAGAGACACCAAAGTTATGATGTCTCTTCAAAAATTGTAATTTTTATTTGAACAATTTTAATAATTATTTTATTTGAACAATTTTTTTGATAACAACTTCATTGTTGAATATAAAACGAACAAAGTAAATATTGCTGTTGTCGTTATTCGATAAAGAATTTGTTATAGTATGATTCCCTTCAGTTTCATATTTGTTTGCAATAGTGCTTATTTTTTGTCCTTTTAGGTCAAATAATTCAATAGTAACATTTCCATTTTGAGGAATGTTGTATTCAATTGAGAAGTTTTCATTAAATGGATTTGGATAAACATTAAAGTTGGAAGAGATACTCGTTTTGCTTGTAACATTTTGTTGAATACTTTTTGGTTTTAAGGTATAAAATTGTTGTATTCCACTAAAATTAGAATATTCTGTCCCTTCTACATTACAGAAAGCTCTTATTTGCCATTCGTAAGTTGATATTGGTAGTAATTGGTCTGCTTCATTGCAAACAGCGCAACCAATTTGTTGTTCCGAAGACTGCTCATTAATATTTATATACATCCATGCACCGTTTTGAATTCTCCATCTTAATAAATAATGGTCAGCTTTTGGCACAGTATCCCATTTTAATATTGCATAAGTAATTCCAACTTCTTGAGATAAACTACTTATGTCTGCGCAACTTTGAGAAGTTGTGAATTTAAATAAGTTTGTAAAGTCGGAAATTGAGTTATTATTGCAGATAGTTCTTATTTGCCATTCATATTCCGTGTTAGAAGTTAAACCATTTATGGTTGCAATGCGAATACCAGATGGTGCATTATAATAACTCCAAGCATCTGGACCTGCTTTTACTCTCCAGCGAATCATATATATACTATCATTGCTAACAGGAACCCAATTAAAAGTTACTTGAGTTGATTTTAAGTTGCTAACGTTAAGATATTCTGCTTGTGTGCATAAGGCCACATTGTTTGTTGTAAATTCACTTCCCACTAAATTTGTAAAGTCAGAGTAGAACCCTCCTACACAGAATTTTCTTATTTGCCATTCATATTCTGTATCTGATGTTAAATCCCCTATAACTATTGACGATTGTCCTGCCGTTGCAGTATAGTATCTCCATGCTTCCGGCCCTGCTTTTACTCTCCAACGTACCATGTATGATACTGCATTGATATCATTTATCCAGTTTAATTTTGCAGTGCTTGTTGATACATTATTTACAATTAGAGAAGTGGCGATGTTACATGTATTTGTAATTTCCTCCTGGGTTGTAAATATGTAGTCAGTCATACATGAATAAGTACTTGAATCCTTAAATTGTCTTATTTGAAAAACATATTCAGTATTTGCTTCTAATGAATTAATAAGAATAGAGGTATCCGATGAATTTATTGTAAAATATCTTGTCCAGGTAGATTCAGTTGTTTTCTTCATTCTTGCCATATAACTTGTAGTCTCTATGTTTCTATTCCAATTTAAAACAATTGATTTGTTTGTATTATTTACCTCTGTTATATTTGATACTTCTGGGAAGTAAGCAGGTTCAAATAAACTCATAGTGTCTTTAGTATAACAGCCATTTATACCAATTGCAGTAACAATATAATCACCTCCTGACAAATCATAAATGCTATCTTCAGTTGAGCCGTTTGACCATACATACATGTAATCTTTATTATTTCCAAGCATTATTACTGAGCCAAAGCCATCAAAACTTCCATTACAGGTTACTCTTCCTGTTGTGTTAAATGAACTTATTATTGGTAACTCATTTACTGTAACAATAACAGTATCTTGAATAGTGCACGCACCAGTAGTTCCTGTAACATAATAAGTTGTAGTTGTAACTGGATTTACAGATATTTTTGCTGTTATAGCTCCTGTATTCCATAAGTATGAAGTTGCACCAGTAGCACTTAAAGATTTTATATCTCCAGCACATATAGTTTGGTCAGCTCCAGCATCAACACTACATGTCAAAATTTCTTGAGGAGAAGTATAAGCTCTAATACATAAATTTCTAGCATATGCAGTTCCTCCTCCAATAGCTGTCCATGAAGAAGAATTATAACTAATCCAACACTTCTCTGTTTGTATAACTGGAGTGCAACCAGATGCAGATTCTGTTGTTAAAGGATAATTATAAGTAGGAGTAACATACTTTACTCTTATGTAAAAATTATTGCCTGTGGATATATTCACGGAAGAAGGAAGATTAATAACATGATACCCAGGATAGTCACAAAAAGCAGATACAGTAGCTAAAATACCTGTGGTACTATCTAGAACATCTATTGTAATATTTGCACCAGCACTGTTTATCCATGTTCCTACTTTATCAACTTTTTCATTTCCTTCTGCTGTAAATTTTGTTAACCCATAAGCTATTGTATCATTGTAACCAAAACTTCCAGTCCACCCAAAATTATCATAAAAATACTGCTTTATTTCTGGATTGTAATCCATTTTTGTTGGAAAATAAGCTACAGAAGTATTTACTTTTGTATCATTATATGATATGTAAAAATATCCTGATTCTCCCCAGTAAGTTCCCCAGCTATTTTTTATTATCCAAGCACCAACACCTCCTGCTGTAATTTTAGTATCATCCCAACCTACTAATAATACGGCATGATTTGTAGAATTAGAAGTAGCACCACCATAAAAATAAGTCTTGTCAACAGAATTATAAGAAGAATCCTCCCAACGCATATTAGTGTATAAGCCCCCATAGTCAAGTAAAGCCTGCTTTAATATCTCTGGAGTATTTATTAGAAATCTCGCTTCCATAACAAAAGCTGCAGGTTCTATGTCTGGATTACAATCATGAACAGTTGTACTATATACATCAAGACTATCATAAACAGGACCTTTTAGTCTTGATAAATATGCCATAGATTTAAAATGATTACCACCATCACAAGGTGCACTAGTAAAACCATGGCAATTTTTTAAATTATTTTCAGATAAATCATAAGTTCCATAACCATTTTTTTTCCAATAAGATTCTATAGACCCCATTGTCGCAAAAGTCCAACAAGCACCACAAGAGCCTTGATTTTTAGGAGGTGTAACCAAATCGTAGTCCCTTAAATCATAACTTTCAGGAAAACCTAATGTTTTAGGGGCATATTTTGCTCCATTTTTTATTATATAACTAAAATTAGGTTTTTCTGCAGAAGGTATTTCTCCTAATCCAAATCCATCCTTTGTTACGTTTGATGTTTGTATATATTCCACAAAATATTTATTTAAAGGGGCTTCTTGAGGTAAAATATTTTGAGAATAAAGCGTATTACTTATAATAAATAAGTAAGCAAATATGCTCAAGATTAACTTTGTAAACAATTTCTTTTTCATAAACAGATTATATTAATTAATAAAAAACTGATACAAATTAACAAATTAACACAATAAAAACCAAATCTATTTTAAAATAAATGTGTTTTTAAGAATAAACCGTAAGTTTATCTATTTAAATAAAGTATTCTAAAAATATAGACGAACATGTTTTAAATCATTTTTTTGTAAAATAAAAATTATTAAACAATGATTACCCTAATAATTGTAGTTAAATAACACAATAAATGGCATAAAACAAGACCTCTCCGTAAAAATATTACGCATAAAATACCAAGTGGATACACGTGTAGAAATATAAAATGTAAATTAAATTAAAAACGAGTGTTAGCACTCTGTTTTATAAGTTAACCTTGCCGTAAATTTGCACAGATTTATAATCAAAATAATATGAAAAAAACAATAGCAATAATTGAAGATGACCGTATAGCAAGAGAATCTATAAAAGATATCCTTGAAATAGAAGGCTACAATGTTCTTACTGCTAAAGATGGAGTAGAGGGATATCGTATTATTAAAGAATATATTCCTGATTTAATTCTATGTGATATTTCAATGCCTAAATTAAATGGTTATCAATTGTACGAACAATTACAAACTAAAAGTTCTCTTTTTGTAATTCCTTTTATTTTTTTAACAGCTAAAGCTAGAAAAGAAGATATAAAAACAGGATTAAGGCTTGGCGTGGATGACTATGTTACAAAACCTCTTGATTATGACGAACTGTTGGGAACAATTTCAAGACGTTTAAACAAAAGAGCATTAATAATTAATGAAACAGAAGAAAGATTTAAAATATTTTATGAAAATACTTTAACAGGTATATTTATTCTAGAAAAAGATAAAATAGTATTTGCTAATCCTAAGTTTTACAGTATTATTGGTTATGAAGTAGATGATCTTAATAATGAAGAATTGCTAAACATTATAGATTTAAAAAATAGAACTGATTTTATTCAAAATATAAATAATTGTTATAAAGGAATTGATAAAAATTTCTTTTCCGAATTAAATATAATTTCAAAAGATAAACAGTTAAAAAGGGTTCAGATTTTTGCAGGTATTTCCACAAAAAATGGGAAAAAAGTTATAGTAGGTTTACTAATGAAAAGTCATTATGAAAGCATTAATAATAAAGAAAAAATAGTTGTTGATGACTTAAAAATAACTAATAAACAAATAAAAATAACGGAAAATATAAACAACAAACAAATTGTTTGTATTCAATTAGCAGGAGATTTATCAATAAAAAATACTCAAAATATAAAAGAAAATATAATCCCAGTATTAAATAAATATTCAATATTTGAAATTAATCTTATTAATGTTGAAAATATAGATCTAACATTTTTGCAATTATTATATTCTATTAAGAAAAAAATTGAAAAAGATAAGAAAAAAATTATATTTAATACTGAAATCCCTGACGATATGAAAATGTTAATAGAACTTTCTGATTTTTACGAAATATTAAAATAAACTTAAATGTATGAAAAAAATAATGATAATAGAAGATGACAAAACTGCAAGAGAATCAATTGTTGACATCTTACAAATGGAAAATTATGAAGTGTTTTCCGCTGATAACGGAAAAACTGGGTTAGAAATTTTAAAACAAATTAATCCAGATTTAATATTATGTGATATAGCAATGCCTAAAATGAATGGTTATGAAGTTTATAAAGAAATTCAGGAAGATGACAATCTTTCTATTATTCCTTTTATATATCTGACTGCCAGAGCAGAAAAAGAAGATATTAAATTTGGATTAAGACTAGGTGTTGACGATTACATAACTAAACCTTTAAATTTTGATGAATTATTATCAACAATATCAAGAAGACTAAAGAAAAGAGATAGAATAGTTAAAGAAACAGAAGAAAAATACAAAACTATATTCGAGAACAGTGTAACAGGTATTTTTATATATAGCGAACAATCTACAATAAGCTATGCAAATTTAAAATTTTTAGACATCTCTGAATATGATGATTATTCCCAAATAGATGTTATTAATCTATTCGACAAAGAAGAACAAAAAGAAGCTTTGTCAAAGCTAAATTCATGTTTGCTTGGAACAACAAAAAATGTAATTATGAACACAAAAATAATTACCAAAACAAAGAACGTTAAACCTGTTCAACTATATGCTAGTCATACAGTAAAAGACGGCATAGATAGTGTTGTTGCTATAATCCAAGAAAGTGATTCTACTAATAATTTTGACATAATCAAAAATAATAATCAAATTAATAAAATAGCACTTATTGTTGCTAATAAAGATAGTGTTAGAACTATGGTTATAAAATCAATGCTCGCAAGTGAAATAATTGATATTATTGAAATGAAAGATGAATTAAACTCAATAAAAAGCCTAGAGCAAGACGAATATGATTTAATTATAAGCGATATTGATATGATTAGCACTGATGGAACTAGTTTAGTTAAAGAAATAAGAAAAATACAAATTTATAAAAACACCCCTGTAATAACATTTTCAACTCCCTTAAATTTTTAATAAAAATATAATGAAAACCCGTAAAGCATTAATTGTTGATGATTTCCTTAGCATACGAACTGTAATGAAAAGTATTTTAATTAGAGATAATATAGATGTTACAACTGCTGAAAATGGAAAAGCAGCATTAGCTTTTACTGAAAATGAAACTTTTGATATTATTATTTCTGATTTAGATATGCCTATAATGGATGGACTAACTTTTTTCAAAGAACTAAGAAAAGATACAAAACATTTAAGCACTCCTTTAATAATACTAACAACTAATGCTGCTAATCAGGAAAGACATAAAAAAGATATTGAGCAAATTAATCTTTTTGCATGGATAATTAAACCTTTTGATTTTTTGGATTTTAGAAATATTGTAAATAAAGCTCTTAAATAATGGATCAATTTCAAAAAATATTTATAGACGAGGCTAGTGATTTAATTCAAAGTCTTGAATCATTAACTATAGAGATAGAAAAAGAGCCTGAAAACAAAGATATTATAGCTCAGGTATTTCGTGTTATGCACTCTTTAAAAGGAGCAGCAGGAATGTTTAGTTTTCAAGTAATTAGTGATTATACTCATAATCTTGAAACTATTTATGACCAAGTTAGAAATAACATTATTAAAATAGATAAAGATCTTATAAATATTACTTACAAAAGTGTTGACCATTTGAGAAATTTATTATCAGATCCAAAATTGTCAGATAAAAATATCAAATACACCCATGAAAACTTGTTATCAGAAATTAATGATTTTATTAATTCGACAAATATTGATTATGATCAAATAGAAAATAATATCAAAAATGATAACAAACTTGAAAATTTTAATAACACTTATTACATTTATTTCAAACCTAATGAAAACATATTTATTAATGGAACAAACCCTCTATTTATACTATCAGATTTAAACGAACTTGGAAAATGCAAAGCATTCAAAAAAATTAACAATATTCCTCCACTTGAAGAACTTGAAGTTAAAAAATCATATTTTTCATGGGAAATAATACTTACCACAAATCTCAATATAAATGAAATCAGAGAGGTATTTATTTTTATTGAGGATAATTGCGATCTAAATATAATTAAAATAGCAGATTGTAATCTTGTAGATGCCCCATTTTTAAATGAATTTCTAGAACACGCTCGATTATCAGATGTTACTATGGATATTGAATGGCTAAAAAATAGAGCTTTAGATTGTTGCTTAAATTATAATAACTCCAAAAATGAAGAATTTAAAAGTGGTGGAACTCAAATAGAATCAAATGATCAAAATATATTTACTATAAATGACAAAAATACAGACGAAAAATCACTTAAAGAAAAAATACGTTCTAATATAGATAACTCGGAAAACTATATCAAACAAACAACAAAATCTAATATAAAAGTATCTTCCGAAAAAATTGATGAACTAATGAATTTAGTCAGCGAACTGGTTACAACTCAGGCTGAACTTGGAGTACTTGCAAATCAAAGTGGAATAACAAGACTTACAACCGTTGCAGAAAATATTGAAAAAATATCAAGGCGTTTAAGAGATAATGCTCTAAATATATGTTTAATCCCTTTAGAAGAGGTAATCGTTCAGTTTAAACGCTTAGTTCGAAATCTTTCTATAGAGTTGAACAAAGAAATTATCTTTGTAACAGAAGGAACTGAAACCGAACTTGATAAAAGAATTATAGATAATATTCGTGAACCTTTTGTTCATATTCTAAGAAATGCTATTGATCATGGAATAGAAGATACCCAAACAAGAATAAAATCAGGAAAACCAAAAGAAGGAAAAATAACACTAAAAGCATACTATTCTGGAGCTGAAGTTCATATTCAAATAATTGATAATGGAAAAGGTATAAATCCAGATGTTATCAGAAAAAAAGCCATAGATAAAGGAATTATAAATAATTCAACAATACTTACAAAAAAAGAAATTTTAGAATTAGTTTTCCATCCAGGATTTTCTACTGCCGAAAAAATCACAGATGTTTCTGGACGTGGTGTTGGAATGGATGTGGTAAAAAGAAAAATTGAAGAAATAAAAGGAATCGTTGAAATTGATTCTGAAATTGGAATAGGAACTACAATTACAATAAAATTACCATTAAGTCTATCTATAATAGACGCATTGTTAGTTAAGATAGGCTGTACTCATTTTTTAATACCTCTACAATATGTTATTAAATGCGATGAAGCTACTAATAAAGATATAGAAAATTCAATAAACAATAGATTGATTATTGATGATGAACCTATATCCTTTATTAATCTTAGACATGAATTCCAAATAAAAGAAAATCGCCCACAGATAGAACGTTTGATTATTGTCAAATATGAAGATGTTAAGTTAGCTTTGGTGGTTGATTCTATTGTTGGGGAACATCAGGCTGTTCTTAAGCCTCTTGGAGAAATTAAAGCGCATCAAGATATAATCTCTGGAGCAAGCATACTCGGAGATGGAAGTGTGGCTCTAGTTATTGACACTAGTAAATTGATAAAATTCTATTATTTTAAAAAGAAAAAAGAAGTAATTAATATTAAATCAAATAACAATTATTAAATTATGGATAACAAAGAAACAGAATACACTAAAGATTCGTATTTAGCTTTTCGATTAGGTGGAGAGATCTTTGCCGTTAGTGTTCATAAAGTATTAGAAATACTAGAGTTACAAGTTATTACAAAAGTGCCACATACTCCTCAATATATGAGAGGAGTAATTAATATGAGAGGGGAGGTTATTCCTGTGGTTGATACAAGAATAAAATTCAATATGTCTGTAAGTGATGATACGGTAAGAACTGTTATTATTGTTTTAGACTTATTCATTAAAAATAAAAAAGTAATCATTGGTGCTGTCGCTGATTCTGTTAAGGAAGTATTAGAAATAACAGAAGCTCAAATTAAAGATGCCCCTGAGATAGGTAGTAATTATAACACCGAATTTATTAAAGGCATGATTAAATCATCTGATGATAAATTTATTATGTTGTTAGATATTGATGCCGTATTTGCATCAGAAGATATTGAACTAATAAGAGACATTAGCGATATAAATATAGTAAACACTCAAGTAAATAATTTATAAATATAAATAATAAGGAGAAAAGAATTATGATTAACAACTTATCAATAAAGCTAAAACTTATAATAAGTTTTATAATAATGGCAATTTTAGCTGCTATAATTGGTTATATGGCCATTAATAGAATTAACATCATAAACAATGCTGATGCAGAATTATATGAGGTTGTTACCTCACCTCTTGGTAACTTAGTTTTTTTAGAAAGTAGTTTGCAGAAAGCAAGAATAGCAACGCGAGATATGATAATTGAAAATGAACCTAAAGAAATTGAGGAACATATATCTCAAGTGGAAGGTTATTTAAATAAAATGGATGAAGAAGCTGCTATATATAAAAAAAGCATACGAACAGAAGAAGGAAGAGCAATATTTAAAGCTTACCAAGACGCTAAATTAATCTATCAAAATGATTTAAAACAATTATGCAAATTAGCATTATTAAATGACGATGTCGTTACTAATAATGAAATGGAGCATGGAGGTATTGCTAAAACAGTTATTGATGTTGACAAAGCTGTCAAGATGTTAGTTGATTTTAAGATAAATGAAGGAAGTATCATTAAGGCTGACAATTCATTAATTACAAATAATGCTATAAATTATATGATAATATTAATTGTAATCTGTGTAATTTTAGCTATAACTTTAGGATTATTAATTGCTGCTAATATTTCTAAAATAGTCAAAACAATTATTAGTGAAGTAAATTCATTAGTTAATGCTGCCACAAAAGGTCAATTAGACAAAAGAGGAGCTCCAGAAAAAATTAATTTTGAGTTTAGAGAAATTGTTGTTGGCTTTAACAAAACCCTTGATGCCGTTATTCATCCCCTAAATGTAGCAGCTGAATATATTGATAGAATAGGAAAAGGAGACGTGCCTGCAAAAATTACAGACAACTATAACGGTGATTTTAATGAAATAAAAAATAGTTTGAATTCCTGCATTGATTCTATAAATCTATTAATAAGTGATATTAACGAAATCTCAGATGATATATCTATTGGTAAAATTAACTCAAGAACTGATGTGAAAAATCACAATGGAGATTATGCAAAAATAATGCAAGGTGTTAATACTACTCTGGACACACTTGTATGGTTTATGGACAACATGCCAACACCTGCTATGATTATAGATAATGAATTTAATATTCATTTTATGAACAAAGCTGGAGCAGGTTTAGATAATAAAACAGGAAAAGAACTTACAGGAAAAAAATGTTATGATCATTTCAAAACAGGCGATTGCAAAACAGATAAATGTGCCTGTTATCGTTCAATTCAAAGCGGGTCAAGTGCAAGCAGTGAAACTTTAGCAAAACCAGGAAGTCACAGTTTAGATATTGCTTATAATGCAATCCCAATAAAAAATAAGGATGGGGTTGTTGTTGGAGCCTTTGAGGTTGTAATGGATCAGACAGAAGTAAAAACTGCAATGCGTCGAGCTGAAAAAGTCAATAAATATCAAGGAAATGAAGTTAACAAACTAATAGATGGGCTAACAAAAATGTCTGAAGGTAATTTTGATTTTTCTATAGAAGTTGCCAATCCTGATGAAGAAACTCAAAAAGCATATGAAAACTTTGATGCAATTAACAATTCTGTTAAACAATCAATAAAAGCTATTTCTAATTTTGTAAATGACATGAACTATATGTCAAAAGAACATGATTTGGGCGATATTGATGTAGCAATAGATATAAATAAATTTAGAGGAGCTTATCAAAATATGGCAGATGGAGTAAATAAAATGGTTGCTGGTCATATCTCTGTTATAAAAAAAGCTATGGCTTGCGTTGCTGAATTTGGCAAAGGTAACTTTAATGCAGAACTAGAAAAATTTCCAGGAAAAAAAGCATTTATAAATGAAACTATAGAAGAAGTAAGACGCAACCTTTTAATATTTAACGTAGAATTAGGAAATCTTATTGATGCAGCTAAAGCTGGAGAATTATCAAAAAAAGCAAATGCGGATGCATTTGTTGGAGACTGGAAAAAATTAACAAATGGAGTTAATGAAATAATCGAAAACATAATAAATCCATTAAATATTGCATCTGTCATGTTAGAGAAAATGTCAAAAGGCGATTTGACTGAAAAAATAACATCTGATTTTAAGGGCGATTTTAATAAAATAAAAGAAAGTTTAAACTCATTAAATGATGCATTATCAAGAATAATTGGAGAAATTAAAAGTGGTGCAGAAAGTGTCGCTTCTGCTAGTCAGGAAATGAGTTCTACAGCTCAAGAAATGTCACAAGGAGCATCAGAACAAGCTTCGTCTGCAGAAGAAGTGTCTTCTAGCATGGAACAAATGGCTGCTAATATACAACAGAACACTGATAATGCACAACAAACAGAAAAAATAGCTCTTAAAGCAACTGCAGACATTGTTGAAGGAAGCAAATCAGTTGAAATTACGGTTAGTTCTATGAAAGAAATAGCTGATAAAATCTCTATTATTGGAGAAATAGCAAGAAAAACAGACCTGTTAGCAATAAATGCAGCCGTTGAAGCGGCTAGAGCTGGGGAACATGGTAAAGGATTTGCTGTGGTTGCTGCCGAAGTAAGAAAACTCGCAGAAAGAAGTCAAATTGCTGCTGATGAAATAAATGAAGTGTCGAAAAATAGCGTAAATATTGCAGAACGTTCTGGAAAACTATTAGCTGAAATAGTTCCAGATATACAAAAAACAGCCAAACTTGTTCAAGAAATTTCTGCAGCAAGTATAGAGCAAAATTCAGGAGCTAATCAAGTAAATTCTGCAATAACTCAATTAAATCAAGTAACACAACAAAATGCAGCTTCTTCTGAAGAAATGGCAACAAGTTCTGAAGAATTATCAAGCCAAGCTCAACAATTATTAGATACTGTTTCGTTCTTTAAAATAAATGATATTTTCTCAACTAACCAGAAAGTTAAAAAAGATATAAATATTACACATCAAAAGAAAGCGACTGTTTATAAATCAGAAAGAAATATACCAAAACAAAATGGTGTAAAAATAAATATGGGAAATATGCCAAGTATAGATGATGAGTATGAAAAGTTTTAGTTTTTAGTGATTATAGTTAAGTATGACGACCTGACAGAAAATAAATAGAAATCTGTCAGGTTTTTTTAGAAATGATAAATTTTAAATAATAATGTTAGAAAATAAAACGAAAATATTAATAATAGAAGATGATCTAAACATCCTTGAAACAACTGCAGAGTATCTCTCATTAGAAAATTACAATGTTATTAAAGCAACAGATGGAGATGAAGGTATAAAAATGGCTATAAAACATTTTCCTGATCTTATTCTTTGTGATATTAATATGCCTAAAGTTAATGGATACGACGTTTTTCTAACTTTGCAAAACAATTACTTTACTAGCCTTATTCCTTTCATCTTCCTAACAGCAAAATCAGAAAAAGAAGATATTTTTAAAGGAATGCAACTTGGAGCAAATGACTATATTGTTAAGCCATTTAATTATGATATTTTGCTTAACACCATAAAAATACGTTTGCAAAAATATGGCAATTTAATAAATACAAATGAAGAAAAGTTTTCAGCTATTATAAAAAATTCTGCTGATTGGATCTGGATTTCTGATATGTATGGAAACATTACTTTTTCTAATGATGTATGCGAAGAAATTACTGGCTTTAATAAAAATAACATTCTTGGGAATACTATATTAGACTATATCCCTATATATGAATTTGCAGATATTAGTAGTAATCATAATACTAAATTCAATAAAGAAAAACTTAAAAATAATTTTGAACATGTAGTTAAAAGAGCTGATGGAACAAATGTAAATGTCGACGTTAGCACATCAATTATTCTTAATAATGAGAATAAAGTGGCAGGAATTGTGGGTACTCATAGAAATATAACAGCGAAAAAACAAATAGAGACTCTTGAAAAAAATATAGAAATAGCAAAAACAGCGTCTCTCTTAAAACAACAATTTCTTGCAAATATGAGCCATGAAATGCGCACACCTTTAAATTGTATTATTGGCATGCTTGATTTTATGTTAAAAACCGAACTTAATGATAAACAGTTAAATTATGCAGAAACTATAAAAAGTTTCTCAGAAACTCTTTTAAAGATTATTAATGATATTCTTGATCTTTCAAAAATAGAATCAGGAAAATTTGATCTAGAAAATGTTAATTTTAAGGTTGAAGATATCTTTGAAAACTCAAAATCGGTATTTAATTCTTTAGTAAAAGGGAAAAATATAGAATTTGTTGAGGTCACTGATGAAGCTATTCCTGAGCATATATTTGCAGATAAAATGCGCATAAATCAAATAATCACAAACTACATATCAAATGCAATAAAATTTACCGAAACAGGAACAATTACTATAAAATATACATTATTAAACAAATTAACTACTGACAATAAACTAGAAATAAAAGTTGAAGTAATAGATACCGGGAAAGGGATTAGTAACGAAAATATAGAAAAACTTTTTAATACTTATTCTCAATTAAATAATTCAAGAATAAAAAATGTTGAAGGAACTGGATTAGGATTATCTATCTGTAAAAAATTAGCTGAACTTATGAATGGCGAAGTTGGCGTTTATAGTGAAATTAATAAAGGTAGTAATTTTTGGTTTACTTTTGAAGCAGAAAAAGTAGCTAAGTTTGAAGAAGTAATATCTAAAATTGACAATAATGATTTTGAAGGAATTAAATTAAATCTTAATATCCTATTAGTAGAAGATAAATATATTAATCAAGCAATGACAAAACTTCTTCTTAAAGATGCTAATTGCCAAATTGATATTGCTGAAAATGGCCAAATAGCATTAGAAATGTACAAGCAAGATAAATATGATATTATTCTTATGGATATTCAAATGCCTATAATGGATGGTATTACAACAACTTCTATTTTAAGACAAAGATATAAAAAACTACCTCCAATTATTGCCGTAACAGCAGATGTAATTGATTTAGGTTCTAAAGAACTTACTAATAAAGGGTTTGATGATTTATTACCCAAACCAATTACAATTGAGTCTATTTATACTAAATTACTAAAGTGGAAAGAATTTTTATAAATTTGCATTTTATTATTTAATACTTTTTAATCCTTCGTTTGCAGATGCATCATCAGGTTGAATAATTAACACTTTGTTAAACAACACGGCAGCTTCTTTTGTTTTCCCTAACTTAAAAGATGTCCAAGCAAGCATTAGCGTCGCATCATAGTCAAAAGGATAAAGATTTGCAACTTTTTCAAAATGTTTTAATGCATTTTGATAATCTTTATTACCATAATAAATATTTCCTAATCTATAATTAGCGGTAGTATTATTAGGGTCAATCTTTAAAATATCATTATATTGTTTTTTTACAATTTCCCAATTACCAAGTGCTGATGCTGGCAATACTAATCCTAATTTTGCTTCTATTGAATATGCTTTAAGCATTATTGATTTATTATAATAAGACGAAGATTCTGTAAAAAGTCCTGACATATAATAAAGCCAACCTAGTCTAAGGTTAATTTCATAAGATTTTTCATCATAATTTTTTTTGATTGCTTCTATAGCATTATTATATTCGCCTTTTTTCTCAAAAGCATAGCTGTTTTTAAAAGAGTTTGACAAGTTTTGAGCAAAAACATTGCTTGTTAATGCAATAGCAACGAAAAAAATAATTAGTCTTCTTAGTTTAGTTTCCATTTTATACCTCCAAATATTAAGTAATCATTAAATAAAATATTGTTCTTTATTGTAAAATTTATGTTTTCAGGAACATTATTGTACATGAAAACATCTTTGTTAATTTGTTGAATCGTTAAAGATAGTTCAATTTTTCGAGAAGGATAGTAATATAATCCAAAATTTATTATTTGCTTTATTTCTTCATTTATATTGTTTATATTATAATAAAGATTTCCATTGTTTAAATTAAAAAAGCTATGATTTCCTTTTGATATATTTGCCTCACAATATAATTTTGTAAATAATTTTGTAACAATACCTATTTTATAAAGTCCTTTTGTTTCAAATTGGTTATTTAAAACCTGATATGTCCCAAAAATATTAGTATTTAAATTATTAAAAGGATATACATTTAAACTAAAACCTATCTGATTATTTCTAAAAGAACTTGATTTGGCAAAAGAATAATTTATTTCTGGTTTGAATATGTTAATCTGTTTGTATATTTTAAACGCAAATAAATAATCATTGAAAGAACTTGATTGCGTTCTAAATGTATTTAAATCTAAAAAACTACTCTCCTTATTTGTTCTAAAAAAATGAAAAGAAGGTTCAATAACAATTTTTTTTAAATTAAATGAACTTATAATTTGATAATCAATTATTTTAGTTTTTAAATTATCTATTATTGTATCAAATCCCCCTAAATGATAGTATTTGTTATTTTGTATCTGCATGTATGATAAAGAATGACTAATAATCATTTTTTTTATCCTATGACTAAATGTAGGATTAATAAAAGTTTTATTTGTAGAGTATTCCGATTCTAAGTATGGAATGGCCTTATTAGAAGAAATAATATAGTTGTTGATTTTTGACATAGGCGAATTATTATCAATACCAATATATAATCCCGCTTCATTGTAATTATAGTTATTATTAAATTTAAGTGATTCGGTATTTCTACTTGTGTTTATCATGCTGTAATGCAGATATGATTTGTTTAAAGCTTCGTCTTTGTTGAATTTATACGCTTTAATAAAATTATTGCTTGCAGTAAAATACTTTTCTGTATTATAAAATGCTATGCCTCTTCTCATCCTTAGATAAAACCAATCATGTCCATTTTTTATAGATTCCTTTGTAACTATTTTTAGAGAATCATATTTTCCTTCGGTTAATAGCCGTAAGCTAACGTTATCGTAGTATTTAAAGTCTTTTAAATACGTCGTATATTCAGTGTTTAATGATAACTTTAATGTATTCAACGGCTCAAATATATCTTGAGGGAAAATTTTAATGGTAATAAAAAATAATATAAAGAAAAAAGCTGTTAATATTTTCATTTTATTTGTTGTCTATAATAAAGGAATAAAGAGTTTTATTCAAAATGTATGAATAATTTATTTTGTTATCTATAATCCCAATTTTGAAATTTATTTTCTTTAATGTGTTCCCTAATATTTTTACCGTAATTGATGACTCCATATTAATTTTCGAATTATTAAGATATTTCTCGCATTGATTGTATTTACATTGATATTTACTTTTAGTGAAAATATAGAAAGGGGCAAAAATATCTTGGAGCATTAGCATTATTTTATTATTAAATAATGTTAATGGCAAACTATCATCATATTCAATGTCTTGATAAAATGATTTTAATATTTTATAATTAGCAAGGAAAAAATAAAACAAATGTGATTTTTTATTTCCATAAAAAGAAGTGAACATGAAAATGTTATCTGTATTTATGAAATAGGCAGAAGAGTTTGTTTCTCTGCAATAAATGTATGTGTTGTTATATGCATCAGTTAATATTTCCCACTCAAGGTTAACTTTATTTGTTGATAATACTATCAATTTTTGTCCAGGAGTAAAGTTGTAAGCTTTAATCATGGAACTGTCAGAAACAATATTCATTACCGTTTCATTCTCTTTTGGTATATCAAATAATTTTAGTGTATATTTATTATCTGTTTTGACTATGTAATTTGCAATAGGGTAATAAATAGTTTCTGAACCTATGTGTGGATATTTTTGTAATTGAAAATGTAAATGTGGATATGGAGAACGACCTGAATTGCCAACATAACCAATAATATTGCCTTTTTTTACAATGTCGCCTACTTTTACCTTTATTTTATCTGTTCTTAAATGATTTAATGATGCATATAGACTTTCCGAATATTTAATAATAACTGCATTTCCCCAATTTTCCTCAATATTAACATCGCCTATATTATTATCTTTAACACTATCTATAATCTCAATAACAAGACCATCTATGGGAGCTAGTACTGGTTTGTTATAACAATAATAATCATCAAGAACAAGCCCCTCTCCTTTAAATTGATTATCTGTATTATCTACAATGTTAAAGTCTAAAGCGTATTGCCAATCTCCTTTATGTGTATGATTGCCATTATTGCCTTGCGATATTTTCCACTCCCCAAAAAATGGGAAATCTATTGGTGCATAAAAAAAGTTATTAAAACGTTTACTATTATTCACATAATTATACAAATTTTGTTCTGGAGAATAAAGCTGAATATGTGGTATTTTTATAAATTTATTCGAATGACCAGATCTTAATACAAATAAAAATAATAATACCGCCATATTAAATGGCATTGAATAAATTGGTAATCCAAAGATTGACAATAAAGAGCTAAATCCAGAGAGTATTATGGATGTTATTGGAATAAAAAGAATTATAGTGAAAAAGGAACTTATATTTGGTATAGTAAAAAAGGAGCCTATCGCTATTGATGTAAGGATAAAATTAAAGCCTATATATAGATAATTTAAATGTGTAATATCTGCTCCTATAAACTTATAATAATTATAGGTGAAGAAAAAACCTACAATTGACAATAGAAAAGCTATTCTGGAATGAATTAACAAACCTATTGCTATTATCACTCCTGCAATAATATTATATTGAAAAAGAATTGCCCCTAGTGATTTGAAATAGGTAATAATAGGAATTGGTATTGCTAAATTGTTTATTTGTTCATATAGTGATACTGCCTGAATGCCTCCTATTCCATATAAATCATTTAATACGTAAATTCCCCTATCACTAATTTCTAAACTCTTAAATTCATGTCCCGATAAAACAACAAGCCATATGCTTATCATAAAGGGAAAACTTAAATAAGGAAGTAAATATTTCTCTAAAATATTTTCAATAGTAATAGTGAAAAACAAAGTTAGTATAGACGCAAAAATCAGAAAAAATACAAACTGAACATTAAAATTATACGAAACTCCTAAAGCCAAACCTATAAATACATTATTAAAACTATAATAACCATTTTGTATATTTGACCTGTTAAATCCTAAAAGCAAAGACAAAGATACTGACGTAAATATGGCTATAACTCCAGCCAAACCTGAATAAACATCAAAAAATGAAACTATCAACAATAATAACCCAAATATTTTATTCTTAGAAAAAAATATTTGGGAATAACTATTTAAAAAACTATTTAAAATGAAAGATAGTTGATGTCTCATTTCTTTGTATTACAACTCAAATTTGTTTAAATGTTCTGGTGTTTGTTCTGAACGTTCAAATGTTTCTGATGTTTCCCGCTTTCTTACTATATGAACATTGTTTTGTAAATCAATCATAACTATATTTGGACGTAAATTAATAAATTGCATCCATTGAGTCATATTATAGGCACCTATATTGCTAATAACTAAATTATCTCCTTTGTTTAATAATGGTAAATTAATACTTTCCCTTATTACATCTATATTCATACATAAAGGACCATACAAAACGGTGTCTTCTGTAAAATGTGAAAATGGTTGTGCTGGGGTAATTTTATGATCATACCAAAAGGATGTAAACAAAATATTGACGCCAACATCAATTATTGTTGCTCGCTTCCCACTCGTAAGTCTCTTATTTGCTATTACCGAACCTATCAAAAAGGATGTGTCGTCTATTAACGCTCGGCCTGATTCTAATATTAATGTTGGAAGATTTTCTGGTTTTATATTCGAATTTATTAATGTAGAAGTTATTGCATCTGCATAATCATTAATTGTAGGATTTGTATCAACCCCTTGCAAAAAGGAACCTTTTAATGTGTTCTTCGATGTAAAACCTCCTCCTAAATCAATATATGATATAGTATGACCATATTTTGACTGAAGATTAAGGCTAAGGTCTATAAGTTTTGATGTTGCTACAGAATAAGCCATAGGGGATAAAATAAATGTGCCTATATGACAATGTAAACCCATTAGTTCTAAATAATCATTTAGCATAATCTTATTTAAAGCATCCCAAGCCTGACCATTCTCATAATTAAATCCAAACCTATCCCACATAGGATAAATACCACAATCCAAATTAATTCTAATAGCCACTTTAGCCTTCTTGTTGCAACCTTTTGCAATTGACATTAAACTATATAATTCATCAAGATGGTCTATATGAATTAATGAATCATTATTTATAGCTTTAAGTAACTCTTCATCTGTTTTATGTGGCCCATTAAATATAATATATTTTCCAGGAACTCCATTTTTTAATGCCTTATCATATTCAAATCCAGAAACAACTTCTGCCCAAGAACCTTCTTGATGAAAAACTTTACACACACTATCCAAATAATTTGTTTTATATGACCAGGCAAATTGAACTTTTGGATAACGATCCGTAAAAGCTCGCTTTGCTTCATTTATGTTTTTCCTAATTAACCTCTCTGAAATAACAAAAAGAGGAGAACCATATTCTTTAACAAGATCTTTTACTTTATTATTTTCTATTTCAGTCATTGGTAAATATTCTGTTCTTAAACCAAATTTATTTGGCATGCCTGTCTCTACTTTTTTTATTACAGGTCTCTCATAACTTAATTTTGTCATAATATATCTATTAAAATAATTTTATAATTCGCCTAATGTTGAAATTTGTTCCAGTTCCTCAATATCTACAATCATATCATAAGAATATCTTACAAACATCTTCCCCGTTTTATAGTGTAATGATGGTGATACCTTTTCTCCAATGCACAACTTTAATAGCATTTCCGGAATATTGTTCCCAACTCCAAAGCTTAAATATATCCAAGCTGGGATGCGAGGATTGATTTCCAATAAATAGTAATCATTAGTATCTTTCTTTTTTATAATTTCCAATTCAAAAGCACCTCGCCATTTAGTTTTATTTATAAAGTTTTGCGTTATATTTTTTAGATTATCATCTTCTATAGAAACACCTGCCCATGCTTTACCTTTATCCGTAATATATTGTTTTCGCATAGATACATAAGAAATAAGTTCCCCATTGCCATCTCCAAGTCCTGTTACGTTTAACTCTTGACCATCTATAAATTCTTGAATTATTATTGGTAAGCCCCATTTATTTGCTATTTTATTAAAGTGTTGTTGTGCTTGTTCTATATTGGAAGCTATGCTTGCATCATAGTATTTACCTTTAACTGCTATAGGAAAATTAATATTTGATGGAAGTTTATAAAATTCATTAGGAGAATTTATTGTATGTGAAGCAGGAACCTTTATTCCATATTTATCTCCAAAACTATTTAAATTAACTTTATGCCTTTCCTCAAACTGTTCTATAGTTGGTAAAAAAGTTTTTATGCCTATTTCTTCTAATCTATCCTTTAGTTTTATAAAAGAATATAATTCTGCATCAAAATTTGGAATGATAACATCTATTTTTTCTATACTATTTACATGCTTAATCCTTTCAAAAAGAACTTCCATGCCTGCTGAGGGATAAGGAATTTGATATGTTTTGTCTATTAAATCATGCATGAAAATACCTGGCTCTAGCGACTCATAAGCAAGACCTATAATTTTTGAATTAAAAATTTCAGATTCTTTTATACATCGTATTACGGGAATACCTGGACCTGGATTATCTATAGCGTTTAGACCCGTAACAGCTACTGTGATTGACTTCCTTTTATTCATAGCTTATTTATCTAGTTCTATTACTAAATAGGCCTTAAGTAAAGATACAAAATCATAGTAATCTTTTTCAAAAGCTGTAGATTCTACTTCATATTTGTCCATTATATGATCTTTTATTGATTCGTAAGCCATTTCGGCTTTTAGCATATTGATTATCTCTACTCCCATTTGGTTTGTTGTAAATGACTCGCCCGAAACTGGATTAAATATAAATCCCGTATTACTTATTGCTATACTATTTTTTATTTTCATTTTATAGACAATTTTTTTATTTTTAAATATTAATTCTCAATCTTTGACAAACGAAAATAGTAAAAGGTTTAATCAAAAACAATATTATTTTTAAAAGAAAACTTTATATATCACATTATCAATACAATTAAAAATAAAAAAACATGTAAATAAAAAAATGAAATAAACAAAATTCATCGACGTAATTACTAAGATAAATTGACATAATTATTAATATAGATTGACATAAACCTTAATTTATCATTTTAAATTCTTGTTAATAATACAATAAAACTACATCTAGTGTGAAATATTTAGAGTTAAAATTGATAATTGGTTTTTTTGTTATTGTGTCATATTAAAAAGTAATGGCATAACTATTGATATTAATACTATTCTTTAAAAAAAAGTTTAATTTATTACTATGTCAATTAATGATTTAATAAAATACCAAATGATATCTGACAATATAAATGATGATTCGGATTTAATACCATTGATTTCTTTAGATGAAGATGATATGTTCAAAGTAGAAGATGTCCCTGACATTTTGTCGTTGTTACCTTTAAGAAATACTGTATTGTTTCCGGGAGTTGTTATTCCAATTACAGTAACACGCGAAAAGTCAATAAAACTAGTAAAGGATGCGTATAAAGGGAATAAAATAATAGGCGTTGTTACTCAACGAAACAGTCAAATAGAAGAACCAAAACCAACTGATTTATTTAATGTTGGCACAATTGCATATATCGTGAAAATATTGCAAATGCCTGATAGTACAACAACCGTTATTATTCAAGGAAAAAAGAAGTTTGCTATAAAAGATATCGTTGCTTCAAAACCATATTTTAAGTCAACATATACTATCTATAAGCAAAACAAACAAAAAAAGGATACAAAGAATTTTAGCGCTTTAATTTCTTCAATAAAGGATATTGCTCTAAAAGTAGTTAAGAACTCTCCTAATATACCTCCTGAAACAGCTTTCGCTATAAAGAATATAGAAAATAGCAACTTCTTGATTAATTTTATCTCTTCAAATATTAATATTGATATTTTGGAGAAACAAAATATGCTAGAAATTCAAGATGTGGAGGAGAGAGCCTTAAAAGTGTTAGAGTATTTATCTAAAGAGTTACAGGTTATTGAACTGAAAAATGAAATACAATCAAAAGTAAAGATTGATTTAGATAAGCAACAAAGAGATTATATACTTCACCAACAGTTAAAAACAATACAAGAAGAGTTGGGTGGATTGTCTTACGAACAAGAAATAAATGAGCTGAAAGATAGAGCAAAAGATAAAAAATGGAGTGAAAAGATTAAAGAATTATTCAATAAAGAGTTTGCTAAATTACAAAGGATGAATCCTTCGGCAGCTGAATATTCTGTTCAAATGAATTATATTGAAACTTTGTTAGATTTGCCATGGAATGAATATACTAAAGATAATTATAATCTAAAAAATGCAAAAGCTATATTGGATCAAGATCATTTTGGACTGGAAAAGGTTAAAGAAAGAATACTAGAATATCTTGCTGTTTTAAAATTAAAAGGAGATTTGAAATCACCAATCTTATGCCTTGTTGGACCTCCTGGAGTGGGGAAGACCTCTTTAGGTAAATCAATAGCGAGGGCTTTAGGTAGAGGTTATGTTCGAATGTCATTAGGAGGTGTGCATGATGAAGCAGAAATAAGAGGGCATAGGAAAACATATATTGGTGCAATGCCTGGTAGAATAATGCAAAATATAAAGAAATCAAAGTCTTCAAATCCTGTATTTGTTCTTGATGAAGTGGATAAATTAGGCTCTAGTTCTGTGCATGGCGATCCATCATCAGCCTTATTAGAGGTTTTAGATCCAGAACAAAACTATTCTTTTAATGATAATTATTTAGATGTAGAATATGATTTGTCTCGAGTTATGTTTGTCGCTACGGCAAATAATCCCGGACTTATCCAAAGTGCATTACTTGATAGGATGGAGCTGATAGATATAAGTGGATACATAATTGAAGAGAAGGTAGAAATAGCAAAGCGCCATTTAATACCAAAGCAAATATCTGAACATGGATTAGAGAAAACACAAATATTTTTCAATAAGAATATATTGGAAAAGATGATACAATCATACACCCGAGAATCAGGTGTTCGAAATTTAGAAAGATTGATTGCAAAAATTATAAGAAATACGGCTAAGTTTATTGCTTCAAATGAGAAGTATAATCCGAAAATCTCACTAGAAGATGTTGAAAGAATATTAGGACCAGAGCGATTCTTAAATGAACAATCAGAAAAAAATAATGCAGTTGGTGTTGTTACGGGATTAGCTTGGACTTCATTTGGAGGTGATATCTTGTTTATAGAAGCAAGCCAAAGTAAGGGTAAGGGAATACTTACAGTTACGGGTAATTTGGGCGACATAATGAAAGAGTCGGCTACGCTGGCTTATCAATATATAAAGTCGAATGCAGAAACATTAGGAATTGATTTGAACTCTTTAGAAAATACTAACATACATATTCATGTTCCTGAAGGAGCTACGCCAAAAGATGGTCCTTCTGCAGGAGTAACAATGTTTACATCTATTGTGTCAGTTTTGACACAAAAAGCAGTTAAGTCTAATTTTGCAATGACTGGAGAAATTACCTTGCGAGGGAAGGTTCTTCCTGTTGGAGGAATAAAAGAGAAAATATTAGCAGCTAAGCGATCAAATATTACTGACATTATTTTGCCAGCAGACAATCTTAAAGATGTTGCTGAAATTAGTGAAGTTTATATAGCAGGGTTGAAGTTTCATTATATAAAAAATATGATGGAAATTACAAAGTTAATATTTGCAAAGAAATAAGCTATGGGGGGTGGATTATTTAATCTGCCCCTTTTTATTTTAATAGGTTTTATTTAAGAAGATGACAAAGGCATATTGGGAAAGTAAAATATTTGCTATAAAAGAAGACGATTTTCTTAGTTTCGCTTTAGAAGCGTTTGCTTTTCAAAAGAATAATAACCCTGTTTATAATAGATATTTAAAAGAAACAAAGCAGTTTGAGAAAAATATTTCAGAATATTATCAATTCCCAACACTTCCAATATCATTCTTTAAAACTCATGATGTTGTAACGCCTAAACCAAATACAGAGTCTTCTTCAACGCATGTATTTTTAAGCAGTGGCACAACCGATTCCTTTAACAGAAGCAAGCATATAGTATTAGATTTGAGTATTTATGAGAAAAATATTTATAATATATTCAATAAATTTTACGGTCCAGTAAATCAATATTTTTTCATAGGACTTTTGCCTAATTACTTGGAAAATAAATCATCATCATTAATACACATGGTTGATAAGCTAATTAAGCAAGGTAGGGGTGGTGCTTTTATTAATGAACTAGATGAAGTCATAATAAAAGTTAACCAGTTAACAGAAGCACATTGTAAGGTAGTTTTATTCGGTGTAGCTTATAGCTTATTAGACTTGGCAGAATACATGCAAAAAAATAATGTTAAATTTAATAACACTGAAAATATAATAATTGTCGAAACTGGAGGCATGAAGGGGCGACGCAAAGAAATTACAAAAGAAGAACTTCATCTTATTTTACAAAAACAATTAAATATTGATAAATTACATTCTGAATATGGCATGACCGAATTATTATCTCAGGCATATTCATCAGAATGCAATAAATATTTATGTCCTCCACAAATGAAAGTGTTTATTACAGAGCTTAACGACCCTTTTGCTATAATAAAAGAACCAAACAAAAAAGGAGTTATTAATATTATAGATTTAGCAAATATATATTCTTGTTCATTTATAAAGACTGAAGATATTGGACAGATAAACAGTGATGGCACTTTCTCTGTAAATGGGCGTTTAGATTATTCTGACTTGCGAGGTTGCAACCTCTTAATGGATAGCTGATAAATTATAAAAACATGTACTGTTTCATCGTATGTATGCCTTCAGTGCTCCGTTTGCCAAAACATTTATCAGACAGTATCTCACTAAGTGTGTAAACTGAAAAAGTTACTCTAAATTTTAACTCCTCCAACGCCTTCCCGAACTCCTCCAACGTCTTCCCGAACTCCTCCAACGCCTTCCCAAACTCCTCCAACGCCTTCCCAAACTCCTACAACGTCTTCCCAAAATCCTCCAACGCCTTCCCAAACTCCTACAACGTCTTCCCAAACTCCTCCAACGTCTTCCCAAACTCCTTCAACGTCTTCCCAAACTCCTCCAACGCCTTCCTGAAATTATACTTTAAAACTCTCAAAATCAAACACTTTGCTTAATAAAATATCCATCAACGTAATTGATTGTTTTTTGATGTTTTGCCTTGCAATAACTTCATTAAGGCACTTTTATTACAACAATATATTGTAAATAAATATATTATAAAAGCGTTTGTCGAATTGTTAAATAGAATTATTTAACGTTACTAGTTCTTTTAATTAGTTCTTCTTGAAGTTTTGCAACTCTTTGTTGGTATTTTTCTTGATTTATAGGCAATAAGTTAAAGCTTATTTCTATAGTATTTCCATTATTACAAAATTGAATACCATCAGATAAGCTTTTTATTATGAATAAACCTGTATGGTTGTAGTTTTCATTTTTAGGATCTGTAGGGTCAGGAATATTACAAAAATCAAAACCTTTGCCTTCATCAATAACAGTAAAAGTAATTTTATTATCAGTGTTTGCAAATGAAATCGTAACACTTTTTTCTTCATCTAATTTATTTCCATGCACAACAGCATTATTAAACGCCTCTGTTATTGCTAATAAAATATTTCCGTAATATGTTGAACTTATATGGTAATAGTCACAAATTTCATTTATAAACTTTTCAATAATATTAACATTTTCTATTTTAGATTCAAGTTTTAATATATGCCTTGCCTTCTTTTTCATTAGTCTTCTTTATTTTGATATATTATTTAAATATTCGTTAACTTTATTTTTATAAAATTGATTAAATTGAGGAATTACATTATAAAATAATTCCAAATCAGTTTTTTTATTGTTGTTATACTCAAAAATCTCTTTAGGGTTACTATAATTTTTAACATTTGATTCATTAGATTCCCTTTTTTCTTCCATATCTCTTTCGTTTTCTGCTTTTTCAGCTTCAAGTAATTTTGTTAATATTTTTTCCTGACGAAAAATAGTATTATTATTTATCATTTTATTTAATATCTCTTTTTCGGTTTGTTCCATTTCTTGCATCATTTTATTTAATTCACTATCAGGTAATTTTCCCGCTTTTTTTATATCATTTTGCATTTGGTTTAGCATTTGTCTTATAGCTTCTTGTTGTGCCGCCATTCTAACTAGTTCTTCGCTAAGAGAATTTCCTGGTCGTTTATTATTTTGACCTTGTTTTCCCATTTTGTTTTTAAGGTCTTCCAATTGTTTATTTAATGCCTCTTGAAGTTTTCGCGCGTTTTGCATTGATTGTTTTTTCCCTTCTTTCCCCCCTCCAGGTTTATTGCAACTGCCTGGTTTGTTGCATTTACCATTTCCTTTACTTTTGCTTTGCATTTGCATATTGGATTGCATTTTCTCGAGAGATTCGTTAAGCACGAGAGCTAAGTTATTGATAGAAGTCATCGCATATTGTTGCTTAGCAGAAGCGTTTCCAATATGTCTTTTAGCCATATTATCAATAGCTTGCTTCATATTGTTTTGAATGTCTGCAATTTCTTTATTGACGAAAGAGCTAATTTGTATTTGTCTTTTACTTAGAGCAAAAAGAGAATCTTCAATCATTTTAGAATCTTCTTGAATTTCTTTTTGTTGCTGTATTAGTTTTATATATTCAGGATTAGTTGGAGAAGTTTTAGAAAATTTAAGCATAACCTCTTCTTGATTGAAAGATATTTTTAGCAAGTTATCTAGAATTTGTCGGAGGCTATTATAATCCTCAGCTTGGTTTTCTTGTTCAACTTCATCTTTATAATTATTTAAATCGTTTGCAGCACTTTCAATATCCTCACTCGCATTTTTTTGATTTTTTGCTGCATTTGAATTTTTATTTTTGCTTAAATTTTCTTTAGCATTACTCATTTCTCTTTTAGCTTTGTCAAGTTTATCTTCAAGTTTAGGGAGAGCTTTATTATCTTTTATAGATTTACCTAATTCTTCTAATTTTTTAACATTATCTTTTGCTTCTTGAAGTTTATTTTCCAGATCTGTTTGTTGATTTGAGAGTTTTTCTTTATCCTCTTTTTTATTTAATGTATTTTCAGAAAGTTCTTTTTGTTTTTTTGCTAAATCGTTAAGCATATCTATATTTTCGTTAAGTTTATTTTCAAACTCAAGTTGTTTAAATAGTTCCATGCTTCTATCTAGTTCTTTTTCTATATCTTTATTTGACAGTTTTATTTCATCAATTTTTTTTTGCAACTCATCTTTATTAAAATCTTTTGTTAGATCTTCTATTTTCTTTAAAAGGTCTTTTATATCATCCGTTAGCAACTTGTCAAACATTTCTTGTAACATCTTTTGTTTTTCTAACAAATCAGGGTCTGGTTCATTAATTTGTTGTTGTATTGCCATTCTGTTTTGAAGGTCTTTTTTTAGATTATTTACATTTTGTTTAACCTGATTATATTTTTCTATAAGGTTTATTACCTTTTGTTTGTCTTCCCAGGATGTATTCTTCTTATCATACAAATTTTGATTAACAGCATCCATTTCTTTTTTCACCAAAGACAATTCTTTTAAAGACTCTTTTATGTTTTGGTTTATATCATCATAGTTTTCTTCAAGATTCTTTTGTATTTCTTTCAATTCAGGTAAACGATATTTTATTGTTTCAGTTTTAGCAGATTTGCTCCCATTAACAGCGTCATTATCCCAAACTTCAAAGTAATATTCTATATTGTCGCTTAAGTCAATATTCATATTGCTTAAGTCTATATAATGATAAAATGTTTGGCGATTAATTAGTTTGTTAATTTTAATTTCTTCTATATTAAATGTTTGTGATTTTTTATCATCTCGCCAATTGAATGTTAGTTTTTTAAAACCATAATCATCAGCAATTTCTCCTTTAAAATAAATAAGTTTAAAATTAACACTATCTGTTTTTTGTTCAATATCAATAACAGGTTTTGCATCCTTTATTACATTTATAGAGAATACCATTGAGTCATTGCAATTTACATTTACATTATATGGAACTATTGAATAAATAATGTTGTCTAAAGCTTTTGCCGTTGTTTCAAAATAGTTTTGTTTAGAAGCTTTTAATATTTTATCAATTTTGTTAATTCTAAAATTTATACCATCAGTTTCTCTAGTATAAAACTTCCATGTAATATTTGTTCCTTCAGGTATAACCATATCACCTATATTCGCAATATTTTCGTCAGTTTTGCCTATATATGAAGGGTAATTAACAGTTAAAACAAAGTTCAGAATAATAGGCTTACTCAATACATTAATTTTATAATCAACTGAACGATATTCACATGATTCAAAGAAAAAATCTATTGAACTATTTAGGTTTTTTAATTTGTATTCAAATTCTAGATTATTTTTTTTAATTAATTTATATGTTCCTATTTGAGTTTTAATGTAAACATCATTCGGAACTTCTGTTCCTATTAATTTTAGTTTAATTATATAATCCTCATTTTGTAAAACGTTCAAATGTTTATTAAGCAATATAAACTTAAAAGGCATTGGTTTTTCAAAATGCTTATTATGTTGTACTATTCTTGTTGTTGGTTCGGTAATTACATTTGGAAATACAATCAATAAAGAAATAATAATAAAAATCGGAATTAGAGAATATTTAAAATATTTTAAAGTTGTTTTAAAATCTATTATTTTAATAAATTTTAGAGGTTTTATTAATTCTGTTTTTTGATTTATACTTTCGTTTATTAGTTCTTGGCTTCCTTGATTTTCATTTGCAAGCTCTTTTAATTGCAAAATGTTTATTAGTTTGTCTTGAACTTCTTCAAAGTGATTCCCTATTATTTCTGCAGCTTGATTATGGCTTATACATTTACCTATTTTAAACAACTTAAACATCGGAATAAGTACAAACCTTGTTATTATGTAAAGATTGGCCGTAATAAATGCATAAAATAATATAGTCCTTACAATCTCGTTAAAACGCCCATAATACTCAAGTAAAGAGATGAAAATTAAGAATAGAACAAACACACTTATCCAATATATCAAACCCCTGTAAAGTTGGTTTTGATAATATTTACGAATAAACTCGTCTAATTTATTTATCAATAATTGATAATTGTCATTCATTTTGTTTCAATTCTGTTTGCGAAATTACAAATTTATAGTTTATTTAATAACGACCTAAATAAATTTTATTTTATAAAATAATGTTTGATTTATAATGATTTAGAATTCTGTTTTCTTCGCTAATCAAAATCATCCCATTATACTACTAATTGATTACCTGACGCAATCTCCTAAACAAGGTTTATAAAGCCAAGCTTGTAAATCAATTTTCTCAAAAAATTAAGTATTATAAAAACTAAAAGATTTGACAGATACAAATTGAATTATAATATAGCTTTTAACACTTTAAGAACAAGTATTATTACTAAAAACAGTCCATATTTATATCATTACAGCATTTCATGTTGTTCCTATAAATGATTTTATGTAAAAACTTATTTATCTCTATGAAGAATATTTCAACTTCCCATCGGCTTTTATACTAATATATTTTACATTAAATAAAAGGAGCTAATAACTTTTTGCTTTAACCAAAATCAATTTTTGATATAGAGCACATGTAAAGCACATATAAAGCACATATAAAGCACATATACAGCACTTTAATCTCGCTTTTAACTCTGTGCAATCAACCCGAAATCACATTTTATGCTAATAATCAAATGATTAACTATTAAAATTAACACATATTTACTTTTTGTTATTTTAAATAATACATACATCATCAGCTTTAATTATCAATATATTAATTAAAAAAAATACAATGCGATAAAATTGATTATGTTTTTTTTTATTGAGAATAGATAATAGTTGTTTATTATTTTTGTTACTTTTGAGCTATTATAAGTTTATAAATAAATGCAAGTAGATATCAAGAAGTTTTTCATTTTTTTAGTTTGTATTTTGATATTTAACACTATTTGTTTTTCCCAAGAAACCTATTTATTTACACGCTATAAAACGATATATCCTCAAAAGAATGTTATTTTTGAAATAGATAGTTTGTCGATTATTCCTAATTCAGTAATAATTTATAATGAAAATGGTGTTATCGTTGATACTTCTAAGTATGAATTAAAATGGATTAATTCAAAAATTAAAGTAAAAAATATTATTCCTAATGATGACAGCTTATGGCTTATAACTTATAGTGTCTTTGAAATAGACCTAGGTAAAGATTTTTATGATAAAAGAAAAAAGAAACTCCCAGATGATATAAAAGAATTTATTAAAGATGGGAAAGTGGCTCCAAAGGTATTTTTTTTTAATCCAAACGAACAAGAAACATTTAATCTGAGTGAAATACAAAAGCAAGGCAATATTTCCAGAGGAATATCCATGGGGAATAATCAGGATGTTGTTGTAAATTCAGGTTTAAACTTGCAATTCTCAGGCAACCTGACAGATGATATAAAGATTAATGGAGTTATTACTGATAACAATATTCCAATACAAGCAGAGGGAACCACGCAACAACTAAATGAATTTGACAAGGTTTATGTTGATGTAGAAATAAAAGACAAAAACAAAATAACAATAGGAGATATTGAAGTTCAAGAAAATGCTCAATTCCTCAAATTTAGTAAAAAAATACAAGGAATTAATTATTCAACAGACCTTTCCGATACTAATTATATTCTCAAAAACGATCTTTCTTTAGCTCTCAGCAAAGGAAAGTATGCAAAAAAAAACATAATACCTGTTAACGGGAATCAAGGTCCATATAAATTAAGTGGAATGGATAATGAGATGTTTGTTATTATTCTTTCTGGTTCGGAGAGAATTTATATTGATGGGAAGCTAATAAAAAGAGGAGAAGAAAATGATTATGTAATTGATTATAACACAGGGGAACTTGTTTTTACAAAAAACTTGCTAGTAAATAAAGAAATGCGAATCATTGCAGAATATGAATATATTGACAAAAATTATGTTCGCACAATGTATTTTGAAAAAATTAATTATCAAAATAAAAATATAAATCTTAATTTCTCTTTTTTCTCTGAGCAAGATTCTAAAAACCAACCTATAAATCAAAGCCTAACAGATAAAGAAAAAAAAGTACTTAATAATGCAAGTGATGATTACAATTATGTTTACATAAAATCCATTGACACAAATTCTAATTCAAGTAATCAAATAACATACATTCTTACTGATTCTTTGGATTATGATTCAGTTTTGGTTTATTCAAACGATAAAAGTATTGCCATTTATAGTGCAACATTTGCTTATGAGGGGCTTAATAAAGGAAATTATATAAAAGAAAACAACATTGTCAATGGAACTGTTTTTCGTTGGGTTAGCCCTTTGAATGGAGTATCTCAAGGTGATTACGATCCTATAAAAGTATTATACGCACCTTTAAAAAAACAAATGGCCGAACTAAACATCAAATTAAATCCTCGTGAAGATTTCCAAATAAAATGTGATATTAGTTATAGTAATTATGATAAAAACACATTTTCCAGCAATAATCTAAATTCAAACAAAGGCAATGCTGTAAACATAGGAGTTGATAAAACTTTCAAAAGTAATAATTGGAAGTATAAAACTCACTTTGACGCACAATATATAAACAAGTTTTTTTCGCCTATTGAAAATTTCAAACCTGTAGAATATAATAGAGATTGGAATATTACTTCGACTAAACTCGCAAATGAATATTCTAGTAATCTTAACTTTGTTGCAAATAACAAAAACAACTCTGTCAACTACACTTTTTCAAACCTATTTAAAGACTCTTATAAAGCATTTAAAAATGATATAAAAAGCATTTATTCAGTAAAAACATTTAATCTCTCAACAGATGCTAGCTATTTAACATCTGATGATATTATTTTCTCTTCTTCTTATTTAAAATATAAACTATCCGCTCAAAATCAATTCAAATACTTCTCTGCTCTCATATCTTATGAAGAAGATGTTAATAAAATATTAGATAGTAATAATATTTTAAATCTTAGTAGTTTTAGATATAATACACTTAGCTCCGAATTTAAGAACTCTAACATATCGCATCATAATTTAAATCTAAAACATAGCATCCGTACAGATTTGTTTCCTAATAATAAAGGTTTTTCTTTCAAATCAGTTACAAATGAATACAAAACCGATTACCAGCTTATTAACAAAACTAATAATCAATGTAAAATTTCCGGAACATATAGAAACACTAATTATAAAGACTCTATAAATAATGAAGATTATCTCATTAGTGGAATAGAATTTTCTCAAAAAACAAAAAACTCTGCAATACAATTTAACATGTATTATGAATTTGGATCTGGAATGGAAAACAAAAAAGAGTATACTTTTATTGAAGTTGGTAAAGGAAAAGGTTATTACGCTTGGAATGATTATAATAAAAATGGCATAAAAGAACTTAATGAATTCGAATTAACTCAGTTTGTTGACAATGCTGAATATATTAAATTATACACTCCAACAAATGAATTTGTAAAAGCATATTATAATCAGTATACTCAATCTATAAACTTCTCTCCTGAAAAATTTTCAAGATTAAAAGATAATAGAGCATATTCAATATATAAAAGATTCCAATTTTTGTCTGTTTTGCGAACTGATAAAAAATTAATTCAAGAAAACTTCGTGGATGCAATGAACCCTATTTATAAAAAATCATCAGATACTACAATATTAACAAACAATATAAACTATAAAAACACTGTATACCTTAATCGCAATAACGAAATTTATACAATTGATTACTCATTTGCAAAAGACATTAAAAAAAATATTATGCTATATGGGCAAGACGTTAAATGGGATAAATTTCAATCAATTCATTCTAGGATAACTCTAATTAAAAAAATTGATATTCATATAACTCATAAATATGGGACAAAACTTTATAATTCCGAATTCTTAAAAACTAACAATTTTAGAGTAGCATATGCTCAATCCGAATTTACGGCAGAATACATCCAACAAAATAAATACAAAATAAGCATAACATACCAATACACTCAAAAAGAAAACAATATACAATACTATGAAAGACTAGCTTTTATCAACCAATTCTCACTAGAATACAGGCTAAATATTCTTAAAAAAAGCGAAATAAGTATTAAATTTAATACATTTGCAATAAATTATAACTCTGAAAAAGAAGATGCTTTAAAATACGAAATGCTTGAAGGGTTAAATAATGGAATTAACAACACTTGGTCGGCTGACTTTAGTCAAAATATTGGAAAAAATTTACAATTTGTAGCAACCTATTCTGGCAGAAAAATCAACGATAGCAAAGTTATACATTGGGGATCTGTTCAAGCCAGATTATTATTTTAGAAAAATATGAACATTACTATTTATACAGACGGTAGCTCGAGAGGAAACCCTGGACCAGGCGGATACGGGACAATACTTATTGCGGGAAAACATTATAAAGAACTGGCTATGGGTTTCAGATATACAACCAATAACAGGATGGAATTGCTTGCTGTTATTGCTGGATTAGAAGCCTTAATTACTTTAAAGCAAGACGTAGTAATATACTCCGACTCAAAATATGTTGTTGACACTGTGTCAAAAGGATGGATATGGGCATGGATTAAAAATGACTTTAAAGGAAAAAAAAACAAAGACTTATGGCTCCGATTTCTAAAAGTTTATAACAAACATAATGTCAGATTTGTTTGGGTAAAAGGACATGCTAATAACGAATTTAATAACAAATGTGATGTCCTTGCCGTGGAAGCTTCAAAGCAAAAAGACCTCCTTATTGATTTTGAATATGAAGCATCTTCCAAAAATGAAGAAGATAATAATTTGTACTCACAAGCAAACTTATAATCAAATTTTAAATAATATAAGCAATAACACTCACTTTTGGCTTAGTATGCAAAAAAAAAACTATAAAAAATTTCATTTTAAATAAATAACTAATAATTTTGCCCTTTAAAACATCCATAATGGATTATTAACCCTTAAATTAATATTATTTATATGAAACAACTTAGTATCATTTTACTCTTATCAGTAATGTTTTTGCATGGTTTTTCTCAAAACAAAATTAAAAAACATGAGCTTAAATTCCCAAAACAAAGCAAAACAAAATTTCTAAAATCTAATGAAATGCTGCCTGACTCAAGTACTTATTTTTTATTTGACACAACAAATAATGTATGGGTGCAAAATTCTGCAGAATACATAGAATATGGGTGTGATAAATCTATAGTATATGCTTATTATACAATGAATGAAAATTCAATAACAACAGCATATCGACAATATTATTACAAAAATGCTAATGGTTATGACACACTTTTACTTATAGAAAAAAATGTTGCAGGGTCATGGGTAGTATCCCAAAAATTGACATATACATATAATGCAAACAATGACGTCACTGAAAATTCTTATTCTATTTATGAAAATGGAGCTTGGAAAGTAAAGAATAAAACAACAACAACATATAATGCAAATAATCAACAAGTAACTTATTCCGAATGGACTTATAGTCAATATTCCGACGCCTTATATGAATCATTAGTACAAACATTTACTTATACTGGGAATGCTATAACTCAAATTGATGTAAAAAATGTTGATAAAGATTGTGATGAAAGATATACTGATATAATATGGTATAATCAAGATAAATTCCTTTTTAGTGAACAGACTTACTCTAAAACTACTAGTATAGGAGCAAATGATTATGCGATAAATTACAAAGTTACAACTTCTTATAATGCTTCTGCAAACATTTTAATCAATTATTATTACCTAACTGATGAAAATGGTTATCTTGAGAGCCTATACTCATTCAGAGATATATATACTTATGATGCTAAAGGAAATATTCTAACATTAAAATTTGAAGGACTTGACGCAAATAGTTCTTGGGTAACTTTAACAAATGAAGTTTATTCATACACATACGACAATAACAACAATATTACTCAAAAAATACAAGAATCTTATGATGATGGTGTTTTATTGGGAGCAACTAAAGAGGAGCCAAATAGATATGTTAGCGTTGCACCTTTTACCTTAGTTACAACATTAGACCAAACAATATCTGGAGGCGTTAGTGTTGTTCTAAATGCTAGTGGTGCTAACAAATATTTATGGAGTACGGGAGCAACAACTTCTTCTATTAACGTTACCCCAGCAAATACCACAGTATATACAGTTACAGGAAAAATTAGTGGTTGTCAAGAAACAGCATCTATTGTTGTAACAATATCTGGAGTAAAAAATATATCAGAAAAAACAAATACAATAAAAGTTTATCCTAACCCAACTGTTGATAATGTTAATGTAAACATATCTAATGAAAACAATAGCAACATTACAATAGAAGTAGTTAACGGTATTGGAGCTAGCATATACAAAAGCAACTCTAATGAAGCTATTATTAATAATGTTATTTCATTAGAAAAATTTAATGCAGGAATATATTTTATAAATATTATTCAAGGTACTAGTATATATACAGAAAGAATAATCAAAAAATAAAATAAATTATTTTCTGTTTTTATAAATAAAAAAAAACGTTCATCTTTCCATTAAAAAGATGAACGTTTTTTTTTATTTAAATAATGAGAGTATTTTAACTAAGCTCTGCTGAAAAACACAGAACGTATTGGTAGTTAATAAAATTGTTAATGACTTTCATTGAATAATTGCAAGCAAATTATTAATTTTGAGCAAAAGAGTTTGCTTTTATGATAAAAATACACTTCCATTAATCATATATTTCAATAGATGAATTCAAAATCCCATTTGAGATGCATTTGAATAAGAGTAATCGTTATGTTCAATTATTAGAACAGATTCTGGGATAAATTTGTAGGGATTTATCTCAAAAAGTAAGAAACTATCTTCTCTTGTGCAAAAAATCCGTTAAACCTTTCGATAAATTTGCTACTATTGATGAAAATGGGATACCACGTATATATTAGGCTTTTGTTGAATTATTACAAATCATTTTTAGTAAAATACCAAGTGCTTAGCCTGACGGTAATGTGATTATTATTTGATTACGCTCTTTTTTCAAAGAGTTGGATGGGATTATTTCTTATGACGTTCTGAAAATTTATGGTTTTAGAAAATTTAACTGCCAAAATCGTCAAAAGCAATGTTTGATTTAGGAACGCCTAAAGAGTCTAACATTTTGAATACAGAATCTATCATTATTGGTGGACCGCAAAGATAATATTCTATTTCTTCTGGTTCGGGATGCTTTTTTAAGTATTCTTCTAGAACAACATTGTGTATAAATCCTTTATATCCGCTCCAATTGTCTTCTTTTAGAGGTTCAGATAATGCAAGATTAAACTTGAAATTAGGGAAGTCTTTTTCTATATTTCTGAAATCACTTTCATAAAATACTTCTCTTAAAGAGCGTGCTCCATACCAATAAGATACTTTGCGATGGCTTTTGTCTGTATGAAATAGTTGAAATATTTGGGAGCGTAAAGGAGCCATTCCTGCACCACCACCAATGTAAACCATTTCATTTTTAGTTTTCTTTATATGAAATTCTCCGTAAGGACCAGAAATCATAACTTTATCTCCTGGTTTTCTGGAAAATACATAAGAAGAGCAAATGCCAGGGTTTACGTTTTTAAATTTATTGTTTTTCTTATCCCAAGGAGGAGTTGCTATTCTTATATTAAGCATAACAATATTACCTTCGGCTGGATGATTTGCCATAGAATAAGCTCTATAAATAGGCTCATCATTTTTCATTCTTAAATCCCAAATTTTGAGATTATCCCAGTCTTCTCTAAATTTATCTTCAACGATAATATCTTTAAAATCAACTTCACATTTAGGCACATCTATTTGCACGTATCCTCCTGATTCAAAATCAAGAGTTTCTCCTTCTGGCAGTTTTACAATAAATTCTTTAATAAATGTGGCTACATTATTGTTAGACACTACTTCACATTCCATTTTTTTAATTCCAAATATTTCTTTTGGAATTTCAATTTTCATGTCTTCCCTAATTTTTACTTGACATCCTAACCGCCAATTATTTAGTTGCTCTTTGCGCGAAAAAAAACCTTTTTCCGTTGGTAATATAGACCCGCCACCTTCAACAACCTGACAACGACACATACCACATGTGCCTCCTCCGCCACATGCCGAGGGTAGAAAGATTTTTTCATTAGAAAGAGTAGAAAGCAAAGAACTTCCTCCTTCAACTTCTATTTCTTTATCGTTATTTATTGTTATTTTAAGTTTTCCCGATGGAGCTAATTTTGATTTCGCAAATAATAGCAAGCCTACTAATATCAACATTATAAGCAAAAATACTATGATACTATACAATACTATGTTTGTAATTGACACTTGAAGTAATATATTTTCCATAAGTAATTATTATAATTTTATTCCCATAAAACTCATAAAAGCAATAGCCATTAATCCTGTAATTATAAATGTTATTCCTAGTCCACGTAAGGCTGGAGGAATATTCGAATAACTTATCTTTTCTCTTATTGCTGCTATTGATATTATTGCAAGAAACCAACCTATACCTGAACCTGCTGCGTAAACAGTTGCTTCCGATATTGTTTGATATTCTCTTTCTTGCATAAATAAGGCGCCTCCAAGTATTGCGCAGTTTACTGCTATCAATGGTAAAAATATCCCTAAGGCATTATAAAGGGGAGGGGAGTACTTCTCTATAACCATTTCTACTAATTGCACTATAGCTGCAATTACAGCTATGAACATTATGAAACTAAGAAAACTTAAATCAACTCCTTTAAAATCATCACCAAGCCAACTTAATGCTCCTGCTTTTAACATATAATTGTCTAGCAACCAGTTTACGGGAACTGTTATTAATAATACAAATGTTACAGCAATTCCTAAACCAAAAGATGTCTTAACGGTTTTTGATACAGCTAAATAAGAGCACATGCCTAAGAAATAGGCGAAAATCATATTATCTATGAATATTGACTTTACAAATAAATTAAATAAACTTTCCATACTCTATATATTATTTTTCTATCAAATTAGGATTGTAACTTCGTTGAACCCATATTATTATTCCGATAATTATTAATGCCATTGGTGGAAGAATCATTAATCCATTGTTTTCGTAACCTAAATCATATAAGAATTGAGGTACAACTTGATAACCATATATTTTCCCAGAACCAAACAATTCTCGCAAAAAAGCTACTAAAACAAGGATTAATCCATATCCTATACCATTTCCTATGCCATCAATGAAGCTTGGAATAGGTTTGTTTGACATTGCAAAAGCTTCTAAACGACCCATTAGAATACAATTAGTTATTATAAGTCCCACAAATACGGATAGTTTCTTACTAACATCGTAAACGTAAGCCTTTAATAACTGGTCAACTATTATTACTAATGCAGCAATAACTACCAATTGAACTATTATTCTTATTCTTGATGGAATAGTATTGCGCAATAAAGATATGATTAGATTTGAAAAACCTGTAACTATTGTTACTGATAATGCCATAATTAAGGCTGGCTTCATCTGAACTGTTACAGCTAAAGCCGAACATATTCCCAAAACCTGAACTGTTATCGGATTACTCAGATTAAATGGGTTTTTTAATAATTTTATATTATCACTCGACATAATTATAATTATTTATTGTTTTAAATTCTTTTCTTTTTCAAAGTAACTACTATATAATGAAAGATTATCTTTAAGCATATGCGTGACCCCATCACTTGTTATCGTTCCACCTGAAATAGCATCAACTCCATGCATGTCATCTTTGTTCGCTCCTCCTTTTACTAGTTTGATACTTGTAAATACACCAGTTTCATCATAAATTTGCTTGTTAGTAAACTGAGCTTGAAAGCTTTTTGTATCTATTTCCGCTCCTAAACCTGGTGTTTCTCCTTTATGATCAAATATAGCTCCTTCAATTGTGTTATAATCATTCTTTAACGCAATATAACCCCATATAGGTCCCCATAATCCTTTGCCTCTTAATGGAACTATAATATTTGTGTCTCCATTATCTTTAACACATATAAACAAAGGAAGTTGTCTTTCTGATTCTTTTTTCTTGTATTCCAATGGAATATCTATGGAAAATGCGTTTTCTACATTTAAAATTTCTCCATTAGAATTAACTGCTATTGCAGATTTGATATATTTGTTGTATAACTCTTCTGCGTCCTTAACATTATTCTCAATATTAGCTGAATTAAGAATATTTTGCATCTTTTCAATCTTTATATTATGTGATTGAATTGGCTGTAATTGTATTGCCGTAAACGATAATATTGCAGCTACAATAATCACTAATACTGATGAGTAAATAAATATATATGTATTGCTGTGCATAATTATTTGTATTTTTTTAGTTAATATTTTTCACTCTGTTTAATCGCCTATTAATATTGCTTTGAATAACGTAGTAGTCTATCAATGGAGCAAAGGTGTTCATTAATAGTATTGAAAGCATCGTTCCTTCTGGATAAGCAGGGTTAAAAACCCTAATCATTATAGCAAAGAAACCTCCTAAAAAACCATAAATGTATTTGCCTATACTAGTCTGTGCCGCCGTAACAGGATCGGTTGCCATAAATACCGCACCAAAAAGAAAACTTCCCAATAGTATATGATATAAAGGGCTTAGTTGCATAAATTCATTTACTGCAAATATATTAAATATAGAACTCATTACTACTCCTCCCAAAACAAATGAAAGCATTATTTTAAAACTCCCTATTCTAGTTATAATTAAAATAAATGCTCCAATTAATATTGCAAACTTTGATGTTTCTCCTATTGAGCCTGGCACAAATCCCCAAAATAATGTCCATAAGTCTGGGATTTTATCAAAAGCACCATGAGCCGCATTACCTAATGGCGTAGCACCCGAAAACCCATCAACTACAGCCAATTTGTTTTTACTAAGCTCTGAAACCCATATTAAATCTCCTGTAATCTTTGATGGATAAGCAAAAAATATAAATGCCCTTGACAATAAAGCTGGATTGAATATATTCATTCCTGTTCCTCCAAAGACTTCTTTTCCTATTATTACAGCAAATATTGTTGCAATACTAACCATCCACAATGGCACATCAACAGGCATAACCAATGGAATTAACATTCCTGATACTAAAAATCCCTCGTTTACTTCATGTCCTCTTATTTGCGCAGCCACAAATTCAACAGCCAATCCAGAAACATAACTGACTACTATAATTGGAAATACTTTTATAAATCCATTAAAAAATACTTCAAAAAAACTAACGTTATCTTCTCCTAATGATAAGAAATGAAAGTATCCTACATTCCATATCCCAAATAATAAAGCTGGAATTAACGACATTATAACTATTGACATAGTTCTCTTTAAATCAATGCTATCTCTTATATGGCTTCCTTTATTGGTTACTTTATTGGAAACATATAAAAACGTCTCAAAGGCATCAAAGGTTGATCGTAATTTCTCAAACTTACCTCCCTCTTGAAAATTAGGCTTTATATTGTCTATTATTTTTCTTAGTTGTTTCATCTTTCAGTGATTTTAATTCATTTCTTTTCTGATTAAATCAATTCCTTCTCTCAATATAGATTGAATCTCTATCTTTGATGGACATATAAACTCACATAGAGCAAAGTCCTCTTCATCCACCTCGTATATCCCAAGTTGTTCCATTAAATCAATATCTCCAGCTAATGCAGCTTTGAGTAATTGCATTGGCATAATATCCATAGGAAGAACTTTTTCATATTGACCTGTCATAACGAAAGCCCTTTCTCCTCCATGAAAATTAGTATCAATTTTTAATTTTTTGTTAGGAAGTAAAGCAGACAAAAATGTTTTAGAAAAACTTAACTTATTAAGTCCTGGCAATGCCCAGCCTATCATTTCGTAATAATCTCCCTCCTCTATAATCGTTATCATATTATGATAATAACCTATATAACCATCTTTTTCTATTTTTTCACCTGTAAGAACATTTCCACTTATTATTCTTACGTTTTGATTTTTCAAATTATCTTTAATGAGTCCTGCAATATTTGCTCCTATTGTAGTTTGAATATAGCAAGGTTTTGTTACTTCTGTTCCAGCTAATGCAATAAATGTTTCTGCACTTATTGTCCCATTGGTAAACAAATATCCTATACGAATTATGTCCAATGGATATAAATACCATACAACTTCGCCCTTATTTATAGGTTTTGTGTGATGTATTTGTATCCCAACATTGCCAACTGGATGCGGACCTTCAAATTTATTTACTATTATTTTATCTGAAGATAAATCTTTATATAAGCCTTTTTGTTCATTTGCCAAATTAATACCTAAATAAATATTCCCATTTGTTAGAATACCTAATATATCTAAGCCTTTTCTGAAATATTTATAGTTGCTTTTTACATAATCATCAATGTCAGCCCCTAAAGGAGAACTGTCAAAGCATGAAACATAAATATCACGTGCAATATTTTCGGGATTAGCAATACATGAATATGGACGCTGACGAATAGATACCCATAATCCACTTTTCAATAATATTTCTTTTACATTGTCAATATTATTTGTATTTATATCATAAGTAAGACTTTCATTGTTTTTGTCACTCTTTATTTCTATTGCCTCAATTCTTCTTTTATCTCCTCGCTTGACTCTTTCTACAACCCCACTTACAGGCGATGTAAATAGTATTTTTTCATTATTCTTATCATAGAAAAGTGCGGTACCTACCTTAACAGTATCTCCCTCATTAACTAATAATTTTGGGGTAACATATCGAAAATTAGTGGGGCATATTGCGCAATAATCAGAATTATATATTATTACTTCTTTTTGCGCCGCTCCCTCTAATTCAATGTTATAACCTTTTTTTATTTTTACTAAATTATTCATAAAAATATACTTTATTTTGAAAGGTAAAATTAAAAACTTTTATTTGATTATTTATGAATTCAAATACTTAAATTTAAAAATGATTATTTAAATTACATATTTTTCTTAATTCTCTAAGATAAAAAACAATAGTATTAAACTTTCTTTATGTTAGAAATTATTTATATTCTTTATAAAGTTCTTCATAGTGGTCAGCGTTATCTCTAATGCCTTTTGCTATTTTTTCCATGTCAACTTGTTTTATCTTTTTCGCAGGAATGCCTCCATATATCCATCCTGATTCAAGTTCACTTCCACTTGTAACTACAGCCCCAGCTCCAATAATTACATTCGAATTAACTATTGCATTGTCTAGCACAACAGCACCCATTCCAACTAAAACATTTTCATGTATAATGCACCCATGCACAATCGCATTATGTCCTATAGTTGTATAATCTCCTATTTCTACTGGTCCTGTTTCTGGTGTGCCGTGTATTGTAGCATTATCTTGCACATTAACGCATTTACCTATCTTTATATAATTTACATCACCTCTTAAAACCGCACTATACCAAATACTAGATTTTGATCCAATAGTAACATCTCCTATAATGGTTGCATTTTCAGCAACAAAAACATCATTATCCAGTATTGGCGTTTTGTCTTTAAACTTAATTATATTTGCCATATTATTTTAAAGTGTTAATTAATTTTACTAATTTAAATGGGTAATCAATATTGTAATGTAACCCTCTGCTTTCTTTTCTGTCCATAGCCATTTCTATTATTAAATAACCAATATTTATGGCATTTCTTAATTCGCATAGTTTGGGAAATAGTTTTGAACGTTGATAAATATCCTCTGTCTCTCTGTAAATTATTTCCAATCTATCTAAGGCCCTCTTTAATCTTAAATCAGACCGCACAATTCCAACATAGTTAGACATTATAGATTGTACTTCTTTCATGCTTTGTGTAATAAGAACCATTTCTTCATGCAATACTGTTCCTTCATCATTCCAATCCGGAATTTCTTCACAAAAAGGTACATTTTGAAATGTTTTAACCGCATCATTTGCTGCTGTTTCCGATATAACAAGTGCTTCTAATAATGAATTTGATGCTAATCTATTTGCCCCATGCATTCCTGTTGATGCGCATTCGCCTGAAGCATACAAATTTTTTATTGAGCTCCTTCCGTATTTATCAACCTTTATTCCTCCACATAAATAATGTGCAGCTGGAACAACTGGTATCATTTCTTTTGTAATGTCAATACCTATATCTAAACATTTTTTGTAAATATTTGGAAATTTATTTGTTAAATCTTCTTTGTCAATATTTGTGCAGTCTATATAAACATAATCTTTCCCACTAATTTTCATCTCATTATCTATTGCTCGTGCAACAATATCTCGTGGAGCCAAAGAGCCTCTTTTGTCATATTTTTGCATAAACTCATTTTTGTAAAAATCTTTTAATATTGCGCCATGACCTCTTAATGCTTCGGTTATTAGAAAGGAGGGGGTTTCTTTTGGATTATATAAAGCTGTTGGATGAAACTGAACAAATTCCATGTTTTCAACCTGTCCTTTTGCTCTATATGCAATAGAGATGCCATCTCCAGTTGCAATAACAGGGTTTGTCGTGTTAGAATATATCATTCCTATACCACCTGTTGCAATTAGTGTTTTCTTTGCTAATATTGTTTTTATACTATTGTTTGATTGGTCTAATATATAAGCTCCAAAACAAGTTTTGTTTGTTGAAATTCGTTTTACTTCTATTCCAACATGATGTTCTGTTATAATATCAACAGCAAAGTGATTCTCTAATACTTCTATGTTTTTATTTTGTTTTACACTTTCTATTAAAGCTCTCATTATTTCCGAACCAGTATTATCTTTATGGTGAATAATTCTGTATTCAGAATGCCCTCCTTCTCGTCCTAAATCATATTCTCCAGTTTCTGTTTTGTCAAAGTTAACACCCCATTCAATCAGCTCATTTATTAATTGTTTTGATTCTTTAACAACAAAATTTACAGTATCTATGTTGCATAATTCATCTCCAGCAATAATCGTATCGTTTATATGCTTTTCATAACTGTCTGGTTGATACAAAACAGCTGCAATTCCTCCTTGGGCATAACGTGTATTTGTTTCATTTTGGGATACTTTTGATATAACACAAACACTTCCGTATTTTGCTACTTTCAATGCAAATGTAAGTCCTGCAATACCACTTCCTATAACTAAAAAATCTACTTTTTTTCTCATATAATTTTTAAATATAATATCAAAGGTATAACATTTTTTTAATACAATGTTATAAGATGAAAATTTTTAAAGAAAAGTGGAAATAAAGAATAGGTAAACCATTAAGCAAACTCTAAAAAAAAAATATTCCTTATTTCCCTTAGCTGTTTTATTGATAATGAAAATTAAAAATTAATAATAAAAAAATAATTATAAGCGTAGTTTAGTATATTTTTATAATTTTGCAACATAAAAGTAATGAGGCCTCGTAGTTCAACTGAATAGAATATCAGATTTCGGCTCTGAGGGTTGGGGGTTTGAGTCCCTCCGAGGTCACTCTTTTTAATATTAGATATTTTCCTTTATGACTATAGAAGCAACAAATTTAACAAAGTTATATTCTACTCAAAAAGCTTTAGATAACGTTTCTTTTAAAATAAATAGTAATGAAATAGTTGGTCTTATTGGTCCAAATGGGGCTGGAAAATCTACATTAATGAAAATAATTACTTGCTTCATTCCTCAAACCGAAGGAGAAGTGCGTGTATGTGGATATGATGTAACCGAAAATTCAATCGAAGTAAGACGTAATATAGGTTATCTTCCTGAAAATAATCCTTTATATTTGGACATGTATGTAAGGGAGTATTTAATGTTTATAGGCAATATATACAAAGTGAAAAATACAGAAAATGCTGTAAATGATATAATCGGGCTAATAGGATTAGAAGTTGAAAAAAACAAAAAAATAGGAGCATTATCCAAAGGATACAAACAAAGGGTAGGGCTTGCTCAATCTATGATTCATAACCCTAAAATATTAATACTTGACGAGCCTACATCGGGTCTTGATCCTAATCAAATAATTGAAATACGTAACTTAATTGTTAAAATAGGAAAACAAAAAACTGTTTTACTCTCAACTCACAACATGCATGAAGTAGAGACTGTTTGCGATAAAATATTACTCATAAATAAAGGCAAACTTGTTGCAAATACTAAAACAGCTAATTTAGATGTTAACTCTTTAATTTCTACAATTATTGTCGAATTTGATAAAGAGTTAGATATTACAACTCTAAAAACAATAGAGGGTATAACAGAGGTTATTGCTATTAAAAAAAATACTTACAAAATAGTTGCTGGTAAAGAAGACATTCGATCTGAAATATTTGATTTTGCAGTAAAAAATAATTTGAAAGTATTATCTTTAAACATGGAAAAACAAGACCTCGAATCCGTTTTCCATAACCTCACAAAATAAAATTTTAAAACATTTATTGTAATATAAAGTATTCTTAAAAAAAACTATAAAATAGCTTTGAAACATTTAATAACCCAACGGTGCGACATCTTAGTCAATTTCCCTCAAATCCAACTTAAATAACCTAATCCCAAACTTATTTGTTGTCTCCCCAAACTCCTTTGTGCTCCACCCAAACTCCTTTGCGCTCCACCCAAACTTATTTGTTGTCTCCCCAAACTCCTTTGTGCTCCACCCAAACTTATTTTCCCAAAATTATCAAACGAACTTCACCGTAAGGCAATTATTAATTCTCAATAAAAACTATATTCATTTACTGATAATACCAAATTAATCAGTATTACCTGTATTATATTATTAAAACAGTACCACTTATTTGATTTTCATTAATACTTTGATAAGAAATTAGCTAGATTTTCATCTTTATCTAAGTTGAATTTTTTTCGTAATCTTGTTCTTGCTGTTTTTATTGAATCAGGGCTAATAAATGTAATGTTAGCTATTTCTTTGCTGGACATTGCTAATTTCAAAAAAGTAGAAAGTTTGAGTTCAGCTTTAGATAAAGTTGGAAAATCTTTAAGCAGGTTTTTATAAAAGTCGTTATGTAAATTTTCAAATCTAAATTTTAGTTCATCCCAAATATTTTCAGAATTGTTTCTTTTTAAATCATCAATTAATGATTTAATATTGTTTTTATTAAAGTTAGAAAGTTCAGAATCATGTAATATAGTGCTTAAAGTGTTTATTGTTAGAACATTTAATTCATTGCTTTTACTCATTTTTAATAAAAACATTGCTAGTTCTTTTTCTTTGCTTTCTATTTCTGTTGTTAGTATATTCTCTTTGTTTTTTTGATATTCATTAATTATTACTTGGTTTTTTTTCTTTTCGGTAATGTTTACAATAATGCCAATGTAATTAATTACAATTCCTTTATCATTTCTTACAATTGTAGTTTTGTCTTCAATCCATATTATTTTATTGTTTTTAGTTCTTATTCGATATTCTTGACTAAAATCATTTATATTTTGGCTTCTTGTATAAAATACGACTTCTTCTTTTACTCTTATTTTATCTTCATGGAAAATAATATCTTCAAAAATTATTTTATTAGACATAAAATCTTCAGGCGTATATCCATATTGAGAAATATTTTCAGAAACATATTCTACAGGCCATCCATTCTGGGCTTTCCATATAAAAAGAATTGATTCAGAATTATTTATAACAAAATTGGCCTTTTCTAATTTTTCATTTAATTCAAATGTGTCTGTAGTATCTTCAAATATAAAAAAATACCCAACTAAATTATTGTTTTGGTCATTTTTGTTAATATTATCTATCTTTACAATAATATTTTTTGAAGAAGAAAGTTTGCATTTTATATGATGCTTGCTTGTTTTGTTAAAGTTTTGATTAATTTGATTAATATATTTTATCGCATACTCTTTATCTGTATCTATAATTTCAAAAAGATGCGAATCTATTATTTCATTAGAATTGTCTATTAAAAATAGGTTGGAAAAATTTTTATTATAAAATTTAATTTTAAAATTAAGGTCAGTCTCAATTATAGCAAAAGAATTATTTTCTACTATTTGTTTGTATCTTTCGTCTGCAATTTTTAATAAATCATTTTGAATTTTTAGTAAATTAAAACTATGTTTTATTTTTAATTGAGTATTTATTCGTGCAAATAAAACTTCATTATTGTAAGGTTTTGTAAGGTAATCACTACCTCCGTTTTTAAATCCTATTGTTATTTGTTCATAAGAGTTATTAGCTGTAATAAATATAATTATAATGTCATTGTTTTGGGGGTCGCTTTTTATTTTTTTACATATTTCATAACCATCAGCATCAGGCAAATTAACATCAAGCAATATTATGTCTGGCTTTGCATATTTAATTGATTCAAACAAGTCATTCCCATTGTAAACTATATTAAAAATCATCCGTGGATATTTTCGACTAAGAATAGATTCTAGATAATTAACACTAATTATATCGTCATCAACTAATAATAGTCGCGTGCCTTCTGCAAATTCTTCTATTTTTTTCATATACTTATAATGTATTATTAAGTATCCTTAATTCTATGAAAACTGTCAAAGATACAAAATTATTGTTATTTATTGTAAAAATTTAATAATATTTTTAGGATTTTATTAAAAACTACTATGTATAGTTAAAAGGGTTAGATAATTCACAACTAATGATAATTAAAAAAAAATTACACTAATTGGAACTTTTATCTAAACTATTTTTTTTAGTTTATTGTAAAAAATTGAAATGTAGATAATTGCTTATGAAACAAAATTCTTATGAAACCTTAGGAAAATAAAAACGTTATAAAGAATAATTTTTACTGATAAAAAAATGTAAAAAAGTTTTTTTTATTTAATTTTTTTATACTTTTAGCAAAAATTACTTAGTTAGTATAATATCTTTAAGTACTATAACATATAATGATTAAAAAGTTAAGAGTCAATTTCCTATATGTACTAATTTTACTTCCTTTGTTTTTGTTTTCTCAAAATAAAAATGAGAGCGAAACTGGCAATGGCAACAAGTATGGAGTGTTTATGACTTTTGCAAAAAATGGGTTTGAGCATAAAGCTGGAGAAGTTGTCACAAATGTTTTAAAAGTTGTAAATAATACAGATAAAGAACAAAATTTAATACTAGAGATAAGTCTTCCTACAGGATGGAGTATGATAGGAAAAAAAGAAAGAGGTTTAACTCTATCTGCAAAAGATTCTGCATTTTTCCCAATAAGAGCATTTTCAAATTCACAAATAAAAGGAAACATAAATTATGTTGTTAGTGCAATTTTGAGAAATGAAACTGGTTATGTAGTTTCTAATTCATTTTGGGATATACCAATAACAAAAATTTCAGCATGGGCAATTAATGTCCCATCAAGTAATATTTATTTTTGTTATAACACAGATACGTCTTCTTTTAAAATTAATATCACTAATGATGGTTCTTCAGATGAAGCGATTTTATTAACAATGAATCCTAACCGAAATTTGCAACTTCTTATTCCTGGTTATGATAATGATATACCATATACAAAAGTTTTTTACTTGCCACCAGGGAAAGATACTTCTATAAGCTATAAGGTAAGAAAAATGCCAAAAGATGTGACACCTTTTGGTGATAATTATTTTGATGTTACAAACATGTCTAATGCAAAAGAAAATACTTATAATGTTAGAGTTTTTGCACAAGATGAGGCAAAGATGAAGAAAGGAGGCAAACAGTGGAGTGGTAATTTAAAATTTATACAATTGCAAAATCTGTTTGTATATAATAATTTTAGTTATGCTATTTTACCTCTTACATTTGAACTCAATGCTTACGACTTAATGGGAGATAACACCTTCCTTAATTTAGATCTTTATGGTACGACTTTTTTACCTAAAAATAGAACCTTAAACTATAGATTCTCATCTAATTTTACTACTAATTTTTTTAATTCAACATCTTTTCTTGGTAATAATAGATATCTTGGATATTTTACTAAATATTGGTTTGCAGAAATTGGTTCAGTTGCAGGAGGATATGGTGTTAATGGTAATGGAATAAGATTAGGAGGAATTTATAAAAAACACAGATTAACATTAGGCTTTTCTAGAAGTCCATTTTTTGATTTTACAAAAAAAGCAGATGCTGTATCTTATTCTTTATCGCATGCATTTAGCACACGCTTCTTTTCAATAGGAAATAGTGTATCCTATTCTAAATTACAATACAATACAATACAAAATACCTCATATCAATCGTATTTGAATTTGCCTATAAATAGAAATAACAATGTAAATATAGGTTTTGGTTATACAAGAAATCAAAGTTCAATAAGTAATATTGCAGGGTCCCAAATATATCATGGCTATAATTATATATTCGGATATTCATTTGGTTATAAAAAGTTTTCTATTTCAGCAGGAACAAATTTTGGAACAAGTGGATACTTATATAATAGCAACTTTTTAAATTATAATGGAGTTGTGAATTATAATTTGTCAAAAAAATCGAATATTTCATTTACTTATAATCATATTGAGTCAAATCCAGAAATTTCGATTCTAGGAAAGTACAATAACACATTTAAAAATAGAGATGATCTATATAGTTTGTTGTATACTTATTCAAATAAAAAATACTCAATTAGTTTTAACCCTTTCTTTGATGATAAAGAAAATTATGCATTAAGAACTCAAGAAAAAAAGCTAAGTATTGGTTTTATGCCTCAATTATATAAAAAAGATTTTAAAATTAATTTTAATTTAGTTAGTGGATATACGAAAGCTGTAGATTATAATGTCCCAGATTTTTTTACATCTATGTTTAGAGTTAATATTAGGTATAAAAAATTCACATCTTCTGTTAGATATAATTATGGCCCTTATCAGTTTAATGAGTTATATAATTTTTTGCAATCAAAAACTAACATGAATTCAATATTTATACTTAATGACTATAGTTATTGGTTTAATAAGAAAAAGATGATGCTTAAATTAAATTTAAATTATAGATTTGAAACATTTTATAATACTACACGAATATATTCTAGACCAGAATGGTTTTATTATACTAATAATGGTTGGAGGTTTAATATTTATAGTTATTATAACTTAGTAAATAAAAAAGGACGAACTACTAATTATTATAACAACACTACAAGTAGATATGAAGAGGCTGTAAGTAAAGAACAACAATATCATAATTGGGAATTTGGTTTAGGAATAAAGAAAGATTTAGGGATTCCTATTTCTTATAAAAAATATCATACGATAGAAGTAATTGCATTTAAAGATAACAACGGAAACAAAATAAAGGATGAAAATGAAGATGGAATTTCTAATATGCTTATTAGAATCAAAAAAAATGATTTAGATATAGATACAATTGTAGATGTAACTAAATCATTTCCAAATCTTATAACAGATAATAATGGAAAATCAGTTTTTAAAAATATTCCTAGTGGTAATTATTCTATTTTTGCAAAGCCTTTATCTTATAATGAAGGATGGTTTGATGGTCATGAAATTGTAGTTCCTCTTGATAAAAATCAAATAGTTTACATTCCCCTAAACAGAGGTATTAAAATATCAGGAGGTATTATATTTGAAAAAGATAAATATTCAAGGCTAACAGATAATTTTAATCTTGTAAATATTAAAATAACAGCTATTGATTCTTTAAATAATCAATATTCTGCATTAACTGATAAGAATGGAGATTTTGCTCTATTCGTGCCAAAAGGTAAATATGTATTAAGGTTAAATGAAGCAGCTTTAGGTGCAAACTTTGAATATCTTCAAAATAATATTATTTTAGAATTTAATAATGATATAGAAAATTATTTTGTCAACTTTTATGTAGTGGAAAAAGCGAGGAAGATGAATGTTAAGAAATTTAATAAGGTAGGAAATTTGGAAAAAGAATCTGTAACAACAACAGATGCTATAAAAAGTAATCCCGTTTCAGGTAGCGCTATTTCTTCAAAACAAGACACTATAAAACAAATAAATAAAAAAGATGTTAAAGATAAAGACTTAGAAGAACCAATAAGAAAAATAAAGAAAGAGTCTGTAAAAACAAAAAAACAAGAAGGAATTCCTGAAATAGTTGATATTACAAATACAGAGCAATTAAGCGAAAAAGAAATTCAAGAAATAAATTCTATTATTGAGAATAATAAAAATAAACCAGCAATAGTAGAAAAACAATATGATGGTGATTTTGTTGATAGCTCTATGTATGATCCATTTAGTAAAAAAGCTAAAAAAACAGAAATACAGATTTCCAATAGCAACAAAAAAAATATCAATAGACCTAAAAATGAAAATATAAAATCTGTAAATAAACCGCAAGTATTTAAAAATAATTATGGAGTCCAAGTTAGATCATCTAAATACCAACTTTCAGATAAATTTTTTACAGATACTCTTGGAATTAAATTAGACAGGAATAGCAAAATAAATGAATTTTCAAAAGATAATGAGTATAAATATGTAATGGGTCGATTTAAAAACATTAGCCAAGCAGAAAAGTTTAATGATAGTTTAAAAAAAATACATAAAGATTTAGGCTCTTTTGTAATTAATTATAATGAATTAAATGATATTGGTGGGAAAATTGGAGAAATAGTTGAAATTGATGAAAATGGTGATAAATTAATATATAGAATACAAATTAGTTCTTCAAGGGCTAATGTAGAACCTGGATACTTTGCTCGTAAATTTAATATTATAGATAAGGTTTACTTGTTTAAAATGGATGGAGTAAATAAATATTCTATTGGAAATTTTAGTTCATATAGAGAAGCAAAAGAATTTAATAAACAATTTCAGATTAAATATAATATAAAAGATTCTTTTATTACTCCTTATTATAATGGTAAGCGTATAACTTTCAGGATATTAGAAGGATTGCTTAAGGATTAAATATTTAAAACTGTGATTTTTGATAATTTGTATAATAAAAAACAGGAATTAATGCTAAAAAAAATATTATCTAAAGGTTTTAAAAAAAAATAAATGAAAAAAAGTTGCATGGAAAGGTATTTTAATATATATTTGCTTACTGAAAAAAACAAAATAAATTTATGACTAATATTGCTAATCATATTAAAACGTTCTTAACATTAATGCTTTTGTTAATATTTATTAATACTTTTTCTCAAGACATGTCGGTTTCTCCAACTCGTTTGTATTTTGATAATGCACCAGGTGAAACAAAAAATAAAACAGTAAAGATTACAAATAATTCGGAACAAAGCATATCTTTTAATATAAAATTTAGTGACTTTTCTGCAACAGGAAATAAAGGTAAAAGCGATATATCTAAAACCATAAATGAGGATGATCCTAATGGATTAGCTAAATATTTAAGCGTATCACCGACTTTTATAGAGTTAGGACCTAAAGAAATTAAAGATGTTAATGTATCTTTATACCTCCCTGCAGATCCTGAGTCTGAAAATGTTAAATGGGCAGCAATGAGTATCGTCCAAACAAAAGAGCGAATTTCTCCAAGTGAAGAAAAAGATGCGAGCAAGATGGGAATGGGAATAGTTCCTGTAATGGGATTTGTTATACATATTTTTCAAACACCACCATCTGTAGCAAAGAATATTGATATGAAAAAGGCCCAGATAATTAGTTTTAAACAAATCTATAATGAAGCAGATAGTAATTATAAATTTATTCTTGAAGCAGAGAATATAGGTAAAGCAATTTTGGATTGTGCTTCTTTTGTAGAATTAACAAATCTAAATACAGGTAAAAATCAAAGACTAAAGCCAATACCTTTTACTTTATTGCCAAATGCAAGACGTGAAGTTATTTTTAGTATACCTAATGAATTTCCAAAAGGTAAGTATTCGGTAATGGGAATAATTGATTATAGAGGCAAAGAAGTAGAAGCAGCCGAAATCGAAGATTTTATTATTAAATAGATTGTATAATTATATAATGAAGAAAGGAGGTAAAGGCAAGAAAAAATAAGATAAAAAAAGTGAAAATTAAATGTGTTTTTATTAAAATTAATTATTCACTATAAAGAAAATACAATTTTACAATTTAAATTAAATATTTATTAACTAAAAACTAAAAACTATGAAAAATCTATTTGGTTTATTAATTGCTCTTGGATTACTATGTGGAATTCAATCAGCATCTTTCGCTCAACAATCATTAAATGATGTAGAGTATGCTTATGTTACTATGGATCTTCAAGGAATCCTTAATTTAACAATGACTACAAATCCTCAAACTGATTTTGTTTTCAAAACTATTCAAGAACACAAAAACGGTATTACAAAGTTTAATGCTGTTCAATTACAAGTTGATGCTACTGTTGCATGGGATCTTTTTGCTTATGCTAACGAAGGTGGTACAGGTTGGACTCAAGTTGATCAATATTCAACAAATGGTATTGCTACTATTCCTTCTGAAATTTTAGAAATAGAAGCAGTAAATGGATTAGGTCAAACTATTGCTGATGCTTGGACTGTATCGGATTCAGGTAATGCTACATCAAGCTTAAATTTCCAAGCTTTTACTCCTATAAAATCGTATACAGCTGCAGGTCTTACAAATTCTTTAACTCCAACTGCTGCAACTCAATTTATAGCAGGAGAAGTTGGTACTGCTGCAAGACAACAAATGTCGCCAGGTGTTGCTTTTGCAAATCCTTCTACACACCAATTTAGATTGCATTACAAAATTAAACCAGGTATTCCTGCAAAATTTATGCAAGCTTTAGCTGTTGCTGCTGATGGTGGTTCTGGTCGATTAATCGTTGGTGCAACTGGTACAGCTCGTGCTGATATCGCTGCTTTAACAGTAAATGATCCAACTGCTTTTGCTCAAGCTGGTTATTACTATTTAGAAGTTGCTTATGTATTAGTTGAAGATTTATAGTAGTTAAATTTTTGATTTTACTAATAAAAGAGCCCGAATTATTCGGGCTCTTTTATTTTAATACATTGTTGTCCGATAAAGTTTTTTTTTTAAAAGAGCCTGATTATAAATCAGGCTCTTTACTTTTGCAATATTTTTATTCACCACAAATTAAATATTACAATGGACA
>MEOD01000080.1 GCA_001768555.1 Bacteroidetes bacterium GWF2_29_10
AAACTTATTTTTTTATTTATTATAAAAATAGAATTTACGAATAATTTAGGACAAGTAAATTGATATTAAAAAATTTCTAATGGACAATTTGGGATAAATATTGCTGAAACTGTGCTTAGTATAATCTGGTTTTCTCACACATCTGTAAATTACCAAGTTCTACTTAAAAAAATTAGAAATGTATTCCAATACTACTTATGTTTTTGATAATGGATATAATAATTATCATTGTTAAAAAAAAAAAATTATGTAGGTTTGTAATCTGTTTTTTGAAAATATAAATAATTTTATGGCAAAGAGTGTAAATAAAAAAATAACAAAGCCCATAAATAGTCCATTGGCAAATAAGGCAAATAGCAAAAAGACTATTGAAGTATTAGAAAAGTATTATTTAAAATATATTGTAGGAATATTGTTAGTTACGTTCACGTTCTTAATATATAGCAACACATTAAATAACAAATATGCTCTTGATGATGATGTTATTACGTTAAAGAATAGATTTGTGCAACAGGGTCCTTCGGCAATAAAAGATATTTTTGGGAAAGGGTTCACGGTTGGTTTTGATAATAATAATACGGGCAGTTATCGTCCTTTTGTTTTAGCCAATATGGCTTATGAAATTCATTATTTTGGGAATAATCCCAAGGTGCATCATTTGTTTAACATTCTTTTGTATACGTTAAGTTGTTTATTGTTATTTTTGTTATTGAGAAGTTTGTTTGCAGAATATAATATTCTTCTTCCTGCTATTATTGCATTTCTGTATGCTGCTCACCCTATTCATACAGAAGTTGTTGCAAACATAAAAAGTAGGGATGAGATATTGTGTTTTCTATTCTTTGTTTCATCATTATATGCGTTTTACAATGCATACTTAAAGGGAAATTACTTGTTGTTAATTGTATCAGCTATTTTGTATTTAGGGTCATTGTTGTCAAAAGAAAATGCAATGACTTATTGGCTAGTATATCCATTGATGATAATTTTGTTTAATAAGGAAAAACTAAAATGGAGTAAGTTAATAGTTTTTTTCTCTGCTATAATTGGCATATTTTTTATATACATAGCAATAAGAAATTCGGTTTTAGATGTTTTTCATTTTAAAGGCAAAATGGATCAAATCAACAATTCATTAATGGCAAGTGATAATTCGATTGAACAATTGTCAACTGCAATATTTATTATGGGTAAATATTTGTATTTACTATTATTTCCACTCACATTATCTTCTGATTATTCTTATAATCAGATTCCAATAAGAGGGATGGGTGATTTTTATGTGTTGCTTAGTATTTTAGTTTATCTAGGATCTATATTTTATGCAATAAAATATTTAAAAAAGGATAAGGCTACATCTTTTGGAATATTGTTTTTTTTAATAACAATAATAACTGTATCAAATATTTTTGTAAAGATTGGGTCAACAATGGCAGAACGTTTTTTATTTGTGCCATCACTAGGTTTTTGCATTATAGTTCCTGTTTTGTTTTTTAAATTATTAAAGCAAGAAGCTTTTAGGTATAGTTTTGGTTCAAAGCATTATATAGTAAGTGCTTTTTTTATGTTTATTATTATTTTATATTCTGTGAAGACAACATCAAGGAATAAGGATTGGGAAAATAATACAACCTTATTTAATACAGATGTTAAAAACTCTACGAATAGTTTTCGTTTGCATGCACAAGTAGCGAGCACATTAAGAGCAGATGGAGAAAAAGAAGATGATAAGGCAAAGAAAGACAGCTTGTTTAAAATGGCAATATTGGAATATTCTCTTAGCTTAACAATATTTCCGCATCAATCAGAAGGCTGGTATAATGCTGGTTTGTGTTATCACTATATAAATGACACAACGAATGCAAAAATATCATATAATAATGCAATAAACTTATCTCCAAAATACAAGGAGGCTCATAATAATTTAGGTGTTTTATATTTTGCGAAAGCAGATTATGATAGTGCTTATATTTATTTTAATAAAGCATATCAAGCAGATCCGAACTATCCAGATGCAATTGCTAATATTGGAGCTGTATTTCATAATAAAGGTGAATATCTAAAAGCTATTGAATATTACGACAAATCTATTACTCTTAATCCTATGAATTTTAATGTTTACAACAACATTATAAGGATTTATGAAATGTATAAAAAAGTTGCTGAAAGCAAGAAAGACAATCTTGCTGTTAGCGATTATAACACAAAAATAGAATCTTATAAAAATCGTTTAGCTAAAGCACAACAAATGGCAAAGGATAATCAAAAACCATAATGTATCTTCAGATATAGAGTCAAATTTAAATTTAAAAAAAATTGACACACTTTTTTGAACATCCTCATGCTAAAAAAACTATTTAACAGATGTTTATAGTTAGGGAATTACGAAACAAGGTTCCATTTTCATTAATTCTATTTTTTTCTGTAAACATATTTTAGGACAATACATTTTGACAAATACGATTAATAACAGCTTTTATTTTTTTTCTAAATTTTTGCAAAATTAAAGAGAAAAACAATCAAGTTTATTTAATTATTTTTCTTGCTTTTTACTTTTTTTATATTAACTTTGTAAAATAAAATTACTCTATAGAGTAGATACCTCAAAATTAATAATTTAAATTAAAAAGTTATGATAAAAAATGTAGGAAATGCAGACTCCATTATTAGAATTATAATAGGAGTTATTATTGCAGCACTTGGGTTTTATTACAATTGCTGGCTTGGACTTATTGCTATTATTCCTTTTGCAACAGCTATTTTTAAATTTTGTCCTCTTTACACAATTTTTGGTATCAAAACTTGCAAAACAGACAAGAAGTAAAAGTATTATAAATATATACTTCAATAATGATTTAGTTCATTATTGAAGCAAATGATATTAATTGTTCCAAGTATTCTAAAAAAACTAAATAAAGTTTATTAAACATTTAAAATGAATAACAAATCTGTTTAACTTTGCATAATGAAAAAAGTTTTCAGAATTATAGGAATAATATTTATTGCTATGCTTTATTGTTTTACAATAAGCATAGTTAATAATAATTTCATTAGTTTAAATTCTGCTTTTAATAGAAAAATAGATATAGAAACAAAAGGAAATGGTTTTCCTTTTGTTTCTATAAATGTATCTTGTCATGACTCTCAATCTGAAAGTTTGACAAACTCATTTAATAATATTCCTCATACTACAATTAACAAAACATTTAATACTTTTGTTGCAATAATAAAATGTAGAGAACAACTTATTGCAAATTATCTTACACAATATACTTCTTTTTCAATAAATTTTATAATCCGTTACAGAAAAGCTAATATCATTTTTCCATTTCATTATTTTTGGTAACTAAAGTATTAGCTGCCTAAAATTGGAGACATTTTATTGATTTTTTGCAAGTATTGTATCTCTACAAAACTTGTTATCCATTTCGCTAAAAAATAAAAATAAATGAAAGATGAATATTGATATAATCATTATTGGTGCTATTCTTATAGCTGTTTGTATTTTGCCATTTGTATTGATGAGGCAAAATAGAAAAAAACGAGAAAAACAATTATTTAAATCATTGTCAAATATAGCTGAAAAACAAAATTGCAAAATCACACAATATGAGTGTTGCATAGAATTAGCAATAGGACTTGATAAAACTGCAAATTACCTTTTCTTTTTCAATCGTTTTAAGGATAAAGAGATTGCTAAATATGTTAATCTTGCTGAAATTCAAAATTGCAAGTTAGTTAACACAACTAGAAATATTAACAATAAATATGGAAATTACAAGGTAATAGATAAACTTGAATTAAAATTTTCTCCTATTGACAAAAATAAACCCTATGTTTTTTTTGAGTTTTATAATGCAGAAGAAGGTCTACAATTAACAGAAGAGCGTAATCTAATTGAAAAATGGGAGAAAATTATCACAGAGAGACTTGTAAGCTAAAAAGAAAAGAAATTAAGCCCTATTGTTTTTCAATAGGGCTTTTTATTTGTTAAAATATTAAAGTGAAATGCATTAATGCTAGTTAGTTGTTTGGTTTGTGTTGTTGGTAAATTTCATTTTTCAATTGCTTAACAATTTTTTGTATTTTTGTAAAAAATTAATTGATAAAAAAGTATTGATGATAGATTCTTGTGCGATAATGCAGCCAACATATCTACCTTGGTTAGGTTATTTTGATTTAATGGATCAGGTGGATTTTTTTGTATTTTTAGATAGTGTTCAAATGACACGAAGGAGTTGGCAAGTAAGGAATAGGATTTTAACACACAATGGAGAATTATTTTTAACAATCCCAGTTAAGGATGGAAGTCGTTCGGAAACTTATTTAAATAATGCATTAATAGCGGATGATGTTAAATGGCGAGGCAAGCATTTGCAAACGATAGAAATGTCATATAAGAAGAGACCTTATTTTCATGAAGTTTTTGAATTTATTTATCCATTAATAAATGAAGGGAGTACGATATTGGGTGATTTAAATATAGTAATAATAGAGTCTATAGCAAAAAGAATAGGGATAACAACTGAGTTGAAGAAATCGTCGGATTTAAATGATTTGCAAGGGCAGAAGGAAGAGCGTTTGATAGAAATATGCAAACAAATTGGTTGTAGGACTTATGTTTCGCCACAAGGTTCTTCAGCTTACATAGAGTCAGAAAGAGAAGGCGGATTGTTTTTAGAGAATGGTATTAATTTGTTTTACATGAATTATGAGCATCCTGTTTATGAGCAGTATTCTCGGAAAGACTTTGTTCCCTTTATGGGAATTATAGATTTATTGTTTAATGTGGGTTTTGACGGTTCTTTAGAAGTAATTAGGTCAGGGCATAAAAGCCCATTAACATATAAAGAATTTAGAGAACATTATTTAAATAATTAAATAGTATTATGAAAATAGGCAATATAAAAATAGGAGATAATTACCCCGTTTTTGTTATAGCAGAATTATCAGCTAATCACAATCAGAGCTATGATTTGGCAGTAAAAACAATAGAGGCAGCGAAAGAAGCGGGAGCGGATGCAATAAAGCTGCAAACTTATACTCCAGATACGATAACAATAAACTGTGATAATGACTATTTTAAATTAAAGAGTGGATTGTGGGCAGGACAAACTTTATACAATTTATATGAAAAGGCTTATACGCCATGGGAATGGCACCCAAAGCTAAAGGCAGTGGCGGATAAATTGGGTTTAATATTGTTTTCAACGCCATTTGACAATTCATCAGTTGATTTTTTAGAAAGCATAAACGTTCCAGCATATAAGATTGCAGGGTTTGAGATAGAAGATTTGCCATTGATAAAATATGTTGCTTCGAAAAAGAAACCAATAATAATTTCTACAGGTATAGCTGAATTGAGTGATATAGATAATGCAGTAAAAGCTTGTTTATCTGTTGGAAATGATCAGATTGCTCTATTAAAATGTACATCAAGTTACCCAGCACCATTAGAGATTCAAAACCTTTTGACTATAAGGAATATGCGCAAAACTTTTGATTGTGTTGTAGGTTTATCAGATCATACATTGGGAAGTACAGCGCCGATTACAGCAGTTGCGCTAGGAGCAAAGATTATAGAAAAACATTTCATTATAGATAGATCTACAGGAGGTCCTGACTCAGAGTTTTCAATGGAGTTTTCAGATTTTAAAACAATGGTAACATCAATACGAGAGGTAGAGGCTTGTTTGGGTAAGGTTAGTTATGAATTGACCGATTCATTAAAAGAAGCAAAAAAGTATGGTCGTTCGTTGTTTATTGTAGCAGATATTGAGGTTGGAGAAGAGTTTACAAGAGAGAATATTCGTTCAATTAGGCCAGGGCATGGAATTAGTCCTTCTTATATTGAACAGGTGTTAGGTAAGCAAGCAACTGTTAGTATAAAGAAAGGGACACCTTTAGAATTTAAACATGTAAAATTTTAAAAACTAATGCAATATGAGATTACTTAAATTAAAAGTTTTATTGGTATTATTAAATATAATATCAATTTTTGTTTTCTCTCAAAATACTATAAATCTAGAGGATTTATGGCTAAAACATCTATACCGTCCTTCGTATATAGACGAGTTACGGTCAATGAATAATGATGAATACTTTACTTCTTTGCAGGAAGGAAGTATCAATATGTTTGAATACAAGTCAAACAAGAAGGTGAAAACAATTGTTACAGAAAAAGAATTGTCAGAAATAATTGGTAAAAAGATTAATATTGATGAGTATTCTTTTAATGGTGATGAAAGCTTATTACTTATAGCTACGGAGACTGAATCTATTTACCGACACTCAACCCAGTCGGAGTATTATATTTATGAACTGAAAAACCAGAAGGTTCACAAGCTATCCAATGGGGATAAAATACGATTAACATGTTTTGCTCCTTTAGGTAATCAAGTAGCTTATGTAAAAGCAAATAACATCTACATTGAAGATTATAATTCTAAATTAGTAAAACAAATAACTTCAGATGGAGAAATAAATAAGATAATAAACGGTTTGCCAGACTGGGTTTATGAAGAGGAGTTTAGCTTTGCTAAGGGATTTGAATGGTCTGCCGATGCAAAACAAATCGCATATTACAAGTTTAACGAAACAAATGTAAATGAATTTGTGATATCAATGTATAAGAATGAAGTTTATCCTGAGTTGTATAAATATAAATACCCTAAATCAGGTGAAGACAACTCTGTTGTAACGATAAACATCTATGATTTAGAATCAACAAAAACAATTAAATGTGACATAGGAAAAGAAACGGACGTTTATATCCCACGCATTAGATGGAATTACAATAATCAGTTATTGATTTTCCGATTAAATAGATTGCAAAATCAATTAGATATTTTATTTGCAGACAATAAAACAGGAACATCAGATGTTGTTTATACCGAAAATAATAAATACTATATTGATATAAATGATAATATATATTTTTATAAAGACAAGAGAGGTTTCTTAATAACAAGTGAAAAAAGTGGATATAATCATTTATACCTCATCAAAGACAAAAATAATATTAAGCAATTAACTACAGGGGAATGGGACGTTATAGACATTAATGGTGTTGATGAAAAGAATAACAATATTTATTTTACCTCTACAGCTGATGGATGTGTAAACAAAACTCTTTATTGTTTAAATACTAAAGAAGGAAAAACACTAAAGATATCAGCAGAAAATGGGAGTAATAATCCTGATTTTAGCTCTAATTTTAAATATTATATCAACACTTATTCAAGTGCAAACACACCTCCTACATTTAAAATATACGAAACAAAGCCAAACAAAGTAATATGTACTATTGAAGATAATAAACAATTAGTTGATAAAATTAAAACGAGCAATTTTTCAAACAAGGAGTTTTTTGATATTAAACTGCCTAATTATGTGCTCTTAAAAGGATGGATTATTAAGCCAAAAGATTTTGATCCTCAAAAGAAATACCCAGTATTAATTCATACATACGGAGGTCCTGGGGTGCAAAGAGTATTAAACGAACGGGCTAACTATGATTATGTGTGGCATCAAATGTTGGCACAACAGGGATACATAGTTGTTGTTGCAGATAATAGAGGCACTCCTGGTCGTGGCGAAGAATTTAAAAAATGCACTTATTTAAACTTAGGCAAATACGATGTTGAAGACCAAATTGCAGTAGCCAATTATTTAAAAACTTTACCATATATTGACGCAAATAGAATAGGTATTCAAGGATGGAGTTATGGTGGTTACATGTCTTTAATGTGCTTATCGCGTGCGCCGGAAACATATAAAATGGCAATTTCAGTTGCTCCCGTATCCGATTGGCGTTTCTATGATAATATATACACCGAAAGGTTTATGAGGCGACCTATTGACAATGAAAAAGGATATAAAGAAAGTTCAGTATTAGAATACTTAAAAGATATAAAAGGCAAGTTACTTTTAGTGCATGGTAGTGCGGATGACAATGTTCATCTACAAAACAGCATAGAAGTAATAAGCAAATTAGTAAATAGCAATATACAATTTGACATGTTCATTTATCCAGATAAAAATCATGGAATATATGGAGGTGTCACACGTTATCATCTTTACAAAAAGATGACAGACTTTATAAAAAACAACTTATGATTTCAGTAAACAATTTAAGCATCTCCTTTAGTGGAGAGTATCTATTTAAACAAGTAAGCTTCGTAGTCAATCAAAAAGACAGAATAGGATTAGTGGGTCGTAATGGCTCAGGAAAATCGACATTATTAAAGATTTTTTCAGGTATAAATAAAAATTTTGAAGGAAGTATTAGTGTGCCAAAAGATTTACTAATAGGGTACCTACCTCAAGAAATTAATCGCAAATATAATCATACAGTGTTGCAAGAAGCAATGCTAGCATTTGAAGAACATTTAAGCCTCCAAAAGGATATTGACGAACTTAACGAAAAAATAAGCAATACAACTAATCATGAATCCGATGAATATGTAAATGACATACTTTCGCTTCATGAAAAGTGTGACAGACTTGACATAATTGGTGGGAGTAAAATGGAAAGTGAAACAGAAAAGGTCCTAAAAGGATTAGGTTTCCTATCTTCTGAGTTTGACAAGGATGTTTCAGCAATGAGTGGAGGATGGCAGATGCGTATAGAATTAGCAAAAATACTATTAAAGTCAACCGATGTATTATTACTTGATGAGCCTACTAACCATTTAGATATAGAATCTATTGAATGGTTTGAAGAATATCTTAAAAGTTATCCAGGAGCGGTTGTTCTTGTTTCGCATGATAAAAAGTTCTTAGACAATGTTTGTAATAGAACAATAGAAATAGTCAAAGGGAAAATTTATGACTATAAAACAAATTACTCTCACTTTGTTGAACTACGTAAAGAACGTATAGAACAACAACTAGCAACATACACTAATCAACAAAAACAAATAGAACAAACCGAAAAATTTATAGAAAGATTTAGGTATAAAGCATCCAAATCTGCACAAGTACAGTCGCGAATAAAGATGATATCAAAATACGATAATGTTGAAATTGATGACACTGATAATAGCTCAATGCATTTCCAATTTCCTAAATCACCAAACTCTGGCAAAGTAGTTTTAGAAATTGAAAAAGTGAGTAAAGCATATAGTGATAAAAAAGTATTAAGCAATATTAACCTTACCATATTAGCAGGAGAAAGAATTGCATTTATCGGAAAAAATGGTTTAGGAAAAACAACTTTAGTTAAAATTATAACAAATAAAATAGAGTACGAAGGATCCGTCAAAACAGGATATAACGTATCTACAGGATATTACGCTCAAAATCAAACCGAAACACTTGATTCGGATATTACTGTATTTGACACTTTATACGATTTAGCTACAGATGAGCTAAGACCCCGTATTCGTACATTACTCGGTTCGTTTCTTTTCTCAGGAGAAGATGTTAACAAAAAAGTAGGCGTATTATCTGGAGGCGAAAAATCAAGACTAGCATTAGCTAAATTATTACTAACATCATCAAACTTTTTAGTACTTGATGAACCTACAAACCATCTTGATATAAAAGCTAAAGACATGCTCAAACAAGCTCTAATAAAATTTGATAAAACCCTTATTGTCGTATCACATGACCGAGACTTTCTTGATGGATTAACCAACAAAGTTATTGAATTCACTACAGAAGGAACAAAAGAACATTTAGGCACAATTAATGAGTTTTTAGAAAAGAAAAAACTTGAAGACCTTAGATTATTAAACACTTTCCAATCGGAAAATAAAAAAACTAAAGAAACAAACCTAAATGACAATAAACAACAGTGGCAAGAGAAAAAGAGCTTGGAAAAAGAACTTAGAAAGATTCAGAACAAAATTAAGCAAATAGAACAAAATATAGAGAAAAACGAAATAAAACAAAGAGAAATTGAACTGATTATTGCTAATAACCCGAATGATTCTAGTCTTTTCGAAAAATACAAACTCTTACAAGAAGATAATAAAAAACTTGTAGAGCAATGGGAAGAAACTACATTAGAATTGGAAAAACAATAGTAAATATATTAAAAACATGGATAAAACTTTTATAAAAAAGGGACAAGAGTTAATAAAAAAAGCAGAAACTGCTTATCTAACAACTATTGACTCAGACGGATTTCCGTCAACAAGGGCTATGTTAAACTTACATAACATAAAAAAATTTCCAAAACTTGTGGATTTTATGTCTCAATTTAATGATAAATTAATTTTGTTTTTTACAACAAACACATCATCTGCTAAAATTGAACAAATAACGAACAATTCTAAAGTTTCTATTTATTATTGTGATCCAAAATCTTGGCATGGTTTCATGTGTCAAGGTACTATAGAAATAGTAACTGACAAATCAATTAAACATGCAATTTGGCTAGATGATTGGAAAATGTATTATCCTGAAGGCAAAGATTCTGAGGATTATGCTGTTCTAAAATTTAGGCCCACTTATGTAAAAAGTTATTATCAATTTCATCAATCTAGCTTGAAATTATAAATAAAAGAGTAAATAATTTATATTTAAATGGATATTATTGTGGATTTTTATTGAGGGATTCGCTAAAAAAACAGTTATATTTATAGTAAATTAGCCTTGTATGTTCTATTTGTGGGTCTACTAAAAACACTACAAAACACCATAATTATCAAATAATAACTATAATTACGGAATTTTAAGGTATTTATGAGTTTGAACAGATATCATCCATTTAGGATTTTCTAAAACGAAGTTAATTAATTCTTCATTAATTGCATCTCTCACAAGCCATTCAGGCTGCAAGTAAAGCAAACACTCTTTATTCACAAACTGAGCATTATATTCTGCCCATTTTATATCTTCTATGTTTTCAATAACAACTTTAAGTTCATCAGCCCTACTGTATATAGATTTTAAAGGAGGTAATTCTTTCTTTGGGGATAAACAAATCCAATCCCAAACTCCTGATAATTTTGCAGAACCTGACGTTTCTAAATAAGTTTGAATATCATTATCTTTTAACTTACCACATAGATAATCCAAATTATACTTTAATGGCTCTCCTCCTGTTATGATAACCGACTTCGATGGATTCGCAAATATTCGCAGTATTATATCATCAACATCAAGCAATGGATGTTGTTTCGCATTCCAAGATTCTTTAACATCACACCAATTACAACAAACATCACATCCTCCAATACGCAAGAAATAAGCAGCTTTTCCCGTATGCGCTCCCTCTCCCTGTATAGAATAGAACTCTTCTACTATAGGTAATAACCTGCCTTCCTTCTCTAACTCTTCTATTCTATTCACAATTTAATTATTACTGTTTATTTCTGGTTTTTCCAAGTTTAGATTATCTATTTTATCCTGACGTTTTAATAAAATTGCAAACAAAAGCCCTACAAAACCAAGACCTGCAAACATTATTATTGTCCAAGAATAATCATAAACAGCTTCTCCTTTTAATATAGATGGCAATATTGAAGAATTCGATTCGTCTAATATATATCCAGCAAGAATAGGGAATGCAAATAAACCCAAATTTTGTATTGAAGCCATAACTCCATAAGCTGTCCCAATCATACTTTCTTTAACTATATAAGGTACAGCTGGCCATAAAGCTGCTGGAACTAACGAAAATGCTATACCAAGAATAACCATAGGAACATAAGGAGTCAAATTGGTTAATGATAAAATTAAATGAACAGCAATAAGCAATACAGAACCATATATCATCAATGTTGCTCTTTTACCTTTTTTATCAACAAATATTCCAAATAATGGTGTAAAAACTATTGTTCCCCATATAATAATACTAGACAATGTTCCACTTAATGATATTGACAATCCAAATTTATTATGAAGTAAATCTGGACAATATGCTTGAAAAGGAAATACTGCAGAATAAAAAGTTACGCAAAGCAAACAAATATAAATAAAAGCCTTGTTTGTGAAAAGATTTAGAACATCTTGCAACTTGAATTCTTCTTCTGGTGATAACAATCTTACTTTTTCCAATTTATCATCAAATTTCTTATCAAAAGCCATATATATAATAAAAAGAAGCAAACCTGTAATCATTAGTATTGCCGCAACCCATAACGCTGTTGTCCAGCCTGATTCATGTGAAACCAATACTGGAGACATCATTAATGCTGCCGCAGTTCCCAATCTTGCTATTGCTAAAAATACTGCAAATGCAAAAGCCATCTCTTTTCCTTTAAACCATTTGACAATTATCTTATTGGCTACAATAATACTAGTCTCAGCTCCCAGTCCAAATAAAAGACGCCCCAAAATCATCATCTTCAATTCTGGAGAATAACTACTCATAAAACTATTAAAAAATACATAATCCAGACCTCCATCATTATAAAAACTAGAAGCTCCATAAGCAGTCAATAAAGAACCTAAAGCACAAAACAAAACAAACAAAAATCCAGTCCTTCTTATTCCCCATTTATCCAATATTATTCCTCCAAATATAGACATCAGAAGAAATGTGTTAGGAAACGAATAAAACGAAACAATTAATCCATAATCAATAGAACTTAATCCTAATTCTTGCTGCATTACTGATTTAATAGCAGACATTGCATCATAAACATAGTAATTAACCGAAATGACCAAACTAATTAAAATAAGCATAAACCATCTTAATTTATTGCTATAAACTTCACTCTTCGTTAAATTGTTTTTATCCATAGTAGTTATAATAATTTTTCTGCGAATTTAGAATAAATATAATTGAAATTGTAAAAAAAAACAGAAGGCAAATCTTTGTTTTCGCTTATTTTTCTATTGTTTAATATTATTAATTGTATTAACTATAAGCGTTATAACATTATTTACGTTTTGATTAAATACTTTAAGAACTTCGTCCCATGTAACAGGAATTTCATCTGTTTTCCAAGAATCATAATCTGTACTCATAGCTATTGCTGCATACTTTATGTTTGCTTCATTTGCTAAGATTGCTTCTGGTGCAGTCGACATATTTATTACATCAGCTCCAAACATTCTAAACATGTTCGACTCCGCTCTAGTGGAGAATCTAGGTCCTTCAATAGTAATAACAGTGCCTGTTTTATGATAGTTGAGATTTAACAATTGTGCGTTTTTTATTAATTCTTTTCTCAAATCCTCACAAAAAGGATCTGCCATAGGAGTATGTATGACTCCGTTTTCAAAATCATCACTAAACGATAAAACTCGATGCTTTGTATAATCTATAAATTGATCAAGAAAAACAATATCTCCTCGCTTTATTTCTTCACGTAAACTTCCGCAAGCTGTAGTTGCAATAATATGCGTGCAACCAGCTTCTTTTAATGCCATTATATTCGCCCTATTATTTACATGAGTTGGTGTTATAGCATGCTTCTTCCCATGTCTTGATATAACTACTACTTCATTATCACCTATACGTCCCATTAAAAGATCAGATGAAGGTTTGCCCCATTTAGTATTAACATTCATTGTTGAAATACCATGCAATATTTCTGGGTTTTCAAAACCTGTTCCGCCAATAATTCCTATTTTCATTTTTTTTAATTTAAGATAAAAACAATTATTTTATTTAGTTTAAATTTGTTCTATAAAGATTATCATGAATATTTCTTTGTAATCTCAATAAAACCTTTCCCCAATTACTAATAAACGTGCTTTTCGCGTATTCAATCGCACTAAGCTTTGATGTTGTAAGATTTTGTTGAAAAAGATTCAAAAAATCTTTACTATATCTATAAATGAGAGCAACATCATAAGCAAAAGAATAAACCATTCCAGGCTCATTTTCAAGCGTATTCTCTAATGCATAATAAAAATCAACATCATTTGTTTTCTTCCTTATTTCATTCATTATTTCTTCAAAGTTTTCATCACTCATAAAAGTTTGTGCAAAAACATCTTCCTGATTTAACTCTGGAAGAAATGTTGCTTTTATATATATCATTGGCAAAATTCTCTGATAAAAATTAAGTATGTGATTTAAAGAATAGTTTCCAACCTCATTAGTATATATACAAAATTCTGAAACTAAAGCAAAAAAATCTATAACATTTTTCGATTGTGTAATTTGTTCGTTTTCCATAAAATTTGAATTAAATATTCAAGATTAATAAATTGTTTTGTAATTTTTAATAAAACAACTTTAATATAATACTTCTGTTTTTTCTTATTTAAATACAAAAGTAATTTTTTTGACAATACTTCTCTAAATAATTTCAATTTTAGGTTAAATAATTAAACATACACCTTTAATGCTCTTTGCTCATTCAAATACCAACCACCCACAATCCTTGAAAAAATTAGCATAATTAAATAAATAATACCT
>MEOD01000081.1 GCA_001768555.1 Bacteroidetes bacterium GWF2_29_10
TTATTTAACACAAACAACTGTTTGTTAATAATTTATGTAATTATTTTATGAAATTTTGCCTTGCAACGGTCTCAATATTCTAATTTATAGCTATAATTTACAATTATTTATATCGAAATTTTTTTTTAGAAAATTTCAAAATGTTTTAGAGTGTTTCTCTAATAAACAATCTAGGTTAATATAACACTCGTTTATAGTTAGGTAATTCTGAAATAAATTTGCTGTCTTTTTATAATTCTAATTTTTTTGTGTAAACCTATTTTAGGACAAGAATTAGCATTAATCTATATTTTTAGCTGTTACAAGCATGACTTATTCTATAAATTTTACTATGCAACAGTAATTATAAAATAAATGGGATTTTTTTTCTTTATATAAAATACTGTAAACAAGTAAAATAAATAAATAAATAAAAATAAATAAAAAAAATAATTGCTATAATAAAAAACTGTATTACTTTTGCACTCGGAGAGATGGCAGAGCGGTTTAATGCGGCGGTCTTGAAAACCGTTGTGGGTAACACCACCGGGGGTTCGAATCCCTCTCTCTCCGCTTAATTAATAAAAAAGCCTTATAATATTCACTTATAAGGCTTTTTTGTTAAAATTAATTTTGTTTTAAGGAGATAACTTCTGTTTTTTATTCTGACAAATATGGCTATGATACTTCTTGTATATTATAACTATTTGACGTAATTGTTATTATGTTTTACCTTACTAAATATTTGTTTTCGTAAGTTTTTTGTTAAGCATAGTATATAAAACTTTTACATAAACAAATACGTTTTTATTTGGAGTAGATTTTTGTTTGTCAACATATATTTCTGTAGTTTCCAATTTTACGCTTCCTCCCCATAAAAATTCAAGCCCTAACATTGTATCTGATATATATTGCTTATAAAGTTGTTTGCCCTCAAAAATGTGCACTAAATAAAGTTGGTCATCACTTGTTTTACTAATGTCAACATTAATTACTGGAGGATGATATAACGAATCTATAAGCATCTGTTTATAATCCTTGTTTTTTTTACTTTTTATATAGTATTCCACAACTCCTTTTTGTTGATTAAATCTTTCTCCAACAACAAATAAATTATGCTTATCAATAAAATCTTGATCTGTGAAAGTATTTACCAACATAAAATCAGAAAAATCTGAACGAAGCTTAAATATTGCATCTTTACCTGTTTTTGTATTTTTATTATAATTTTCCCGTTTTTCAATATCATTTATATTTTGAAAATATGAAGATATTTTCCCTTTATTTGCTAAATCCTCCACATGTTCTATTAGTCTTAAACCTATAGCATAAGGGTTTAATCCTATTTTGGAAATTGAAGTTACTCCTGCATTTAATTTAGAGTAAGCTACTTCATACCCTTTAATTCTATCGTCATATCTAAATAATTTATCATGCCAATAGCTTGCCCAACCTTCATTTATAATTTTTGTGCGCATTTGAGGACCAAAATAAATCGAAGTATTTCTAATTATTGTCATTACAAGTTTCATCCATTTATTTTTCTCTTTATTTAATAATGGAGAGTTTTGTCTTATAAATAAAAGAAGATCTGTATAATTGCTTTCGTTTTTTTTGTAATTTTCATATTTTAATTGAAATTCTGGAAATTTATTTTTTACTTCAGAAAAAAACATAGACTCTCCCATTTCTTTATTTTCTGAAATTAAAACGTTATAACGCTCTATTTCTTTATAAACAGCATGTTTTGAATATTTTGCATATTCTTGTAAAAAATTATCAAAATAGAATTGTAATCTATCTGAAATATTCATGTCAGTAGGAAAATCTTTTTTTGGAAGTTCTTTGTAAAAACCGGTTATATTATCTATTGATCTGCTAAATTCTATTACATAATCAACCCATCTGCCGTGCTCACTTCTTAAATTCTCTATTAATCTTTTATCAGCTAATGCCATACCTACAAAATCATCTTTCCATGTATTTTCAAACAATACATTATTTTGAAAGAAATCAATATGACCTATAACATGATAAAAAATCATTATGTTCATCCAGTCTGGATTATTATCATTATAAAAAGATATTGCAGGACGAGAGTTTATTACTGTTTCATAAGGATTATGTGGATATAGTTTATATTTTCCTGTTTCTTTTAAAACTTCAACATCATTAACCCAATAATCATACAAAGTGGGAATCATAACTTTGGGAGATAATTCTATCATGTCTCGGTTAGTCACAATATATTCTAGAGTTTCATTGTCAAAACTTAAGCCCGTATCGCGTGCTTTCAGTTTGCAATCCTCCATTATTTTTTTTGTATGTTGATTTATTAATTCCATATAAAAAAGAGTTAGTATTACTATTTAGCAAATTTATTAACAATTTTTATAATATTGCTAAAAAAATAAAAATAAAAGATAATCTCTTTGAATTGGTTATGTATATGATTGCATATAGAACAAATCTTGTATTTTATAGAACATTATTAATTAACAAAATATTTGTTTAAAATTAATTTTATATTATCATAAGTTTTAGCAAAAACAATATCCTTTATTTCTTCCTTGCCCATCCATAAAACTTTTTCTATACCCTCTGATTGTTGTGGTTTTAATATTTGATTTGTATGATCTTTTGCATACATTTTATACCAAATAGTCGTTTTTAATATATATTTATTTTTTTCTTTATATATGTGATAAGTATCTTCTAAATGATTTCCTAAAAGAATTAAATTAAGCCCTGTTTCTTCTTTAACCTCCCTTATTGCTGCTATCATTGAATTTTCACCCTCTTCTATTTTCCCTTTAGGTAAATCCCAATAACCGTTTTTTTTTATTAATAAAATAGATTTTGACTCGGAAAAAACTACACCGCCTGCTGCTATTACATTTTTGTAATGATTACTAAATTTTTCAAATAAAGTTTCAATATTATTGCAATAACACACTATATTGAAATCTACAATAATATTTTTAAATAAAATTAAAAATCTCAAAAATAAAGCTTCATCGTAGAAAATAATATTGTTGGTATCTAAATTATGCTTTTCTTTAGTTTTATCAATTAAATAAATGTAGTTGTTGTTAAAAAATATTTTATACATTTGCAGGCTATGAAAAATTTTAATGAAACATCTGCAAAGATAGCAGAATATCTTTTACAAATTAAAGCGATTAAAATAAATACTAAGGACCCTTTTGTGTGGGCTTCAGGAATACAGTCTCCTATATATACAGATAACCGTAAAACATTATCTTATCCTCAAATAAGAACATTTATAAGACAAGAATTTGTAAAACTTATAAATGAAGGTTTTACAGCTCCTGATATGATTGCTGGTGTTGCTACAGGAGGAATTCCTTTTGGTGTTATTATTGCTCAAGAATTAGGATTACCATTTATATATGTTCGTTCTACAGAAAAAAAACATGGGTTGAGTAAAAACATTGAAGGTGATTTTGAATCAGGTAAAAAAGTGATTGTTGTTGAGGATCTCATATCTACAGGTTCTAGTAGTTTGAAAGTTGTAAATTTATTGCAAGAACATGGATGTATTATTAATGGGCTTGTTTCCATATTTAATTATGATTTAAAAATATCAGTCAGTAATTTTAATAAGGCAAAAATTAAAACCGCTAGTTTAACTAATTTTGATGCTCTTATTGAAAAAGCTATTGAAACAAACAGTATTTTGCCTTCAGATAAGAAACAATTATTGGATTGGCATAAAAATCCAGAAAAATGGCAACCCCAAACTAATTAGTGTAATTGCAATTATTTAAAGATGTAAATTAATATTATGAAAATAATTAAAAGTAATAAACAAACTATTTGCACTCCTAATAATGTAATTTTTAATTTTCTTAATGATTTTAATAATTTTAAATTATTATTGCCAGATAAAGTTATTAATTGGAATTGTTCTACTAATAATTGTTCTTTTAAAATACAAGGGTTGGCAGATATTGCTCTTTCAATAGATGAAAATATTGAGTATGAAAATATAACATATAAATCAGAAAAACCATCACCTTTTGCATTTAAATTAAAGACTAATATAGTACAAATAGATATAAATAATTCTGAAGTTCAAATTGTTATAGAAGCCGACTTAAATATTATGATGGAAGCAATAATAACCACTCCATTGACAAATTTCGTGAATATATTAGTGGATAAATTAAAAAATTATAGTGAAAATAATTTAAACACATAGAATTTAAATTATTATACATGTTTATTTAAATCACTTTTATCTAGGCATACTTTTTATTTCTGCATAAGGCATTTTTATTTTATCTTTTATTGATACCCCAGATATAACTTCTATATTTAATCCATCTGACAAACCAGTTTTAATATATTTTTTTATAAATATATTTGGTTTGCTTTCAACTTCAACATATGGTTTTTCATTTTCAAACTGTAGCACACTTTCTGGGATAGACATGACACTGTCTCTTTTATCAAGTATTATTGTTGCGTTTGCACTGTAACCTGCTCTTATAAAATAGCCATCTTCAAGTTTCATTGCTGCTTTGATTTGAAATTGTATTGCACCATTTTCGCTTATGCCTTTTGGTGATATGTACTCAAGTGTTGCATCAAAGGTTTTTTCTTCAATAGCTCCTATCATAATCAGGAGAGGCATTCCTTGTTTTATTTTCCCAACTTCAGATTCGTCAATTTTCCCTTCAAATATCATTTCTCCCATATCTGCTACTGTTGCAATTGTTGTTCCTGCATTAAAGTTATTACTTTCGATAACAGAGTTTCCTTCTTTTACTGGAACATCTAGCAACATTCCTTCTATTGTTGAACGAATTAATGTGTTTGTTACTTCGCCAGATTTCTTTGTTACACCTTCTCTGATAAGTTGCAAGTTATCTTCTGCCGATGAATATTCCTCTTTAGATTGATTAAAAGATAATTGGTATTGTAGAAAATCTGTTTCAGAAATGATTCCTTTATCAAAAAGTATTTTTTGCTTTTCATAATTAATTTTTGCGTCATCTAATGATAATTTTGCTTTTTTTAATCTAGATTCAGCATTGTTAAGGTTTACCATGTCTGGAATTATTTTAACTTTTGCAATAATATCGCCTTTTTTTATAGGCGTTCCTGCTATTACATATATTTTTTCAATAATACCTGATACTTGTGGCTTTATTTCAATCTCTTTACGAGGGTTTATTGAGCCTGTTGCTATTGATTTTTTTATTATATTTGTGTAAAGAGGGGAGGTCGTTTCTGATAAAACCTGCTTATTAGACGATTTTTTATATAGAAAAAAGAGGGTCCAAACAAAGGCTCCTATTACAACAATAATTAGGGTTATTTTTATTATCTTTTTCATAATTTTATTTATTTATTGGTTTTTTATTCATCTTTTAATGCTTCTACTGTTTTTATTTTAATGGCTCTTCTTGCAGGAATAAGTCCTGCTAAAGCTCCAGAAACAATTAATATAATAATAGCTAATAATGCAACATTTAAGTTTACAGACATGCTTCCAAACATAGATTCCCCTGAAGTTTCAGAACTATTAAGTTTTAATAAATTATTCACAGTTTCTATTAATCCTACGCCAAGAGATAGCCCTATACTGCCTGCTATAATCGTCAGTGTTATTGATTCTAGCATTATTTGATTTACTATTTTATAGGGAGATGCTCCTAATGCTCGTCTTATTCCAATTTCTTTTGTTCGTTCTTTTACAACAATAAGCATTATATTACTAACTCCTATTACTCCTGCAAGTAATGTTCCTGTACCTACTAACCATATAAGAAAGCTAATACCCATGAAAAGTCCAGAAACCATATTAAATTGTTCTTCAAGATTAAAACTATTTATTGCTTGTTTATCATCAGGATGAACATTGTGTCGTTTTGCTAATAAAGTTTTTACTTTTGTTTCTAATAAAGAAACAGGAATGTCCTTTTTTGATGATAATGCAACCATATCAATTCTATTTCCATAATTAAAAGCATTTTGAAAAACTGTGAATGGGATAAATATTGTTTCGTCACTGTTCATTCTATGTCCTGCATTGTCTGATTCAAAAATACCTACAACGGTAAAGTAAATTCCATTTATTGATATGTATTTTCCTATAGGTTCTTCGCCTTTGTTAAACAAAACTTCATATACACGCTTTCCTATAATTGCTATTTTTCTTTTATCTTCAATGTCATATTGATTTAAATATCTACCCTTAGTTACGTTTACCTTTTCTATTTTTGAAAATTCCGGATAATCTCCTCTAATAGAAAATGAAGCCTTTTTAATTCCTCGAACTATTGATATTGAATAATTATCTCCACTACGATGCCAAGAGCCTAATTCATTTCTTGGAGCTATTACGCCTATTTCAGATATGTTATTTTTTAGAGCTATAATATCTTCATTTGTAAGATTTATGTATCGTCCTGGTTGAAACCCATTGTATGCTTTTGATGTTGTTTGTGTCCAGAGGAACATACTGTTAGTGGCAAAATTGGCGAAGCCTTTGCTAACGCCACTTTGTAATCCATTTCCAGTACCTACAAGTATAATTAACATGAATACTCCCCATGATACTCCAAATGCAGTCATTACTGTTCTAAATCTATTTTTACGTAAAGATTTAAATATTTCTTCCCATTTGTCAATATCTATAAATTTTATACTCATTTATTCGTCTTTTAATGCTTCAATAGGTTTTATATTTGCAGCTTTTCTAGCAGGTATTAAGCCTGCAAGTACCCCAGCAATAATCAAAAGCATTGTTGCGGATATAGCAATCCATATGTTTATTTGAGGATTAACAAAAAATTTAGTTGCTGGCAATATCTTAGATACTGTTTCTAGTACAAATACTCCTGCAATCATCCCGAAATAACCTGAAAATCCAGTAATAATTATTGATTCTGAAATTATCAATGTGACAATAGAAGATGGACTTGCTCCTAAAGCTTTTCGTATGCCTATTTCTTTTGTTCTTTCTTTTACTGAGATCATCATGATATTGCTAACACCTACAATTCCTGCAATTATTGTTCCTATACCAATAATCCATATAAAGAGGCTAATTCCACTAAAAAGACTTGTTACTTGTGTGAAGTTTGCTAAATTATCTCTAATCCATAAAGCACTTTGGTCATCAATGTTGAAATTATGTAAATTTGCTAATATATTTTTAAGCTTATTTACTATTTGCGTGCTAATTTGTGCATCAGCATTATTTAAGGTAAACATTACGTTATCCAATTTATTATTATCGCCAAAGATTCTTTGTGCTGTTTTTATTGGCATATATAGCATTCTAGCTCTTCTTTCATTTTCTGTATCATCATAAACACCAATTACTTTAAATGAAAAATTATTAATGTTTATATTTTCTCCTATAACTTTTGTTTGTTTCTTAAATAATATTTCTTCTACTTGTTTTCCTATAACTACAACTTTTTCTGTGTTATTATTGTCATTATTATTAAAAAAACGTCCCTTTAATATTTCGCATTTTTCAATAAACTGATGCTCTGGATGACATGATAAAATACTAAAAGAACCATGCTCATTCTTATAAATTATCTGATTACTTGACCTTACATTAAAACGTCCTGATGTGTATTCTACTTTTTTATCTAATTGTTTTACTATTTCAAAATCTTGATTAGTTAATTCTATATTTCGACCAGGTAACATTCCTTTGTAAGGAAGGCTAGTTTGTCCTCCAAAAACGTATATGCTATTAATCGCATGATTTTTAAATTGCTCACTTACCCCATTTTGAAGACCTTTTCCAGAGCCAAGCAAGATAACAAGAATGAATATTCCCCAAGCAACGCTAAATCCAGTTAGAAAAGTTCTTAGTTTATTATGACTAATAACTGAATATATTTCTTGCCAACGATCAATATCAAATATGTTTAATTGCATATAAGCCCATCCTTTAATCTAATAACTCTTTGAGTTAATGCTGCTATATCATTCTCGTGTGTCACTATAATAACTGTCATTCCTTCTGAATTGACATCTTTTAATAAATTCATTATTTCGATAGAAGTAACAGAATCTAATGCACCTGTTGGTTCATCTGCAAGGATTATTTTAGGTTTTGATATTATAGCTCGAGCTATAGCTATTCTTTGTTTTTGTCCTCCAGATAATTCGTTAGGATAGTGATGTGCCCAATTAAGTAAACCTATTCGTTCTAAATATTCTAAAGCTATTGCATTTCTTTTTTTTCTGTTTACTCCTTGATAATATAAAGGTAAAGCAATGTTCTCCATTGCGTTTTTAAAGTTTATTAGATTAAACGATTGAAAAACAAAGCCGATGTATTTGTTTCTTAACACGGCAGATTTGGTTTCATTTAAATTCTTTATATGTAATTTGTCAAGTAAATATTCCCCTTTATCATAGTTGTCTAAAATACCAAGTATATTTAATAGTGTAGATTTCCCTGAACCTGAAGAACCCATTATTGAGACCATTTCACCTTCTTCTATAGAAAGGTCAATGCCTTTAAGAACATGTAAACTATTTGTTCCTAATTTATAAGTCTTATGTATATTGTTTAATTTTATCATAAATATTATAAATCAAAAGGTTGTCCTGTGTAATATTGAATTATCTTATGTTTAAACATAAGGTCATATTTTGCTTTTAATAGTTCTGATTCTGCTTTTACAAGTTTAAGATTGGCATCATTAAATTCATAAAACCCAATAACTCCATTTTCGTATTTTTGATTAATAACATTGTACGATTCTTTTGATGCATTATAACTTTTTAATGAAGCGTCAAGTTTTTTTCTAGCTACTGTCATGTCTGTGTATGCTTGTAAGATTTCTTTTTTTATGTTGTCTTTTGAATTTAAAAGGCTAAGTTCGGCATTTTTTTTATCTATCTTATATCTTTCAACGTTGCTTTTTACCTTAAATCCATCAAATATCGGGATTGAAAGATAAAACCCTAAAGATGTGTTAATGTTGTTGTCTAATTGTTTTGTGTATGATTTAGTTTTATAATCATAATTATAGTTTGGACTGTAAACATTTTCCTTGCTTTCAGTGTAGCCTATTAAGTTTTCTCCTGAATAGTATGCATTCTCAACAATTTTACTTGCACTAGAATAACCAGTACCAACACTTCCTCTTAATGACAATGATGGATAATATTCAGATTTTGCAATTTCTATAGCAGTTATAGTTGAGTTTAATTTGCTTTCTCCTGCTTTTATAGCAGGATGGTTGCTAATAGAAATTTCGTATATAGCATCTGTGGTTGTTTTAATATTATCAATAGGAATGTTAATATTAACTTTTTGTATAACAAAATTTTCTGTTTCATTATAATTCATTAATATTTTTAAGTTTAGATATGCTAGTTCTATATTGCTTTCAGCATTAATTAATTCTAATTCAGCATTTGCTATTTCTGCATCAATAGTAAATATTTCATTTTTGGGCAGTTTCCCTACTTCTATTTGTTTTGAAATCTTTTCCTTTTTTTGTTTAATGTTTTCCAAATTTTTTATGCTAATATTTTTGTTCTCTTCATTATACAAAATCTGTAAATAGGCAGATGCTACACTTAATGTTAATTCATACTTTAACTTTTCTGTTTCTTCTTTAGTTGTTAGTAAATCATAATTACTCTTTTTTATATTATTAACTAACTTTAAACCGTTAAAAAGAATTACAGAACTACTCAATGAAAAATTTTGAGACATAACTCTTTCCGTATTTAACTCATTAGTAAAGGCATCTACAGCTTTTCCCCAATTATAACCATAAGAAGCATTGCCTGAAAGATTAGGATAACGGTTATTCTTATTTTGATTTAATGAATTTGCATTTAATTCCGAGTTTAATGTACTCTGCTTTATTTGTATGTTATTTTGAATGGAATATTCCACACATTCCTTTATTGAAAATATCTTTTGAGAGAATACTTTAAAACTAGTTAATATTAATAAAAATATAAATAACTTCTTCATTATTGATGTTTTTTACACTTATAAACTTACATTGTTGTACTTTTATTGTGCCAGTGATAAATAAATTTTTAATTTACACCATTTCTATAAATATTTAAAAATTATATTCTAAGACAGATAAGACTAAAAAATGTTACACAATAAATATAATTTTGCAACAAAAGTATAAACACAAATTATTAATAACAAATAAAATATACAAATAGGCGAAAACAGTCGTCATACATGTTTTAGCTCTAAAATAGATATCTATAGATTAAAATGTTATCTTTATAGGTGTAGCTTTCTTCTTTAGTATATTTAATATTTTTTAAAATATATTTAATCTTTGTTAATTTTGTTTAAATAAATCCCATATACTGTTTACAGGAGTTGGTGCTGTTATATGTATGTTTATTTTAGAAACAGGGTGTGTGAATTGTATTTCACGAGCATGCAAGCATATTGATCGATCAGGGTTTGATCTTTTATATCCATATTTGTTATCTCCAACTATGGGGCAATTAATATGAGATAATTGGCTTCTTACTTGATGAGACCGACCTGTGAGAAGGTTTATTTTTAAAAGAAAGAAAGTATTAGATTTTGAAATTAATTCATATTCAAGTTCGGCGTATTGTGCCCCATCCTTTTCTTTATCAAAAACAGTAACGAAGTTTTTAGCTTGGTTTTTCATTAGATAATTAATCAGAGTTCCTTTTTGGTTTGGAGGTTGAGCTGATGTTAAAGCCCAATATGTTTTTTTAATTTCATGATTTTTGAGCATCTCATTTAATCGTTTTAGAGCTTTGCTGGTTTTTGCAAATATAACAACACCAGAAACAGGACGATCAATACGATGCACTACACCCATAAAGACGTTGCCTGGTTTTTTGTCACGAAGCTTTAAATAATCTTTTAGATGTTCTGTTATTGGGATATCTTCTGTTTTATCACCTTGCACGAGCATAGATGGTTGTTTGTTAAAAATCAAGATGTGATTATCTTCGTAAAGTATGTATTTTTCTATATTTTTGTAAAGCATAAAATAAAAATTTCTACAAAGTAATCTAAAAAAAACAATATTGTAATAAATTATTTTAATAAAGGTAATTTATAATAGATAGTCCCTTTTAATTTATTTTATATAATATCATTTTAATGGGAGGGGTAGAGAAGTCTTTAATTGGCGTCATGTTGTCTTTTATATAAATCATGTCTTTTTCTGTAAATTGATTGGATACATTGGAGTATAAGAAGTATTCATAATTTACGTTTTCTATATTATCATTTTCGAGGAATTGATTTTCTTTATAATTTGTATTTAGAAACGTGTATTTTTCATTGAAGAACATTGGATATTTTGTTGCGATAATTTGCTTATCAATGTGCTTTTCTGTGATGAATTTATTTAAGTTTTGATCAGCTTTAAAGTATATTAATAATTTAAGGGATGCATCCCATCCGTTGCCATATTTTTGAGGATAAGTTATAACGTTACCTACTAATAGAGATATAATTACTATAGATAAAATAAAAGTTTTTAATTTATTAGAAAGTGCTTCTGTAAATTTTAGAAGGATAATATACAATAGAGGAAATAAAAATAAGAAATGGCGGTGTGATATTGGTAGTTTTGTAAATCCAAATAATGCTAAGTAAATTGCAATAGGGATTAAAAATAAAAACATTAAAAGTGTATTATCTCTTGTTTTAAATAACGATTTGTTTTTCAAGATGATTATAAAACAAATTATAATAATAGGAACAATCCTACCAAAGTCTCCGATTTTATGAAATGAGTACACTATATTTTTGAAAAACATGTTTGTATTCTCAAAAGATATGTAATTTTTATTAGCTTCGCTTAGTAATGCCCAGTTTGTTTCCTTGTAATGAAAAAAGAGCCAAGCTATAAATAAAGCGATTGGGAGAGATATCGAATTGATAATGTTTTTTAATGATTTATTAATAAAATAATCTATGCAAACGAGAGAACTAACTATATAAACTCCTTTTAGATGAGTTAATAAGATGAAAATATAGATAGTTCTTACCTTATTTATGTCTTTTTTTATTATAGCATTTATTGCAATCCAAAATAGTAAAAGGAGGAAAATATCTGGACTCATAATAAGGTATTGTGTAATAATTGTAGGATCTGCTATAATAATAAAAATTAAAATTAGAAAAGATTGGTCTTTAATAAATGGCTTGCAAAATTTGCGGATTTGAAGTAGAGTGTTGTATAAAACAATTGTGACAATGAGATGAGATGTTATTAAATTTGCCCCTAATAACTTCCAGCCAAATACATGGATTAATGAATATAGAGGAGGATTTCCATTATTAAGTGTTTTGTCTTTTAGAAATTCTAGGAAAAGACCATCTTTTATGTATGTTGCTAATTTGGCAAAGTAGGATGTATCTCCAAAGAAAGGGTATGGTTGGCTAATGAAAAATAGCAAAATAGAAACGATTATGATTATTTCTTTATTTAAGTTTTTATAGTTGATTACTTTCTTTTCCAAATTGTGACATTATTATAATTGATTATTACGTAGTTTTTTTGTTTTAATTGTAAAGAAAAATTATTTGCTTCTTCAATTGTTTTTGCTACAAATACATTTCTTTTAGAGTAATAGTCTATTATTTCAGGGCGTATATTTTCATTTACGCTATATAAAATAATAGCTTCATTTGTATTAATGTTTTCTTTTATGAATTTTGTGCATTCTTTAATTTTTGTTAGATTGCAATAACTATCTCTTAATTTATTGTCATTGTCAAACACATAATAAGAATAAAAAATACTTGCTATGAAAAAGAAAGATATAAAGAAGGTATTTAGTTTGTTTATTTTACTTTTATAAGTATTATAAAAAGAAATTCCTGCAATAAATGAAATCGTAAAGATTATTCTTGAAGAATATATGTAATGAGTTGCATTAAGGTTGAAAAACAGAACAATATGTATAAGTAAAGGAATAAATAGCAGTAAAAGCAGATTGTTTTTTACTATTTTCTTTATTGCAATATAATTTTTAATAAATACTATCATTACAATATAGCCTAAAGGAAATAGTACTTTATTAAAGTTAAGTATGAAATTTTTCCATAATTGAATATTATAGATACTTAAATTGTCTGAACTATATTTGTCTCCAAAGAAGCCTGTTCGTTCCATAAATCGTAAAGAAAATGATTTGACAAACGATAATAAAGAGCTAGATACAGTAAATGTTTGAAATGCAAAAATAAAGATAATCGCAATTGTGCTGTATAAGCATAATTGACTTAATAATTTAGACTTATGCTGTTTTGCTACAAGCTTATATAATATAAATGATAGAATAATGGCATAAAATAAGCCAAGCCAATCTGTATAAACAAAGAGCAGGCTGATGCAAACAGTAAGATAACCATATACTATATTATTTGTTTTGCTGAATAATATAAAAAGCAAAATACTGAAAGAATACAGAAATAATTCGAGTGGCAAATTATATGTGTAAAGAAAAAGGGACGCATTGCTTAAATTGTAAATGGCAATACTAATGGCTGCAAAAAAGTTGTTTTTTATCAATACGTAAACAGAATAATACATGCACACAGAAGTTAAAAACAATAATATTAAGCTAGTTATTTGAATCAATAATTTGCTATTGCTCATAAATAAAGAACTAATATAGTAATTGAAAACAAATAGGGTAGGAGGGTTTGATACAAAATAGTTGTCTCCGTTTAAATCCTCTAACCTTTTGTAGCTTGCAATATGTTTATCTCCTTTATTTGGATATGTAAGTAAAGGAAGTAAATTACTATTTATTAACCCATTTGTTTTCCAGTTGTTATTAACTATTAATAACATGGCATAGCCACTATCTGTACATCCTATTTCATTATTAATTAATGGAAGTCGCAGATATAACCCCAATATAAAGATTAATAAAATTATTAATAGTTGTTTAAAAATCATTAAACAAAAGTAGAAATTATAATTGATAATTGACTAGTTTTAATATAGTTTTGTGTTTATGCCTGATTTTGTATGACCGTTTTTTGCCTCAAATGTAAAAAAGCAATTGCCAGAATACATTTTGAACCAGAGGCAGAGTTTC
>MEOD01000082.1 GCA_001768555.1 Bacteroidetes bacterium GWF2_29_10
CAAAATCTAAAAAAATAGTGAGATTTAATAACAAAATTATTGAATCGTGATTATTACAACGGTCTCATTTTGTGCAAGTAAAAATGATTTGGGTTGATTGTTTTTACTCGGTTTGTTTTGCTTTTTTCTTTGGTTGTTTAGGAAATTGTGCTTTTAGGTAATGAAAAATAGATATTTATATAGATATATTTGCTATGAAGCGATTTTTAAAATTATAATAGTATACACTAAAATTGTTGTAAATTTGACAGAAACCATATTGTCTATACAAAGTAGTTTGTCAATTAAAAAATACGGCATAAAGTTACGAAATACCTTGACATATTAAGTGAAAATTAAAATAATTTTTTATGTACTTATTATTATGTGTATATTTGCTTTGTTTAATACACTATTAATAATTTAAAAATGAAAATAGAGAAAAAACAATTAGATATTAGTTTGCAATTTGAGAGTATAAGCCTCCCCCCAGTTGAGGATATCTTAATTATAGGCAAACTTTGCCCTTTTGGAAAAATGGGTGTTAAAAAATTCTTATATTTGTTATCTCCTGACAATTTTGATACTATCGAAATAGAAAGTGATATCGTTGACTCTATTTTTATTAATAAAAAAATATTAAAAAAAATGACTGAGGCCGAAGTTCTTGAAGTTTTGGAAGAAAATGTTTTCCCATTTATAAATAAGAATGAAGTTATAAAAATAGACTTTAAGATAAAAGTATCAATAGAACTTACTAAAACTAGAATAAATAAAGATGAGCATTGATAGTATAATTTTACGTAATTTTAATAAAGTAGAGCCTTTTGAAGCAATAATAAAGATAAAGGATATAATATTAAAAGAAGGATTTGTAGTTGTTTTTGAAGATGAAACTTATCATGGTATATTGACAAAGGAAGATGTAATAAGGAGTTCGCGCCATATTATAATAGATGCATTAAAAACTAAGCCCATAGTTAATGATTATTTTTCAATTAAAGATGTATTTTGCTTGATGCAAGACACAAACAACTCGGTTTTGCCTGTATTTGCAAATAATGAATTTGTTGGAGTAATAAGGAGAGATGATATATTACATGAGCTATTTAATTCCAATATTAAATTGGAAAAAGAAATTATGCACAATAAAAAACTATCATTAAAATTAAAAGAAAGTGAGTTAAAATATCGAACAATATTTGAACACTCAGGAGATGGTTTTTTGTTAATATGTAATAATCAAATATTAGATTGCAATAATAAAGCACTATCAATATTTAATCTAAGCCAATCTGAAATAAAAAACTCTAATTACCAGATACTATTTCAAAATAATAATGAGAAACCTTATAACAAATCTATATTTGACAAACATATAGAATCTGCTATGAATGGAGAAGAAGTAAGTTTTAATTGGCATTTTTCTAATAGAACATCGCCCCTTGTAGAAGTAGAAGTATTTTTAAAACTAATAAATATTGATAGAAAAGGAATAATATTAGTAAATATTAGAGATTTAACAGAATATAAAAAAAATGAAGTTTTAAAAAAACAAATAGAAATAGCCGAAAGGACTTCTAAAGCAAAGCAACAATTTATTGCAAATACAAGCCATGAACTACGCACTCCAATGAATGGTATAATTGGTATGATAGATTTTTTGCTCAAAACAGATTTAAATGCAAAACAGATAGAATATGCAATGACAATAAAAAAATCGTCAGCAACATTGCTTAATCTTTTAAATGATATCCTATTACTATCAAAAATTGAAAATGGGAATATTCAAATAACGAAAAAAGGTTTTGACATATACAATACTGTTAATAATTGTGCTTTATTATTTAAGAATATATCAGAAATAAAAAAAGTACCAATTATAATTGATATAAACTCAGATGTGCCAAAATTTATAAAAACAGATGAATATAGACTAAGACAGGTTATAAGCAATATTTTATCAAATGCAGTGAAATATACAGATAAAGGTCAAATAACTATTAGAGTTAAACAAGAAGAAGTAAATAACAAAAATATAAACCTATTATTTGAAATTATAGATACTGGAATAGGAATTAACAAAGAAAATCAACAGAAACTATTTAAAAATTTCTCTCAAGTTGATTCTTCCATTACTCGTTTTTATGATGGAGCAGGTCTAGGTTTAAGCATATCTAGAAAAATAATTGAACTGTTAGGAGGTATTATTGGTGTCGATTCAAAAGAAATAAAAGGAAGTAATTTTTGGTTTAAATTAATAAATGTAGAAACTGCAGAACAAAATGAATCCGACCAACAAATCTATGCAGCAATTGATGAAGCTGACTTTAATTTTGCAGGGACAAAAGTTTTAATTGTAGAAGATAAGTTCATTAATTATAATATAGCATCTCTTATTCTAAAGCAATATGGCTGTGAAACACATATTGCAAAGAATGGAATTGAAGCTATCAATAAAATTACTACAGAAAATTACGATATTGTATTTATGGATATACAAATGCCGCTAATGGATGGTGTTACAGCAACAAAATTTCTAAAAGCTAAATATATAAATATTCCTCCAATAATAGCTCTTACGGCAGATGCAATGGATGGAGATGAAAGTTTATATATAAGCATGGGTTTAGACGATTATTTATCGAAACCTATAAATGAAAAACAGATACTTGAAAAATTAATTAAATGGTCTAATAAGGAAAAAATGGTATTTAGCTATGAAACAGCAGTCAAAATTAAAGAGTAACAAAGAAAAACAAAAAAACATAATACCCCAAAGAAAAAATAATAGTAAGGTCTCATACTTGGACTTAAATATTAAGCAGCAGATTATAATTCTATCATTAATTATAACCTTAACTTTTATTTTCTTTTTCCCATCACTAAACAATAAATTTACAAACTGGGATGATGAAGCTTATGTTTTAAATGATCCATTAATTGAAAACCTTAATTTTGAATCATTAAAGAATCTTTTTACTCAATATTATCTGGGAAATTACCATCCTATTAATCTACTAACATACGCCATAGAATTTAAAATTTGGGGAACAAATCCTTTCCCATACCATTTTAACAACCTTATCTTACATCTATTTAATGTCACATTGCTTTTTATATTTTTTAAGAAACTAACAAATCGCTTGCTATTATCATTTGTAGCTACATCTCTTTTTGCTATTCACCCATTGCATGTTGAATCAATAACATGGATTTCAGAAAGAAAAGATGTTCTATATAGCTTTTTTTATATAGCTTCAATGATCGCATTCTTAAATTATAAAACCAAAACTGACTACAAATGGTATGCTTTTGCTTTAATGCTTTTTGTATTATCATGTTTATCTAAAGGTATGGCGGTTACGTTAACATTCTCTATAGTTTTAGCAGATTATTTAAAAACAAAAAATATAGATAAGAAATTTTTTATAGATAAAATCCCATTTGTAATAATCTCTTTAATATTTGGAATTATAGCTATACATGCACAACGATCAGGAGGTGCATCTGATTTTGGCAAAAATGTTTTAAATGTTTTTACTGTTGGAGATAAAATGCTTTTTTCTAATTATAGTTTTTTTATATACATCCAAAAATTATTCATCCCAATAAATCTTTCTACATTATACCCATATCCAAGTAAAATAGGCGATACTCTTCCTTCAATATATTATTTAGCTCCTTTGTTTAATATTGCATTCTTCTCTCTGCTAGTATACGCTTTTATTAAAAGAAATAAAGAGCTACTTTTCGGATTACTTTTCTTTGTTTTATGTATAGCACCGATGATACAAATAATGTCTGTTGGTGCTGCAATTGCAGCAGATAGGTATTTTTATATTTCATCAATAGGCTTGTTCTATTTGTTTGGATATTATGCAGAAAAAATAAAGAATATAAAATTATCAATAGCAGTTTTTACATTTATATTTATTATGCTAGGGATTTTTACATTTAATCAAACAAAGGTTTGGTATAATAGTGAAACATTATGGACAAATGTTATGCAGATATACCCGGAAAATGAGCTCCCTTATTGGTATCGTGGAGTTTATTACTACAATAATAAAGAAAATGACAAAGTTGTTGAAGATTTTACTAAAGTCATTTCTCTTAATCCAACAAAAGCAGAAGCATATAGCACAAGAGGTAGTATATACAAAACTAAAGGTATGAACGATTTGGCCTTAAATGACTTTAACCAAGTTGTAAAACTCCAGCCTGATGATTTTAATGCTTATATTCAAAGAGGTAGTTTGTTAATGAATACAGGGCGAAATAAAGAAGCACTAGACGATTATAAACAATCAGTAAGACTAAACCCTAATTATTATTCAGGATACATGAATCTAGGTATTATTAATAGCATTCTAGGTAATTTTGACTCAGCAGGAATCTTTTTTAATAAAGCAATTCAACTAGAACCGAATGTTGCTGAAGTTTATTCTAATAGAGCAAATTATAATGACATGATTAATAACCTTGAAGCAGCATTATCTGATTATGAAAATGCTTTACGAATTAATCCTAATCTGACAGATGTTTATACAAATAGAGCTTCAGTATTTTTTCGAAGGCAAATGTATAAAGAAGCAATTGCAGACTACACTAAATATATAAGCATAGTGCCGAGTAATCCGAATGTTTACTACAGACGGGCTCAGGTTTTTAATGCCATGGGTGATAAGCAGTCTGCTTTGGCAGATATTGAAAAGGCAAAATCATTAGGATTAAAGATTGAGTAACAAATAATTCTTAGTAGAAATTTATTTAAGTAAGATGTTTTTTTTGAAAATTATATATTTTGTTAAATATTTTTAGTTAATTTTGGATTTTAAAACTTCAAAAATTATGGTGTACGAAATAAACGGAAAATTATTAGAAAAATTTGATACAGTTCAAGTTAATGAAAGGTTCAAAAAACGTGAATTTATATTAGAGAAAAAAGAATTAATTAATGGTATTGAGTTCTCAGATTTAATAAAATTTCAGGCGACACAAGATCGCTGTCAAATACTTGATAACATAAATGTAAATGATTCGATAAAAATATCTTTTAATATAAGAGGTAGAAAATGGGAAAAAGAGACTGAAGTATATTATTTCACAACTTTAGAGGCATTTCGTATAGATAAAGATTTTTCAAACGAAGAATCAAGCGCGTCAAATGATGGAGGTGCTAATATCTCTAATGACGTATCTATTGATAGCAACGAACCTACAGAGGACTTACCTTTTTAGCATAATGATGTAATAATTATTAGAGGCATAAAATTATTTGTCTCTAATAATTATTGTTTTTAAATACTCACATATAGCCTCAGGCTTTATTTCTTCAATACAAAGACATTTTTCATTTTTATTTTTGCACTTGTTGCAGTCTTTTTCCTTAACAAATACTTTAACATTATTTCCAAGTGGAGCCCATCTTTGTGGGTGCATAGGTTTAATAGGTGGGTATATTCCTATTGCTATTTTGTTGAATATTGCTCCAATATGAAGAGGTCCTGTGCTACAAGCAACAATCCCATCCGCAATGTTAATAAATGAAATTAGTTCTTTTAATGAAAGTTGTCCTGTAAGATTGCTTACATGTTCAAAAGCAAATAATTCTTCACACAATTTTCCTTCTTCTTCAGTTCCTGTTATAAATATTTTAAAATTTTCAGGAGGGAGTAATTCGATTAATTTTTTGTAATTTTGAATACCCCATTCTCTCGCACTTCCTTTTGATTTAGGATGAATAATTAGGTTAAATTTATTGTTATCTTTTAATTTTAGCAGTTCTTCATTATGTAATGCTTCAAAGTCCAAGTTGTAAAGAGAACGTATTTTGTTTAAAGAGAAATTAGTTGCAATTTTTAAGGGACAGAGCAGTTTGAAATTCAATTGAGCTTCATGTAAGTTGGATTTTTTTCTTGAAAAGAATGATAATTTATTGCAATAAAGCCAATGATAAATACGATTTGATGTGCCTATCCTCTCCTTTATTTGTGCAAATTTAGCCAATTTAGCTATTTTAATAACAGGGAAAACATGAATAATTGTGTCAGCATTAAAGCTATTAAATTTAGCTACTGCATCAGACATATTCATTTTGTCTATTTCTGCATAGTCAGCAAACTCATCAATATCATTTGATAGGTTGATTATTTCTTTTGTGTACAAACGTCCTAAGAATATTATATAACAATCCCCATTATAAAATTTCTTTAAAAAGGTTGCTAGAGGTAATGTTAAAATAACATCCCCAATACTGTCAGTTCTACTTATTATTATTCTTCTCATCCCACATTTGCTTGTGTTTTACATATTTTAGAAAAGTTGCATGTGAAGAAATTATGCATATTACAAAACCATAAAACCCATCTAGAAATCCAAGTTTGATAAAGAAATCTCTAATAAATTTCACTAAAGGGCTAAATATTATTTTAAAATAATTAGGCTTTTTACCTTTTATAATTAATTGTTGAGCTCCTATTTCGGTAAAGCTATTAACTTGATTTAAATGACCTTTTATGGAGTAATAGGAATAATGAAGAATGTCGCCTTTTAAATAACCAATTTTTGAATTTTCTAAAAGCTCGTATTTATCGTGAGGATTTATGCCTCCCCATTTCCCTTTTGTTTTGTCCCAAAGCCTGAGCTTTCTGTCTGGGTACCAACCGCAATGTCGTACCCATTTGCCACAGTAATTTGTTAGGCGGTTCATTTCAAACCCATCAAATAATCTGTTTTCTTTTATCTTTTTAATTTCTGTTTTCAATGTATTATCCAAGCATTCGTCTGCATCAAGAGAGAGCACTAAATCAAAAGAAACTAATGTTAAAACTCTATTTTTTTGTTGTATATGACCGTCAAAAGCATGTTGAAAAAACTTAACGTTATATTTTTTACAAATTGATTCAGTCGCATCACTAGAAAAAGAATCAAGAATCACAATTTCATCTGCAATATCTACAACTGATTCTAAACATCGCTTAATGTTTTTTTCTTCATTATAAGTAATAATAGCAACTGATAATTTTTCCATTTATGAAATTTTAATTAAGATAAAACCATTTCCGTACTTAATGCTTTTTCTTTATCTTTTTCGAGCTGATTCTTTAGGGCGTTAAAGTTAACAAATTTAATTTCTTCTCTAATAAAATCTTTAAAATAAACTGTTATGTTTTCATCGTAAATGTTTTGATTAAAATCAAAAATATTTACTTCTACAGATATTTTTTCTTCACTTAAAGTAGGACGCTTGCCAATATACAGCATGCCTTTGTAATATTTTTCTTGTATTTCAACTTTGACTACATATACTCCATTTGAAGGGATGAGTTTGTATGGGTCTTTAACTTCTATATTTGCTGTAGGAAATCCAATGCTACGACCTAATTGTTTTCCAATAACAACCTTTCCTGAAAGTGGATAGTCATAGTTTAAATATTTGTTTGCAGTTTTAATGTCGAAGTTTTTTAATGCTTGTCTTATTTTTGTGGAGCTAATAGATATGTCTTCTATATCTTTTGCTTGTATTTCTTCGACTTCAAAGTTATAATACCTTCCCAATTCAAAGAGATGCTCGAAATCGCCTTCTCTATTTTTCCCAAAATGATGGTCATAACCTATGATTAACTTTTTTGCATTAATACGAGAAACTAAAGTGTGACGTATAAAATCAATGGAAGATATTTTTGAAAATTGCTTAGTGAAAGTAAATATTATTAAATTATCTATTCCAAATTGTTCTAATAGTTTGATTTTTTCTTCTTGTGTATTTATCAATTTTAAACCAGAATGTTCTGGGAAAAGAACTATTCTTGGATGAGGGAAAAATGTAATAAGAACGGTTTCCCCATCTATCTTTTTTGCACTTTTTTTTAAATTATTAATAATTGTTTGATGACCAAGGTGTACCCCATCAAAAGAACCAATAGTAACAACAGGATTTTTTATATTATTCATGGGGTCATTGTCTCTGAATATTCTCACGATAAATTGTTTAATAGTTTGTTTGTGTTTTTACTGTTATTAAGAGTTGTCAAAATTATAATTTTTTTAGCTACACTATAACTAAAATTTAACTTTATAACTATTATCACTCTAAATAAATGTAAAAGCTATAACATTAAAAGTAGTATTGTAGTCCTTATTATATAATTTTTTTGTGTCAAATATCCATTCCCATTTTTCAATATTTTTTGCCATGCTAATATCTCCATATAACAAATTGTTTGTTAAAATAGTTTTTCCATTATCATCTGTTAATTTTTCCTCAATGTCTGAAATTAAACAACTATTTTTGTTTTTTAAGAAATTAATATGATTATTTTGTATATTCGCTCTTATATTTCTAATTTCGTCCGATCTATAAATTTTATGTTTTTTTATGTAATCAGCTACAATAATATCTAATTGGTTTAATAAATTCACAGAAATAAATATATTAAAATCACCTTCTATTGAAAAGCTACTTTCACAAATAGATTCTAAAGATAATTTATTACTCCCTTTTTTTAATGTTTTAAAAGAATTTGCAAGATTTTGCATTACTCCTCCATTGATATCTGTTTCTAGAAAGTAAACATTTGAATAGTCTTTATTCACTTCTTTGATAATAGACTTTGGATGGTATATATCTACAAGCAAAACTTTGTTTGAGTATTCACTTAGTTCTTTTAATGGAACATCAAGTAGCCAGCCACTACCTAACACGCAAACATTTCCTCCTTTGTTCTTTTTTATGAAATTTATTATATAATTTTTAGTAAAATTTAAATGATAATCCCAATTTTCTTTTTCTCTATTATATCTTTTTAAAATACCTTTTTGGTCCTTTATATAATTAAAAGTTACTCGCAAGTCTATCTTAAATATATTTTTAAACATAATTTTCTCAATGAATATTAATCACAATTAAATAAGCAAAAATATTGATTTTATTCAAAATATCAAATAATTAATCCTCGCCCAAATTTATAATTATTTATTTAGGTAGATATTATAGATTATTTTACATGCTATTATAAAAATAAATAAATTTTTATACACAATTAAAAAAGTTTATTAACTTTGCAGTCCTTAAAAAAAGAGAATTTGTTTTAAAACTAAAGAATTAATTATAATGTTAGCTATTGTAGATATTGCAGGACAACAATTTAAAATAACTGAAAATCAGGAATTGTTTGTACATCGTTTGAATGCTGAGGAAGGCGAAAACGTTGAATTTGGAAAAGTATTATTAATTGACAGAGGAAATAATGACGTAATTATTGGTCAACCAATTGTAGAAGGTGCAATAGTTAAGGCAAAAGTTATTTCTCATGAAAGAGGAGATAAAATTTTGATTTTCAAGAAAAAACGAAGAAAATCATATCAAAAAATGAATGGACATAGACAATGTTTTTCTAAAATACAAATAGAGTCTATAAGCATTTAAATAAAATATTGTTGAACTTTAAAAAATAAAAAGATATGGCTCATAAAAAAGGTGCGGGAAGTTCACGTAACGGACGCGACTCCCAAAGTAAAAGACTTGGTGTTAAATTATTTGGTGGACAAATAGCTAGGGCTGGTAATATAATTATTCGTCAAAGAGGCACAGTTCATAACCCAGGCATTAATGTTGGAATTGGTCGTGATCATACATTGTTTGCTTTAGTTGATGGTATTGTACATTTTAGAAAAGGTAGAGAAAATAAATCTTATGTTTCGATTTTACCTAATTCAGTTAATGAATAGTAAATATAGTAAATAATTTTTTTTCTTTTATTAGAAAACTCCTGATATGCAAATGTTAGGAGTTTTTTTGTATATATAAGTTTGTGTAATGAATACTGAAATATCACTCGAATCAATAATTCCTATAAGAAAAGATAGTTTTCATAGTAGTGAAATGGTATCTCAAATTCTATATGGAGAAGCATTTCAAATATTAGGAGATAGCAAAGAATGGCTTTATATAAGAACCATTTTCGATAACTATGAAGGTTGGATTTCAAATAATCAGAATTTCATATCGAAAGATTTGATATCAACTATAAATCCACATGTAAGTAGCGATTTAATTTGCTATATAAAGGATGTTAACAATCATTATAAGCAACCTGTTTTTATGGGTTCTACTATTTATTTCCAAGATATAGAGGCTAAGAGATTTATGATAAATGGTGTTGAATATTGCTTTGAAGGTAATGTTTTAAATGCAGGATTAAATCAAAAAGATAATTTATTAGAATTACTCCATAGTCTTTTAAATATTCCATATTTATGGGGAGGATGTAGTATTTCTGGCATTGATTGTTCGGGATTTTCTCAACTTATTTATAAATTTCTAGGAATAAAGCTTTTTAGAGATGCTAGCTTACAAGTGAATCAAGGTAATTTAGTATGTTGTTTGGATGATTCTCAATTTGGAGACTTAGCTTTTTTCGATAATGAGAATGGAAGAATAACACATGTTGGTATTTTATTAGACAAGAATAGGATTATACATGCATCCGGACGTGTAAAAATAAGTTATATTGATGAAAAAGGTATAATAAGTGATACTAATAATAAGTATTCTCATAAATTAAAAACAATAAAAAGAATTTTTTAATATGAAAGTAATAAGCTCTATCTTGATATTTTTATTATCATTTAATTTAATCTCTCAAACTACTACTTATAAAAGTAATATTAACTCTAAAAGGATGATCGCGACGGTAAAAGAGTTATCATCAAAAAAATACATGGGAAGATTGCCTGGTAGTAAGGAATATTTTATGGCAGCTAATTATATGTTAAAACAATACAAAAATATAAACTTAAAACCATTTGGAGATAGTGGAACTTATTTTCAATATGTCCCAATTGAATATAATGAAATTCAAAAACCAGCAAAATTATTAATTACAAATTCTCAAAATAAAACCTTAAAAAATTGCAAATTAGGTAAGGAATATATATTCAGAGGATTTACTGGTAGTGGAAAAGTTAAAGCAGAAATAGTATTTTGCGGTTATGGAATTTCAAAGCCAGAGCTAGGTTATGATGATTATGCTGGAATAGATGTTAAAGATAAAATTGTTATTGTATTTAAGCAAAACCCTAAATGGGAACCTAAAAATGGTAAATTCGGAGCTTTATATACTCGTTACAAAGCAAATGTCGCAGCAGAAAGAGGAGCTAAAGCTATTTTGTTTATTTCATTACCTAATGACGAAAAACCTCAACCTATAATAGGAAGTCTAATGGAAGGTGAAGGAATTCAAAATATTGATTTACCTCAAATACATGTAACTCTTTCTGTTGCAGATATTATATTTAAAGATGTTTCTATGACTTTAAAACAAATTCAATTAATAATTGATAGCACAAAACAAACATTAAATATTAAAACAGGAGTGTATGCTGATATTGAGGCAAATGCTAAGTATGAAAAAGAGCGTTTGAGTGTTAATGTTGTTGGTTATATGGAAGGCAATGACCCAGTTTTAAAAGACGAATATGTTTTAGTATCATCTCATTTAGATCATGTCGGGAGTCAGGCTGGCGAGGTTTATTTTCCTGGAGCAAATGATAATGCTTCTGGCTCTGCGGCAGTTTTAGAAATGGCTCAATATATAAAGGAAAACAATATCGAACATAAGCGTTCTATAATTTTTATGTTATATACAAGTGAAGAACAAGGATTAATTGGTTCTGACTTTTTTGCAGATCATAGTCCTGTTAATGTTGATAAAATTATTGCGCAAATTAATATGGATTGTATAGCATATGGAGATAGTATCCATATTGGTAATGGGAAAAGTGCTCCTATTCTTTGGAATCATATAGACAGTATAGATAGTCAAACTTCTAATTTAATGATTAAAGACACATGGGCGGGTGGGGGAGCCGATGCAAATGGAATGCACAAAAAGGGAGTTCCTGCCGCATATTTTGTTACAAAAAACAGTTATGCTCATTTACATTTACCAACAGATAAGGTTAATACATTAAATGTAAAACTATACGAAAACTTGGTAAATCTTGCAACAAATACAGTCATAGACATTACAAATTCAAAGTATAATAGGGAAATAGTAATAAATAAATAATTTCTTATGGAATCAATAAGCAATATTTTTAACATAGGAAAAGGTCCTTCTAGTAGTCATACTATGGGGCCACACAAAGCTTCTGTATTATTTAGGGAAAAATACAAGAATGCTAAATCCTTTAATGTTACTTTATACGGGAGTTTAGCTCTTACAGGAAAAGGTCATTTAACAGATATCGCAATAGAAAGTGTATTTAAAGGTTATAATCTTAATTTAATTTGGAAACATGAATTCTTACCATTTCATCCTAATGCTTTGTATTTTGAAGCATTTAATGAGTCTGGGGAGTTAATAGGAGATTGGACGGCTTATAGTATCGGAGGAGGAACAATTACAGATGGAACCGACGCCTTTGCAGTGAAACCTATTTATCCTATATCTACCATGAAAGAAATTTTAGATTGGTGTGAACAAAATGGTCGCACTTTATGGGAATTCGTGGATTATTATGAGGATAAGTCATTATGGGATTACCTTTTGAAAGTATGGAAAACTATGTGTAAAGCGGTAGAAAGAGGAATTGATAATCAGGGGGTATTGCCTGGTGGATTAGGAGTACAAAGGAAAGCTTCTACTTATTACATAAAAGCAAACGGATATAAATCTAATTTAAAAAGCAGAGCATTGTCGTTTGCATATTCATTAGCTGTCGCAGAAGAAAATGCAGCAGGAGGAACAATTGTAACAGCTCCAACTTGTGGTTCATGTGGTGTTCTCCCTGGTGTGTTATATTTACTGCAAAAACATAATGATTTTTCAGATACAAAAATAATAAGAGCTTTAGCTACAGCAGGATTAATCGCAAATATTGTTAAAAAAAATGCTTCTATATCTGGAGCAGAGGTTGGTTGTCAGGGAGAAATAGGAGTTGCATGTTCTATGGCTGCTGCTGCTGCAAATCAGTTATTTGGTGGCTCTCCTTTTCAAATAGAGTATGCCGCAGAAATGGGTTTGGAGCATCACTTAGGATTAACATGTGACCCTATGAATGGTTTAGTGCAAATTCCATGCATTGAAAGAAATGCTTTTGCTGCAGGAAGAGCTCTCGACTCTAATTTGTATGCCGCTCTGTCTGATGGCAAACATACAGTAAGCTTAGACCATGTTATAGGAGTTATGAAATGCACAGGTCATGATATTCCAAGCTTATACAAAGAAACATCTTTAGGAGGTCTTGCTTTGATTCATAAGAAAAAAACATTGTAATTATTAAATATTATATTTATCCCTTATGTTAGTCAGATTTGTATTAAAATTTATGGGCTATGAACTAAGGAATGGATATTTATTTTTAATCATTTTCCCTTTTGTATTTTCTATTACTTATATTCTATCCTTCATTTCTGAGGATGGATTAAACATCATTAGTTTTAATACAATACTTTGGTTGAGTCTTTATTTTATATCAAACTTTATATGCAATGTCTCTGTTTTAAAACAAAGAAAAGAAGAAATAAGGTTTTACTTTCTTTTAACAAAACCTTACTACCTTGTCTTTGCCAAAATAATTATTAATTTTTTTTATATTTATATAAGCTTATTGTTTCTTGCAATATTAAATTATAATATTTTTTTTGCAAACAATGCTTTATCATTTCTTCTATTTTCTTTAATTTTCAGCTTAGGCATTTCCATTATTAATACATTTTCTGCATATTTAGCTGTTTTTACAGACAACAGTTATGTTATTTCAGGCATTTCTAATTTACCTATGATTATCCCTTTTTTGCTTATAACTATGAAAATATCTGAGCAAATATTAATTAACCCAAATGTATTTTTCTTTAGAGAAATATTTTATTTTGGATTAATAGTCTTTGCTTTACTATTTTTAGTCTCTTTTTTTATGGATTATATTTGGCGAGAATAGTTATTAAACCCAGATTACGCGTTAGGTAATTTTAGACTCATATCTAAAGGATAATCCCATAAACCTACAAACCATTTTCTTCTTTTTTTAG
>MEOD01000083.1 GCA_001768555.1 Bacteroidetes bacterium GWF2_29_10
AATTTTGTTATAAACGAAAAAAGCCCCAAGTTTTCACGAGGGGCTTTTTGATAAAAATAAGGTGGCGACTACATACTCTCCCACATTTTACTGCAGTACCATCTGCGTGAGTGAGCTTAACTTCTCTGTTCGGTATGGGAAGAGGTGAGCCTCACTGCAATAATCGCCTATTCTTAAATGCGTTATAAACATATTGTAAAGTAGCTAGTAAGCAAAATCTAACGAGAGTTAAAGAATTTTACGGGTAATTAGTATTACTCGGCTCAGACATTACTGCCTTTATACCTGTAACCTATCAACGTCATAGTCTTTGACGACCCTTAAAAGAAATCTCATCTTGAGGGGAGCTTCATGCTTAGATGCTTTCAGCATTTATCTCGTCCAAACGTAGCTACCCTGCGATGCAACTGGCGTCACAGCAGGTACACTAGAGGTTTGTCCAACTCGGTCCTCTCGTACTAGAGTCAGGTCCTCTCAAATTTCTAGCGCCCACAACAGATAGGGACCGAACTGTCTCGCGACGTTCTGAACCCAGCTCGCGTGCCACTTTAATCGGCGAACAGCCGAACCCTTGGAACCTTCTCCAGCCCCAGGATGTGACGAGCCGACATCGAGGTGCCAAACCACTCCGTCGATGTGAGCTCTTGGGAGTGATCAGCCTGTTATCCCCGGCGTACCTTTTATCCTTTGAGCGATGGCCCTTCCATACAGAACCACCGGATCACTATATCCGTCTTTCGACCCTGCTCGACTTGTTTGTCTCACAGTCAAGCACCCTTATGCTATTGCACTCTACGCATGATTACCATCCATGCTGAGGGTACCTTTGAAAGCCTCCGTTACTCTTTTGGAGGCGACCACCCCAGTCAAACTACCCACCAAACAATGTCTTCCTCGTTAAAAGGAATTAGATTCCAAATAAATCAAGGGTGGTATTTCAACGTCGACTCCACGAAACCTAGCGGCCTCGCTTCGATGTCTCCCACCTATCCTACACATGATTTATCCAAAAGCAATGTTAAGTTATAGTGAAGGTGCACGGGGTCTTTCCGTCCCGTTGCGGGTAATCGGCATCTTCACCGATACTACAATTTCACCGAGCTCATGGCTGAGACAGTGCCCAGATCGTTACACCATTCGTGCAGGTCGGAACTTACCCGACAAGGAATTTCGCTACCTTAGGACCGTTATAGTTACGGCCGCCGTTTACTGGGGCTTCAATTCAAAGCTTCGCATTGCTGCTAACCTCTCCTCTTAACCTTCCAGCACCGGGCAGGTGTCAGACCTTATACTTCATATTTCTATTTTGCAAAGTCCTGTGTTTTTGTTAAACAGTCGCCTGGGCCATTTCTCTGCGGCCACATTTGCATGTGGCGTCCTTTATCCCGAAGTTACAGGACTAATTTGCCTAGTTCCTTAGCCATGAATCACTCGAGCACCTTTGGATACTATCCTCGACTACCTGTGTCGGTTTGCGGTACGGATACTATATATATTAACGTTTAGCCACTTTTCTAGAGAGTACGATTACAGTCATTATCCATTCATCCGAAGACTCCTGGTACTTTCAGGTTCGACACAAAGCACGGATTTGCCTATGCCTCGTATATCTACACCCTTAAACGTACTATTCCGTCAGTACGCAGACCTTTCACCACTCTGTCCTGACTTCACTATATATAGCAGTACTGGAATATTAACCAGTTCTCCATCGTGTTTTCCTTGCGGATACCACTTAGGGCCCGACTAACCCTGATCCGATTAGCGTTGTTCAGGAAACCTTAGTCTTTCGGTGTGCAGGTTTCTCGCCTGCATTATCGTTACTTATGCCTACATTTGCTTTTCTGAAAGCTCCAGCAAAACTCGCGTCTCACCTTCAGCGCCGTCAGAATGCTCTCCTACCAATTACTTACGTAATTCCATAGCTTCGGTAATATGCTTATGCCCGATTATTATCCATGCCAAACCGCTCGACTAGTGAGCTGTTACGCACTCTTTAAATGAATGGCTGCTTCCAAGCCAACATCCTAGCTGTCACTGCAGTTCAACCGCGTTAGTTCAACTTAGCATATATTTGGGGACCTTAGCTGATGGTCTGGGTTGTTCCCCTCTCGGCAATGAATCTTAGCACTCACTGCCTCACTCCTAATATAGATGTCATAGCATTCGGAGTTTGTCAGGATTCGGTAGACGGCGAAGTCCCCTAGTCCTATCAGTAGCTCTACCTCTATGACACAATTAATTAAGGCTGTTCCTAAAAACATTTCGGAGAGTACGAGCTATCTCTCAGTTTGATTGGCCTTTCACCCCTACCCACACCTCATCCAAAAGCTTTTCAACGCTAACTGGTTCGGTCCTCCACCACGTGTTATCGTGGCTTCAACCTGGACATGGGTAGATCACAAAGTTTCGCGTCTAACTATACTAACTATGCGCCCTATTAAGACTCGCTTTCGCTACGGATTCCCAAATAAATTTGGTTAACCTCGCTAATATAGTTAACTCGTAGGCTCATTATGCAAAAGGCACGCAGTCAGTCCGACATAAGCAAGCTTACGTCTTTCCTCCTACCGCTTGTAAGCGCATGGTTTCAGGGTCTATTTCACTCTCCTGTTCGGAGTTCTTTTCACCTTTCCCTCACGGTACTGGTTCACTATCGGTCTCTCATGAGTATTTAGCCTTACCGGATGGTGCCGGCAGATTCCCACAGAATTTCTCCTGTTCCGTGGTACTCAGGATACTTACTTAACATCTCATAATATTAATATACGTGACTTTCACACTCTATGGTATAACTTTCCAGTTATTTCTAATTATTATTCAATGTATTTGACGTAAGTCCTACAACCCCAAAAATGCCTAGACATCTTTGGTTTGGGCTATTCCCCGTTCGCTCGCCACTACTTAGGGAATCACTTTTGTTTTCTTTTCCTCCGGTTACTTAGATGTTTCAGTTCACCGGGTTAGCTTCCTTGCGGATGATCATATAGATCGGGTTTCCCCATTCGGAAATCTCCGGATCAAAGGTTATTTGCACCTCCCCGAAGCTTATCGCAGCTTATCACGTCCTTCATAGCCTATGAGAGCCAAGGCATTCCCCATGCGCCCTTATTTAATTCTTTAAATCCATTTCTAGATTCGTTTTTGTACTTTTCTCGCTATTTTTTTTCTTACTATCTACTTTTACTACAATATGTCAAAGAACTTACTAGCTTGTTAAAGCTATTGTGGAGAATATCGGAGTCGAACCGATGACCTTCTGCGTGCAAGGCAGACGCTCTAGCCAGCTGAGCTAATCCCCCTTATGATAATTAAATCAATCACTTACCTCTTTTGTAGTCCCGAGCAGATTTGAACTGCTGACCCCTACATTATCAGTGTAGTGCTCTAACCAACTGAGCTACGGGACTTAATTATTTCCCAACACCTCACTTTTGGTAGAACATGCAACTTTTAAATCCGTGCACACTTATACCCTTTCTCTCCCTTAATAAATTACTGAACAATAATAGCAAATCGAATTAATCCCTTCAATTATATAAATAAACTCTAGAAAGGAGGTGTTCCAGCCGCACCTTCCGGTACGGCTACCTTGTTACGACTTAGCCCTAGTTATCGGTCTTACCCTAGGCGACTCCTTGACGGTCATCGACTTCAGGCACTCCCAACTTCCATGGCTTGACGGGCGGTGTGTACAAGGCCCGGGAACGTATTCACCGCGTCATTGCTGATACGCGATTACTAGCGAATCCGACTTCATGAAGTCGAGTTGCAGACTTCAATCCGAACTGAGATTGGCTTTAGAGATTCGCATCATATCACTATGTAGCTGCCCTCTGTACCAACCATTGTAGCACGTGTGTAGCCCTAGACGTAAGGGCCGTGCTGACTTGACGTCATCCCCACCTTCCTCTCAGCTTACGCTGGCAGTTTTATTAGAGTCCCCGACTTAACTCGCTGGTAACTAATAATAGGGGTTGCGCTCGTTACTGGACTTAACCAAACACCTCACGGCACGAGCTGACGACAGCCATGCAGCACCTAGACGTATGTCCATTACTGGAAATAAATATCTCTATCTACAGCATACGTCTTTCAAGCCTAGGTAAGGTTCCTCGCGTATCATCGAATTAAACCACATGCTCCTCCGCTTGTGCGGGCCCCCGTCAATTCCTTTGAGTTTCAATCTTGCGATCGTACTCCCCAGGTGGATAACTTATTGTTTTCACTTAGACGCTTACATGAATGCAAACATCGAGTTATCATCGTTTACGGCGTGGACTACCAGGGTATCTAATCCTGTTTGATCCCCACGCTTTCGTGCTTCAGCGTCAGTCGCAGATTAGTGAGCTGCCTTCGCTATCGGTGTTCTGTGGCATATCTAAGCATTTCACCGCTACATGACACATTCCGCCCACTTCATTTGAACTCAAGCTATACAGTATCAATGGCAGTTCCGTAGTTAAGCTACGGGATTTCACCACTGACTTATATTGCCGCCTACGCACCCTTTAAACCCAGTAAATCCGGATAACGCTTGGATCCTCCGTATTACCGCGGCTGCTGGCACGGAGTTAGCCGATCCTTATTCATACTATACTATCATCATGCTATACATAGCACTTATTTCCCTAGCATAAAAGCAGTTTACAACCCGTAGGGCCGTCATCCTGCACGCGGCATGGCTGGTTCAGGCTTGCGCCCATTGACCAATATTCCTTACTGCTGCCTCCCGTAGGAGTCTGGTCCGTATCTCAGTACCAGTGTGGGGGATATTCCTCTCAGAACCCCTAGACATCGCTGACTTGGTGAGCCGTTACCTCACCAACTATCTAATGTCACGCATGCCCATCTATAATCAAATAAATCCTTTAAATATCTCGTGATGCCACAAAATATTAACATTAAGTATTAATCCAAATTTCTCTGGGCTATCCTCAAATTATAGGTAGGTTGCATACGCGTTACTCACCCGTGCGCCACTCGTCATCAGTATTGCTACCATGTTACCGTTCGACTTGCATGTATTAAGCCTGCCGCTAGCGTTCATCCTGAGCCAGGATCAAACTCTTCATTGTAAATATATTTTAAATTTCTTTTACCTAAATAAAATCAACCTCTCAAATCCTTAACTCAATTTGCTATCGTTTTTTTTCTTATTGTTCAGCTTTTCAAAGACCTTTATCTCTTTTTAAATTCCCAAAATCTTTTTCCCTTTTCTTAATCTTAAATCCGTTTCTCTCATTTGGGACTGCAAAATTAATTTAAATTTTAAACTAATGCATTTTTATTAACTTTTTTTTAATCTTTTAGACACATAGTAATAAAATTCTCCTTAATTATTATTATTTTTATTTAAAACGCAAATATTGTCAGACTAATTTTTTCGATAATATTGGCATTATTACTAAAAATGGCTAATCATTGGTATAATTTGGGTTAAAATTGGACGGATTTAAAAAATAAAATACATTGTGTTTTGAAATGTTTGACAGATATAATTAGTGTTAATAATCTAATAGTGTTTCATTTAACTTCATTTTAATTAAAAAACGAGCTTTATTGTAAATTTAAGATTAGAACAATTCAATAATTGTGTTGTTTTAGAAAAAGAATAGTTCTATTCTTTATTGGTTTTAATAGATTTTATTTAGGTCCCTTTAATAGTGTTATAATTTTTAGTCTTACTATAATATATATAGGGTTCTTTTTTTTGGTGTTTATTTTTTAATGTTTTATTGATTCTATGGGTGTTTTGAATGGTCTGGATTTTATTCTTTTTTTAAGACAATTTGTCTGTATTAACTTTATGGGTATGTTTATTGAATAATATAGTTATTTTTGAAACTTAGAATAAACTTATTATGAAAACTAAATATATAATTCTTTTATTGCTTTTAATTTCCACATTTGTTTATTCACAGAATGGGGTAATTAGAGGTGTTATTGTCAATAAAATAAATAATGAACCTATTCCTTTTGTTAATGTAAGCTTGTCTGGGTCAAATGTATTTTCTACAACAGATTTAGAAGGGAAGTATGAGTTTGCAAATTTGCGGCCAGGTTTCTATAATGTTACTGCGAGTATAATAGGGTATAACAAAGAGAGTTTTTTTGAGATACAGGTTAATAACTCCCGTGCTACAATTATAGATTTTAAGCTTGAAGAAAATATAAAAGAGCTAGGAGGTATTACCGTAAAATCTTCGCCTTATATAAAAAGGGAAGAGGCTCCTATTTCTTTACGAACAATTGGAGTAACAGAAATCAATAGGAGTCCTGGAGGTAATAATGACATTTCGAAGGTTATACAAAGTTTACCCGGAGTTTCACCAACAGTTTCTTTTCGTAATGATATTATAATAAGGGGAGGTTCGCCAAATGAGAATAGGTTTTATTTAGATGGCTTAGAAATTCCGAATATAAATCATTTTGCGACACAGGGAGCTTCAGGCGGTCCTGTTGGGATGATAAATACTGATTTTATAAGGAGTGTTGAGTTTTATGCGAGTTCATTTCCATCTAATAGGAACAATGCATTAAGTTCGATTATGGATTTTAAATTTAAAGATGGCAGAGATGATCGGCTTGGGGGCAAGCTTACTATTGGGGCGAGTGATTTGGGTTTATCAATAGAGGGGCCATTGAGTAAGAAGAGTACATTTATAGCATCTGCGAGGCGTTCTTACTTGCAGTTTTTATTTAAGCAAATTGGGTTACCCTTTTTGCCAACATATAATGACTTTCAATATAAATTGAAGTATAAAGCTAACAATAAGAATGAATTTACATTTATAGGTTTAGGAGCAATAGATGATTTTAAGTTAAATTTATCTGCGAATGAGACAGAGCAACAAAGATATACGTTGGGTTATTTGCCCGTATTCAGTCAATGGAACTACATGGTTGGGGGGAAATATGTTCATTATAATAAGAATAGTTATAGTAGCATTATCATTAGCAGGAATATGTTAAATAATAAATCAATTAAGTATAAAGATAATATAGAATCTAATGGTAAAATTCTTGATTATTTATCGCAAGAATCGGAGAATAAAATAAGGGTTGAACAAACGTATAGAGTTAATAAATATAAAATTAATTATGGTTTTAATATTGAAAATGCGAGGTATTTTAATGAGACTTATAATAAAATTGCCTCATTAGGAGGTATTAATGAGATAATGTTTAACTCTGAATTGTATATTTTTAAGTATGGAGTTTTTGGTCAAATAAGTTCGTCGTACTTTAAAGATAGGCTAAGTATGTCTTTTGGCATTAGAACGGATGCTTCCGATTACAATGATCAGATGAATAATCTAAAGGATCAAGTATCTCCTCGATTTTCATTTTCTTATAGTTTGTTTAAGAATTTAGCATTTAATACAAATGTTGGTTCCTATTTTCAATTACCTGCTTATACCATTATGGGTTATAGGGATAATTCAGGGATTTTATTAAATAGAGACAGAGGTTTGCAATATATAAGATCTAATCATTTTGTTAGTGGTTTTGAATATATATCAAATAATAACTTAAAGTTAAATTTGGAAGGTTTTTATAAGCGTTTTAATAACTATCCATATTCCATTAAGAATGAGATTTCACTGGCAAATCTTGGAAGTAATTTTGGTGTTGTTGGAAATGAGGCAGTACTTTCTATTTCAACAGGGAGGAGTTATGGTATTGAGTTTTTAGTTCAGCAGTCTTTATTTAAAGGTTTTTATGGATTATTGACCTATACATATGTAAGGAGTGAGTTTAAGGATGTTAATACGAAGCGATATGTTGCTTCGTCATGGGACAATAAGCATATACTTAATGTTACTTTAGGCAAAACCTTTAAAAATAATTTGCAAGTTGGAGCAAAGTGGCGTTATGCAGGAGGCACCCCATATACTCCTTATAATATAGATGCAAGTCTATTGAGAGATAACTGGGACATAACAAAGCAAGGAATCATTGATTATTCAAAAGTTAACACAGAAAGGTTGTCAGCTTTTCATAATTTAGATATTCGTATTGATAAAAAATATTATTATAAGAAATGGTCTTTTGATTTTTACATTGATATTCAAAATGTATATAATTTTAAGGCGGAACAACCACCAATAATTGATGTAAAGAAAGATGATAAAGACAATCCTATAATAAGTGGTACGGATAATAGGTATTATGTTCCTAATTATATTGATGATTTTACGGGAACAATACTTCCTACAATAGGTATTATTGTTGAATTTTAATGTTTGGGACAGGCAAAAACTTATCCCAATTTAATTGTTCTTTATTATCTAGAGTCAATTATAAATTATTTTTTTGAATTGCCACACTTTAATTAACATTTTCTGCAGGTTAAAAAATTGATAATCAGCTTGTATAGTTACTTATCAGGTGGCAATATAGTGGTTGAGAGAAGGTTAATGTGCTGTATATGTGCCTTATATGTGCTCTATAAGTACTGTATAAGTGCTTTATATGTGCTCTATATGTACTCTATATGTACTTTATAAGTGCTTTATATGTACTCTATATGTACTTTATAAGTGCTTTATATGTACTGTATATGATTTATTATGGTGCATTTTACATATTTATGTATTATATTGGTTGTTAATATTTTGCTAAAAAATATGGTTAATATTACAAATCTTGATGCAATTTTAGAAGAATGTATTAAAAAAAAATGATTTTATCTTTGAATACTGGGATGATGAACAAATTGATAATCAGTTATTTGATTGCTTAATTTAAAAAAAAATCAAAAAAAACTAGTTTTATTAAAAATAAAGATTTTATCTTTGACCGACCGTTTAGTCAATAGAATAATTATGACAAAAAATATAGGAAAAGCAGAACAGATAAGGATTAAAAGGAAAAAAGAGATTATGGATGTAGCACTTCGTCTTTTTGGTACTTTTGGTTATCACGCAACATCAATATCACATATTGCAAATGAGGCAGGCATTTCGAAAGGTCTTATTTATAATTATTTTGAAAGTAAGGAGCAATTATTGAAAGAGATTTTTGATTCAGGAAAAGATTCTTGGCTCAGTAATTTGGGGGAAATTGAGATAAAAACGAAGAAAGATTTTGAAAAATTTATTAATGCATTATTCAAACTAATAAAAGACTTTGAAAACAAGGAGTGGTTTAAATTGTATTACACAATGATGTTACAACCAACAGTCTTTGATATTCTTGAAAAGGAAATAGAAATGGCACATAAAGACTTTCTTGTTAATTTGATGAATTATTTTGCAAAAAATGGTTCGGAAGATCCAGAGATGGATGTTTTAATATTACATTCAGCAATAGACGGAACTGTTTTGCAATATATATATGTTCCAGAAGCAATAGATTTTGAACGAGTAAAAAAGGTTATAATAAAACGATTTACATAAACTAAAAATACAATACAATGAAGAGAATATTATTATTTACGGTAGCGATTTTGTTTGTCACACTTATTAAATCACAGACTGCAACTGAGATTATAAAGAAATCTGATGACAAGATGCAAGGGGAATCAAATTATAGTGAAATGACGATGCAGGTAATTCGTCCGACATGGACCCGTTCGGTTTCGTTTAAGAGTTGCAGTAAAGGTCGTGATTATTCAATGACCTTAATAACTGCCCCTGCGAAAGATAAGGGACAAACATTTTTAAAACGCCAGAACGACATGTGGAGTTGGAATCCATCAATAAATCGATTGATAAAGATGCCAGCATCCATGATGAGCCAAGGTTGGATGGGTTCTGATTATAGCAATGATGATATTTTAAAAGAGTCATCAATAGTTGTAGATTTTAATCATAAAATAATTGGGTCAGAGGTTTTTAATGGGAAGGATTGTTATAAGATAGAGTTATTGCCAAAAGCGAATGCAGCAGTTGTTTGGGGTAAAATAGAGAAGTGGATTAGTAAAAATAGTTACATCCAGATGAAAAGTATGTACTATGATGAAGAAAATGAGTTGATTAAGACGGACATTGCGTTTGATATAAAAATGATGGGAGGCAGGGAAATTCCTACACGTTTTGAAATCATTCCAGCAGATAAGCCTAATCAAAAGACAGTTGTTACGATAACAAAAAGTGTTTTTGACATGCCAGTAAATGAGAGTTTCTTCTCTCAACAGAACATGAAAAATGGTGAGTCAATTAAATTTCCAGTAAAATAAGATATAAGTATGAAAGAAGATTTAAAAATAGCCTGGAGGAATGTCTGGCGGAATAAGAGACGTTCGATGATAACAGCCTCCTCAATATTATTTGCAGTATTTTTTGCAATATTCATGAGGGGAATCAATTTAGGATTTTATGGAAATGTAACGGACAATATTGTAAAAGCCTATACAGGTTATATTCAAATACATGCTGATGGATATTGGGATGACAAGATAATAGATAATAGTTTTGAATATAATAAAAAACTAGAGGATATAGTAAAAAACATAAAAGGAGTCAAGTTATCTATACCAAGGTTAGAGTCATTTGCATTGGCCTCAACAAACGATCAAACAAAGGGAGTTATGATTATAGGTACAGACTTGGCAAAAGAAAAAAGAATGACTAAGCTTGACAAAAAATTAGTTAAAGGAGAATATCTTAAAATAGGAGATAATAATGCAGTAATTATATCAGAAGGGTTAGCTAATTTTTTCAAATTAGGTATAAACGATACTATAGTTTTTATGGGTCAGGGTTTTCATGGTTCAAGTGCAGCTGGTAAATATTTTATAAAAGGGATTGTTAAGTTTCCTTCACCAGATTTAAACAACATGATGGTTTATATGAATTTGGAAACAGCACAAGGGTTGTTTGAAGCACAAGGCAGATTAACCGCTTTAGCTATAGATATTGATGATAAAAACAATATGCTTAGAATAGATAAAGAATTGATTGATAAAACCAAAGGCATGGGATATGAGATTATGACATGGGATAAAATGCTAGCGGAACTAGACAGACTAATAAAATCGGAAGATTCGCAAAGCTACATGTACATTTTTATTCTATATATAATTATAGCTTTTGGAGTTTTCGGAACAGTTTTGATGCTTACAGCAGAGCGCAAGCGTGAGTTTGGTATAATGGTTTCTATAGGTATGCAAAAGATAAAGCTCATACGAATAGTTTTAATGGAGATAGTATTTATGGGAATGTTGGGAGTTGCAGGAGCAATGGTAATTAGTTTGCCAGTGGTTTATTACTATCATATACATCCAATAGTTTTAACAGGTTCTTATGCAGATTCGATAAGACAATATGGATTTGAACCATTAATGCCTTTGGCATGGCAACTTGATTATATAATAACACAAGTAATTGTTATTTTATGTTTTTTGCTATTATCTACAATTTACCCTATATCAAAGATTGCGTCAATGAAAGTAATAAATGCACTAAGAAATTAATAAAAAGGAGAATATATATGATAACTTCAATAGCATGGAAAAATGTATGGAGGAATAAGACCCGTAGTTTGGTAGTAATATTTGCAGTAATATTTGGGATGTTTGGAGGTATTTTTTCTTCAGCAGTAATGACCGGAATGGTTGAACTTCGGATAAAAAAGGCATTGCAAAATGAGGTTCCACATATTCTTATTAGGCATAAGGATTTTGTGGCCAATAAAGAGTTGAAATATTACATAAATAATGCAGATTCTATAATAGAAATAGTAAAAGGCGTTGAAGGAGTAAAGAATTGCTCAAGACGCACTGATATTATAGCGATGGCCAATACAGCGAAAGCGGCATCAGGAGTTATGGTTTTTGGTGTTGACACAATGTTAGAAAAGAAAGTATGCATGTTATACAAAACCATTTGTGATACCTGTGGCAATTATTTAACAAAATCTAATCAAATAGTTATAGGTAAACGCTTGGCAAGTAAAATAAAAGCCAAGGTAAAATCTAAAATAGTTTTAACATTACAATCGACAGATGGCAACCTAACAGGAGGAGTATTTAGAGTTGCAGGAATATTTGAAACAAAGAATGCCGCATTTGACGAAGGGAATGTTTATCTATTGAATAGTTCTTTGTGCAACTTGATTAATTTTGATGAAAACAATGCACATGAAATTTCAGTTATGATAAAAAATTTGGAAGAATTAGACAATATTCAAGCATCTATAAAAGCAAAACTACCCAATAACTATGAAGTAGTAACATGGAAACAACTTCAACCAGAAACGGCAGGGATGAGCGATATGATGGATGTAATGCTCTACATTACTATTGGGATTATTCTTCTTGCATTAGGATTTGGAATAATTAACACAATGTTAATGGCCGTTTTGGAAAGGGTAAAGGAGCTAGGAATGCTTATGGCAATAGGGATGAACAAATTAAAAGTATTCAAAATGATAATGTTTGAAACAATTATGCTTACATTGACAGGAGGCGCAATTGGGTTGATTGTAACTTATTTTATTGTGTTGTATTATGGTCATGTTGGGCTTGACTTAGGATTTTTAGGAAATGGATATGAAGCATTTGGATTTGATAGTGTAATTAATCCTAAATTGGATGGAGAATTTTATTTTGTTGTTACCATTTTAGTAATTTTAACAGGAGTTTTGGCATCAATATATCCAGCACTAAAAGCATTAAAGTTAAACCCAGTAGAAGCAATAAGAGCAGATAATTAAAAATATATAAAATTATGAAAATTATTGAAGTAAAAGATTTAAAGAAAATCTATAAAGATGGCGATATAGAAGTCAATGCAGTAAATGGCATTAATTTAACAATAAATCAAGGAGAGTTTGTTGCCGTAGTAGGCCCTTCAGGTTCAGGGAAAACGACGTTTCTTAATATGGTTGGGGGGTTGGATAGTCCAACTGAAGGAGAAATCATTGTAGACAATGTTAATGTAAGCAGTCTAAAAGGAAGCCAACTAATTGACTTTAGGATGAACAATATAGGCTTTGTTTTTCAATCATATAATTTAATTCCCGTGCTTACAGCAAAGGAAAACATTGAATTTGTTATGCACTTGCAAGGCAAGTCAAAAAAGGAAAGGGACAAAAGAGCAATGGAATTATTAGATGCCGTAGGTTTGGGAGATAGAGCTGACAGCCGACCATCAAAATTGTCTGGAGGGCAACAGCAAAGGGTAGCAGTAGCAAGAGCACTTGCCTCAAAACCTAAGTTTATCCTTGCAGATGAACCTACAGCAAACTTAGATTCTAAGACCACCGCTGTACTTCTTGATATTATGGAAAAGCTTAATAAAGATGAAAACATCACGTTTGTTTTTTCAACACATGATCCAAGGGTTATGAAAAAAGCAAGACGAATAGTAACAATTGAAGACGGAGTAATTATTTCAGATAATATTGTCAAAAAAGAATAATAGGTGAAAAATAGAATACTTTTATTTGTTTTATTAATTGTTTTTTCATGCTTTGCTTATGGTCAAAAAGAAAGCAAACTTAAATGCAATGGCTATATTTCGAACATGCAAACGTTAATGTTTAGCGATATTAACAAGGATTGGGTTAATGATAATCTTATTCATAATAGATTAAATTTCAAGTGGGTTCCCAACACTCATTTTAATACTGTTGTAGAATTAAGAAACCGTGTATTTACTGGAGAAACGGTTAAATATAATCCAAATTACGGTAATGATATTGATTATGATGATGGGATAGTTGATATGTCATTCAATCTATTTGAAGAAAAGTCAGTTATTCTAAATAGTTTTGTTGACAGAGCGTATTTATCATATGAGAAAGGGAAAGTCAATGTAAAAGCAGGACGCCAAAGGGTTAATTGGGGCAAGTGTTTTGTGTGGAATCCCAATGATATATTTAATAATTATTCGTTTTTTGATGTTGATTACATAGAAAAGCCGGGAGAAGATGCTATCCGTTTACAATATTATAACACAGAAGTTTCATCCTCAGAAATAGTTGTGAGTGGAAAAAGAAAGGATCAAGGAAATTATGCAGGTATTTATAGGTTTAATAAATGGGAATACGATTTCCAAATTTTGGGAGGCTTTGTTAAAAATGAGGATTATGTGCTTGGATTAGGTTGGGCTGGAGATATTAAAGGAGCAGGATTTTGTGGAGAACTAAGCTATTATCATCCTGTAGAAAATGTAAGAGATACGACAGGTATATTTTTAGCAAGTATTGGGACAAATTATACATTTAAAAACTCTTTAATGCTCCAATTTGAATTTTTGTACAATCAAAAGAGAGACAATCAGACCAATATCAATAGCTTTCAGCAAATAATTAATGCTCCAAGTAATTCTAAAAACTTATCATTTACAGAGTATAATATTTTCGGGCAATTAAGCTATCCAATAAGTCCACTGCTCAATGGTTCTTTATCTGTCATGTATTTCCCAAATATGGAAGGCTACTTTGCTGGACCATCTATTAGTTATTCCTTGAGTGATAATATTGAATTTAGTTTTATTGTTCAAACTTTTGGAGCAAATCTGATAAATGAAATAACAAGCCAAAAAGAAAAAGTAAGCTTTACAATGTCATATATCAAGCTAAAAAAGAGCTTTTAAAAGTTAGAGAGAATGCGTATTTGTGTTTTATATCTTGTTTATTGATTTTATTATTAGTATGTTTCCGAAGAACCATATCCGAATTGAAACAAAATAAATTATGAGTATGGTTAATTATTTTATCTCTATATTATCTTCTAAAGATTCTATTGCCGCATACTTAAAATCATTATAATCTAATACAATCTCTTCATTTTTGTATTTTTCATTCACTATAGAAATTGCTTCATCTTTTGTGTTAGCTTCTATCTCTACGATTCGTGATAGAGATTCTATTATTTCCACCTTAAATGTTTTCATAAAATAAATTTAAAATTTTGGCTCTCTATTAAAGACTCATATTGTTTGTTTAAAGACTCATATCCCAAAAAAGAAACTCTTTTACGAGGAGATATTAATTCTTTAAAAGAAGTATATTTAATTTTTTGCAAATATTCATTTTCCCTTTTTTCATCTGCTACTATTACCATTCTTGAATTAAAATCTTGTAATTCATTAAATTTTAACAATGAACTTTGAATATCAGTAGAGTGTTCAACTTCAAAAAAAGAATTAGGCATTTTTCTCTCATTAAACCAAATTACATCAATAGTTGAACTCTTTTTAACAATCACCTCGTGAGTATAAAGAGGAAGTTCGTTTAATGTTCTAATATCCCCTAATTTTTCATTAACAAAAGAGCGATTTTTATCTTGATTGGGAACAAATGTTTCAAATCCTTTTAATTTCCCTATTATCAAAAGAAGTCCTTGAAAATATGAATGATTAAATTCTTTAATTGCTTTTGAATCTTTATTTTTCTCGGTTTCTTGAATTATTCCTTTATTTTCTAATTCTTTCCTGTGACTAACTAAAGCATATAATCCTGGTTTTATTTTATAAATATTTTTATCATACTGAACGATTCTTCGTATGCTTGCAAATGGGGTTTTTGTTTTCCAAATGCAATCATTTATTTTGAAAACCTCTTGATTTAATTGGCCAAGAGTGGCAACTCCTCCTAATTTTTCCAACGTAAAAATAACAGCTTCATATTGTTTCATATTAAGCAATAATTTTATAAGTGTTTATCAAATCTTCATTAATATCATTAATCACAGCTTTTTCTAATTTTGGGAAATTGTTAAGCATCCAAAATAGAATAGCACCACTACCAACGAATGGCTCAAAATATGTGAATTTAGATTTAGTTATATTTGATGGTAATACTTTAGAAATTTCATTTATCAATTGAGTTTTTCCGCCAGCCCATTTAAAAAAAGGTTTTGCTATTTTATTGTCCATTGCTCTTTTTTTATAAATGAATTATTCTATGCAAAGTTAAGTTTTTTTTTACTTTATATTCTATAACTATAATTTTAACTTACAAATAAATTTCGTGACCCCTTTATAAATTTTTATGTAATAGGGTTATTAGCATTAAATATTTTGAGTCGTTGCTCAAGTTCTGGGAATTGTTCCACATTTACTAATGATACACATGCTCTAAGACCTTCTTCTCTGTGGCTACCAGTTATAGAAAGTGAAATTGCACTAATTCCATAATATAATAGTTCTCTCAATAATTTTTCTCCTGAGAAATTAGGATAACTTATGGTAAAATAAAACCCATCAGCCAAGTCTTTATCCTCATCCTTATCATAAACAATCTTAAATCCATTATCTACAAAAAGTTTTTTCATCACTTTTGCTTTATCACCATATTCCTTAATTACATTAACAAAATTAAAACGACCTTCGTTTACTTCCTTAAATATTGCAGCAAGAGCATACTGAGTTGAATGACAAGTTCCAGCACTTAAAGCGTATATAGTTCCATAGATCATTGTTCTACCAAAATTGTCTGTTGTATAAAATCTTTTTAGGTCAGGATACACTGATTGTGCAAGGCTATCAGAAATTACCAGCATTGCAATTCTTTGTCCTGCATAACTAAATGCTTTAGAGCTAGAAAGTAGCAATATATATTTAGAACAATACTTTGCAACAGTTGGTTGGAAAGGAGCTTTGCCTGGAGTAGAAATATCATTACGAAAGTCCATTCCAAAGTATGCCAAGTCTTCAATTACAATTGTATTATATTTTTCAGCAAGTTCGCCAATTATAGCCAATTCTCTTTCCGTAAAGCATATCCAAGAAGGATTATTTGGATTAGAATAAACCAAAGCAGATATATTTCCAAGAGACAAGTATGATTCCAATTTAGCTCTAAGCTTGTCACCTCGATAATCATAAACATCAAAGCCAACATGTTTTTCGCCTAATATATTACATTGTTGTTTTTGAACAGGAAAGCCCGGGTCAAGAAAAAGGATAGTATCTTTATTTTTATCAATTCTGTTTGTAGTAAGAAAGGCCGCAAATCCACCCTGCATTGAACCTACTGTAGGGATGCAATTTAAATAAGACACATCAATATCAAGAAACAATTTACAAAATCGAGCTGTCTCTATCTTCAATGATTCGACTCCTTCTATCTCAGGATACACGGAAGCGACTCCATTTCTAAGAGCATTAATCTCTGCCTCAATAGCTATTTTATTAGCTTCAATACCAGGTACACCCATTTCCATTCGAATAAACTTTTTGCAAGTTTCTTTCTCTATATTATTAACTAAATGTTTAAGTTCCCTAATGGATGCTTTACCAATATTAGCAATTTTACTTTTTTCAATATTTTTTGTTACAATATCAAAATCAAATGGAGTATCTTTCATTATTTATAGTATTTATTGATTTTCGTATTTTTCTACTTCATTATCTATGTATTCTAAAATAATCCCAGACTGTTTAAACATCATTTCACTCTCATAGCCTGCATGATATTTTTTCTGACACACAACTCTGACAATTCCACAATTAATTATAAGCATTGCACAAGTGCGACATGGAGTCATTTTACAGTACAAAGTAGCTCCATCAATTGATATCCCCATTTTAGCTGCTTGGCAAATAGCATTTTGCTCAGCATGCACGGTCCTAACACAATGATTAGTTATAGTTCCATCATCATGCATTACCTTTTTCATAAAATGCCCTTCATCATCACAATGAGAAAAACCCTTTGGCGAGCCAACATACCCTGTAACCAATATTTGATTATCTCTAGCAATAACACAACCACTTCTACCTCTATCACATGTTGCTCGCTTAGAAACAGCATCCAATACATCTAAAAAATACTCATCCCAAGTTGGTCTTATATAGAAATTACCACTTTCTATTTTGCATATAATTCTTTCTATTTTTGCATTAAATTCTTCTTTGCTATCATTATTATATAATGTGAAATTAGCTAGCTTCATACAAGCTTGAATATTTTGTTTTCTCTCATCAATTTCAGACATTTCCCTTTGTTCGTTTTCCATAAATGTTTGAAAAGAAACTGCATCTGTTTCAGAATTTCGCTTTAATATTCGTTCATATCTTTTATTAATATCCGCATCAATAGCTAACAAAACAAATCGTTTGTCTTTTTTTAATTTTTTAACCTCACCTATTGTTCTAACACTCTCAATGATGCAATTTTTGCCTGTTTTCAATGCTTCTGCATACAATTGTTCGACAATATATGAAGATGAATGCTTTTCCCTTAATTCATTACCTATAGCAAACATCGAATCCCTATTTACGGTCATCTTACGCTTATTAATTTCTTTAATCAAAAAATCTCTAACTGAAAGATGCACATAGCCCTTACTTTGTAGATATTCAACAACTGTACCCTTCCCAGAACCGATTGTTCCTGTAATTCCTATTACTACCATAAATATTTCATCATAATTAAAAATAATCTTAAAAAAACCAAATCTACACAAATTTTATTAACCAAGTATGATTCAACTTACTTTTTTTAACCATTGTTTTTCTATAAAAAAATGTCAAATTGTCAATGCCTGAAATAGTATGACCGTTTTGAACAGATTTTTATTAATAATTTAAAACTGTAAAAA
>MEOD01000084.1:0-64750 GCA_001768555.1 Bacteroidetes bacterium GWF2_29_10
AGAGGCGATATCTTAGTAACCAGTTGCGTAAGCGGCTGGTACCAATACACTCACAATTTTAAGCGCCGAAGGTGCGGCATCTTTATATTTTTATTATCTCCTTAAGTCCAAGGGAGCGACACATTAATAACTCTCTTTAATTATCCCGAAGGGATATAACGTTTGTAGAACAAATTATACCCAAAACAACCTACGACCCCGACAGGGTCGAACTGAACTCTAGCCCCTCTCTTTCTACAAACCTTTGATTCCGAATGCATCATTGGATATTAATTATCTATACTTATACTTTTATTTCTATTTTTCTTCATTTCCATAAGCCTTTTTATCATATTCATCCATATATTCATCTATATATTTTTTTTCTATAATACATTTTTTGTCTATGCTTTTTAAAAGACTATATTTTTCAATTAAAGGCTTAAATCTCGCTTTTCCATAATCACTTAACCCATTAAAAAATAAAAACACTAACTCGTAATTTGACAATTGTGCCCTAATAAAATTTATATAAGTCTTTTTATCCTCTATATCTGAATTCTCTACAAACTTAATGATATGATATAAATTGCAAAAATAATTTCTGATATTACTATCTTCTACATGTATATTGCAAATCCCTTCCTTTATGGAATATCCTAATTTATGATCAGTTTGTAAACTAGTTAATAATTTTGAATGTTCTTCGGTATCCCAATATAATTTAAAACAATCTCTTCCTTTAGCAATAATCTCTTTCAAATTCGTACTTTTTCTTAATTCCATAGCATTAACAATATTAGAATGCACATTCAACAATTGAAAAAAAGTATTTTCAAAACTTTGCTTCGTCATAGTTTTATTTTGAGCTTCTAATTGTTGCTTTTGTCCTGATAATTCTTCCGTATTTTTTGCCATTTCATCCCTTTGTAATTTCAGCTCATCCCTTTGTAATTTCAATTCTTCTCTCTGCATTCTCAATGTTGTATAAAATAATATTACACTGACAAAGGTAAATATTACGCCAATTGTTCCTGACAAAAAGCTTCCCATATTCCCAAGTAAACCCGTATCAAAAGCACTACTACTATCATAGTACTGATGAATGCCAAACATTATAATTGCTCCTATTAAAATAGCAATACAAACATTAATTAAAATATTTGCAAAATTTGTAAGTCTTTTTTCTTCCGCTTGCGAATCGTTATTTATTTTTAATATTCTCAATATTCTTATTTTTATTCTTTTGTTTTCTATTTTCATTATACTTTAATTCTTTCCATTTAATAAACCTATAACATTTTTTGTAGTTAAATAAATTTGATTGTCTTTTCTACAATTAAGTAAAATGTAATTATTTGTATTGTAATATATTCTAGTGATAAAATTAATGTATTGGCAAAATTTTATTTTGCAATTGTTTTATTATAAATTTTAATTTGAATTAATTCACTTATTGCATCGCTGTTAATATATCATCCTCAAAATATAGGTAATTATCTGTATATACCCATTGTTCTGATTTTTTTTTATCTGTAATTGTTTTATTTATTTTATTTGGTTCTCCCCATGAAAGTTTACACATTTCTCTTGTCATTCCTATTTTTATGTTATTTTGTAAAATTGTATTAAAATTTTCATTTCCAAATATTTTTTTATAATTATCAGCTTCCAATATTGTATATGCTCTACCTTTGCTAAATCTCCCATAAATATTATCATAATCTATTGTGGTAGTTTCTCCTAATGAATTTTGAACAATAAGAGAAAATGTGTAATTTTCTTCTTCAATTGTTAAATCAACACATTTCCATTTATCACCTGTTATTATTGTTAATTCTTTTCCTGTATTAATATCTAATGATAGTTTTGGATTGGCATCACCAGGAAATCTATATTTTATATTTTTATTAGCAAATATAAATTCTTGTCCAACATTTATAGATTTTTGTTTTTCAAAAAAGCCAACAACAATAAATTCAAATTGACTTTCATACTTACTATTATATTCAAAATAAACTATATCTTTAGATATTTTTTCTTGTAATTTAAGATAAAAAACATTTCCATAAAGAAACTTATCGCTATTGGCTTCAGGATGTTTTATTACCTCTAAAATATTAAAATATTTACCAACTATTGAGTCATAATGAGAAGTTCCTCCACCTATATCATTTTTTATATATCTATCACCTTCCAATAAAGGTTTAACTTTATATGTGTTACTTAATTTTCTCTTATCTTCTTTATAATTTAATATAAAATTGCTATATCCGTACTTACGAAGAATTTCTGCTTTTCCCTTTAAATAAAGGGTTTGTCCTATATATTTGTATACATTTTCTCCTAAAAAGTTTTTAGTACTATCATAAGGAGTATTATCTATTTGCTCTGCTTTTGGAGCAATTTTCGTTGTTGTAATTTGTGCATAAGATAATATATACAAAACAGTAAATAGAATAATAAATGTTGTTTTTTTCATAATTTTTTTATTTTTATTATTAAGCAAATATAATTAATTTTTTTAAAATAATTAACTTACTACATTTTATAATTTAGATTGCTATTTTGAATTTTAATTATCCCATCGGGATAAAACGTTTGTAGAACAAATTATACACAAAACAACCTACGACCCCGACGGGGTCGTACTTAACTCTATCCCCTCTTTTTCTACAAACCATTGATGCCGAATGCATCATTTTGAATATTAATTCTATATACTTATACTTTTATTTATCTTTTTCTATTTCTTTTAGTTCATTAATAAAAAGAAAATACATTCGCTTTAATATCATTAATATTGTTAAGAAAAAATGTCCAATTAAAAAATAAACAATTACTGTTGCAATTAAATGAACACATTCGTTTTTTATATAAGTAGTTAATATTACTATTATAATTAAAATTGAAATAAAAATAGAATACGATATATTTGTTAATAGTTGTCTTAAAATTTCATTTTTTAACTTTTTCGTATTATCTCGTTTAATTATATCAAAAAGTATAACAATAATATTAAAAAGCAAACCTACAAATATTGAGAGAGTTGTTATTATAATATTAATAGCATTCTCTTTTAATTCAAAATCAAACCAATACAATCCAACAGATACTAATAAAGGTAAAATTAAAAATGTTAATATATCATCAAACTCACATTTCTTTGTATTATCATTTTGCAATGTATTAAAATGATTGGATATAATTTTAAAAATATTAATTTTATTAAACATTTTCATAGCTTAGTTTTCCGTTAGTTCTAAAATCAATTTTTTTGCAATTTCATTAATGCTATCAAAATCAGGATGTCCAGACTTGTTTTTAATTACATCCTTATCAATATCGTAATAAGGTCTTATATTTGCCGTATCAGATAAATCTATTGTTCTTGTATTGCCTTTATGCTCAATTTTAACCTGTGATTTATGATTACCATCAAACCCCAAAGATGTTAATTCTTTCAAATCAAACATTATAGCATTCTTATCTTTAACAAATTTTTCAATTTTATTATTTCCAAAAGATTTCATTTGTTTTGCAGTAATTTTTATTTCAATAGATTTAATCGCTTCTTGATATCCTTGCATTCCTAATTTATCTACAACATCAGTAGGTAAATTATATCTAGTTAAAGTAAATTCTTTAATATTTCCTTCTTCAATAAATGTTTTTGCTAATTTATCTGAAATAAATTGATTAAAATCAAGTTGCATGCTATTGTATTTACTACAAAAAAACTTTTTTAGATGTTCTCTTAATACACTATTTATCCCATAAATTCCAAATCTTTGCAAAATAACATATCCTATACTACAATTTGATGGCAAATAAATTAAAAAATAAAATGGCTTAATATCTGCATCATTTATTGTTTTAGTATATTGTTTCGCACTTGTTATAACATTATAAATCTCGCTTTCGTATCCATATCCCCCACTTTCAATAATACCACTAATCATTCTTTTTTCTGTTGATAATTGTAATTTTTTAGAATCAATTTTTAAAGATTTCTTTCTTTCTTCATCAATGTTAAGTTCTTTGTCAAAAGAAGATATGTAATCTTGAAAAAAAACTAAAAAATCATTCTTATCAAAAAAGTCATCTAAAGGTAAATATTCCTTATTTCTTTCTTGTCTTATTTTGATTGTGTATACTTCTAACCTTACTTCATTTGCCATATGTAATACATTATATTTGTTTTATATTTGTTTTTTTAATGTAAATTAATTCTCTATATATAGTTTATTCTTTTTGTGCTTTTTTTATTAATTATTGTATTATATTTTTTATTTCTTCTGGTAGCATGGGTTTTATAATTTCGGCAGTATTACTTAAAAACTTTCTATTTTCTTCCTTTGCTAACCAAGCTGACGTTTTATAAAAGAATGCTTTAAACCAATTTTTTTTATTTAAAGAGTGAGTCATTAATTTTAAATTTTCAAATTCTTTATGTAATTCTAAAATACTTTGCTTTAGCTCTTTGTTTTCTTTTTCTTGAACTTCTAATTGTTTTTTTAAGTCTTCTTCTATTTTATCTATTTTTGTTTTTATTTCTGTAATTTCTAAATCGCTGAAATAACTATCATCATCATAATCTTTAATTTTATCATTTATATCATTAATTATCTTAGCTTGTTCTGCAATTTTTCTATTAATTGGAATAGTTAGAAGATCTTCATATAAACAATTCATCCATTTTTTAATTGCATAATATAGATTGCGTTCTCCATAAACATCAAATTCTTCTTGTGTTACAAATTGACCTGGACAATAATATCCTTTAAAATGATAATCTTCATCATTTGAAATAGAAATTTTACGTTCTACTATTTCTTTTTTTATTATTGATAAAGAATTTGGAATAGCACATTTAAAATAGTATGATGCATCATATGCATATTTTATTACAATAGTATTATTATTAATATCAATAATAAAATCTATTGAAGAAAATTTAGGATTTTCATCTATAAATACTCTTATATCTTGTTTAAATTTAGGTCGTATCATTTTTCTCAAATTTAATTACAGGCATTAGCAACCTTGTTGTTTATATACATAATTTTATTAATAAATCGCACTGCAAGGTACATATTTTCATTTAATATAAACATAAAATAAAATTATTTTTATCATTTTTTTTATGATTTTCATATTATGATTATTTCAAGATTCCACCACTAACTCATTTTCTTTCAATCACTATTCATATTTCTTAAAATCAAACTCATTTTCCCAAAATTCGTAATTCTTAATTCTCAATTTTTAATTAATTGTTCTCTCCCCAAACTTCTTTTCTCAAAATTCGTAATTCGTAATTCTAAATTCGTAATTAATTGTTCTCTCCCCAAACTCATTTTCCCAAAATTTTCAATTTTCAATTATCAATTATCAATTAATTGTGCTCTTCTCAAACTTAATTGTGCTCCTCTCAAACTTCTTTGTGCTCTGCCCAAACTTAATTGTGCTCCTCTAAAACTTAATTGTGCCACTCTCAAACTTAATTGTGCTCTGCCCAAACTTCTTTGTGCTCTGCCCAAACTTAATTGTGCTCTGCCCAAACTTCTTTGTGCCACTCTCAAACTTAATTGTGCTCTGCCCAAACTTAATTGCGCTCCTCCCAAACTTCTTTGTGCCACTCTCAAACTTCTTTGTGCCAGTCTCAAACTTAATTGTTTTTAACTTATTATTCTAATTATCACTATTTTAATTAAAATAAAAAAACCATGCCTTTTTAGACACGGTAATTAAAAAAAAAGCAAAGCTTTGTGTGCTTTGCTTTTAGGATGTATATATGGATGTTAAACTTTACTTTATTATGTTTTGCTCAGGATTGATTGTTTCTACTTGTTCGGTTTGTTCTTTATGTTCTTTTTTATGAGGAGCGTGAGGATGCCATCCAACTAGTGAAATCATAACGAAGAAGCTAACAATATAAGCTAAAGTAACGTGCCAGCCATTGCTTATGTACTTAACTGTGTTTTTAGCTTCTGGATACATGTTTGATAAAGCTACTCCGGCAGATGAGCCAAACCAAATCATTGAGCCTCCAAAGCCAACAGAATATGCTAAAATGCCCCAGTCATAACCTCCTTGCTCAAGGCAAAGTTTTGTTAATGGAATATTGTCAAATACTGCTGAAATAAAACCTAATGAGAATGCACTCCACATTGATGCCGGAGGTAATTCATTTACTGGCATAACTGATGCAATTGTTACTAAAGACATTAAAAAGACTGTTCCTTGCAATGAATTTTTTATTTCTTCCCATGGGGTTTTCCTAAATGTTGCTCCCAATAAAATTCCAATCCAAACTCCTACTGCAGGGAAATCTAAAAGCCAATTTGTTAGTATTGCAAAAACTAGTATTAAAAATACAATAAATATTCTACCAAAATCAACTTTCACATTTTCTATATGCCCCATTACAATCGTTTGATATTTGTCTTGCTGTTTTGCTCCCCAAATTCCAAATATAAATAAAGCTACAACTGACCCAATAAAAGCATGGGTTACATCAAGAGGATTAACTCCATCAATCCACATAAGAGTGGTTGTGGTGTCTCCAACAACGCTGCCTGCGCCGCCAGCATTACTTGCAGCAACAATAGCAGCTAAATACCCGATATGAACTTTCCCTCTAAAAACAACATAAGCAATCGTTCCTCCAATCATTGCAGCCGCAATATTGTCAAGAAATGAAGAAAGAATTGTTATTGCAATTAGCAGAACAAATGCTCCTTTCCATCCTTTCGGAAGAAAACGAGGTAATATTTTAGGAAACTTTGACTCCTCAAAGTGCTTTGCTAAAATAGCAAACCCAAAAAGTAAGCCCAAAAGGTTAACCAAAGTTCTCCATTCTCCTTCATTTTCTCCATCGCCGATAATATGACTGACAATGTTAAACTCGCCATCAAAAACAAATTTAAAAGCAAGAATAGCTACTAATCCTGTCAAGGCAACATACATTGTTTTATGATGAAAAAGTGCAACCCCGACAAGAGTTAATGCGAAAATTATAAATTCCAATCTAATTCCCATTATCGAAGGAATTATTGATTGAGCAGATGAATAATCGGATGCAAAAATAAATACAGGTAATAATAATAAAAATACAACTAAAAAGGAAACTTTGTTGATTAATGTTTTCATAAATTATAAAATTAAAATTAAAAAAAAATATACTATTTAAATAATGTAATAAAGAGGCCTGCAATTATTGCAGATGTTATAACTCCACAAATGTTTGCTCCTATAGCATAAGACAATATTATGGAATCTTTATTAACTTTGCTAACTTCTTTTTGCGCAACTTTTGCAGTTGAAGGGACGCAACTTACTCCTGCTATACCTATAACTGGATTAAACTTTCCTCCTGTGAAAAAATAAAGAAGATAACCTCCTAATATACCCCCTATGCCGGAGATAAGCAACGCAAGTATTCCCAGAAAAAGCAGTGTCAAAATTTTAGGATTCAACAACAAATGGGCTTCGCACAGTATGCCAAGTAATAATCCCAATAAAAATGTTGAGCCATACAATAAAGGCCCAGAAATGAATTCTACAATATGAGTTAAGCCTGCTTCCTTTACGGCTACACCTACAAACAGTGAAAAAAACAAAGGACCTGCAACAGGAAATAACAAGCACAATACAGTACACATTACTACAGCAAATGCAAGTTTTGCAGATGAAGAAACTGGTTTTGGCGGAGTCTTTTGTTCCATTTTGATGCCTCTTAATTTTTTTGGAATCATCAATCGTATAAGATAAGGATAACCTCCGTAGGTTAATCCTAAATATAAATAAGCAACAACTGTTATCGGAACAAATATATTCTTGGCAAGCATTAACGATGTAAACAATACCATTGGCCCATCCGCACCTCCAACCATTGCAATTGAAGCAGCTTCTCTAATATTCAAACCCATTGCTGTTGCAAGAGGAATGGTAGCAAAAGTGCCTAATTCAGCAAAGAATGCTAAAAACATGCTTGTGAATGGTCTTTGAATTAAATAGCCAACATCAAGCAAAACTCCTATGCCCATAAACACAAAACAAGCAATTAGTCCATTGCTAAAGGTAAATGTATAAATTGGTTGAAGCCAATTGATTTGCATAATATTCATCAGCTGGTTAGTATCTGTAACTAATGGGTCAACAAAGATATTCCCTTGCGAACCATCTGGTAAAAACAAAACAGAAGCATTAATTGCTGCCATTCCCAAACCCATAGGAACCATTAAAAGAGGCTCCAGCACTCCTTTTTTACCAAGATAAACAAGAAGCATCCCTAGCAACATTAATGATATTCTGGCAATAAATATAGTTATGTCAGAATCAACTAAAGTTGCGATACCTTGAAATAAATCTAAAAAATTAAATGTTTTCATACATCTCAAATTCATCATTTTCTCTCATTTTTCTTAAATGTCTTGTTTGCCAAATACTCCTATAGCGATAAAGTCTGTACAACTTAACAAAATATTTAATATCCAATGATTTCTTTTGTGAGACAATTAAAAATGCAATAAACTTTATAACTACTGCAACTCCAAAAGAAATGAGAGCAGTAATAAAAAACATAAGTACGGTAATACCAATAATATTTTCCATCATTCAATAAATTAAAATTAAATAAATAAAACAACAACAAACGGATTGCTTGTTGCCTGTAATGTGTATATCCTTTATTATAAAATAAAGAATATATTAAAAAAGGGAAGATAATTTTAAATAATGAGCCGCAATATGAATATATTAATGTCTTTACTTATTGTAACTGCTTTTGCTGTTAAAAGTAGTTTATTACTAAAACAATAAATTGAAGAAATATTATATTCTATTTTCTTAATACAAATTGGTTTATAATCAATATTGAAATCATTTTTCTTAATTAAAGAGCAATCATAAAATAAAGGCTTGTGTTCAGTCTTATTTAATTTATAAAGGCATGTTTCTTTTTGAATATCACAAATTCTATCTTTTTTTAAATTATTTATGCTGCATTCTCCAAATAATAATCCATTTAGAGAAAAAATAAACAATAAAAATGTGATAAAAATGCGTGCCATATATTTTTGTAGTCTGATTTGAAATGCAAATGTAAATCAATTTTTTTTATCATATACAAACAACTAAAAATAAAATAATCTTGTGTAATAAAAAAAATCAAACATAGTATTTTATTCAAAAATAAATATTTTTTATTACATCCAATTAATGCTTTTTTACTTTTGTGATGCTTAGTAAATAAGTAAAGGATTTACAAATAATAAATAATCTTTTTGTTTAATTTATGATTGGTGTAAAAAAAATGAAAAAAAAAATAAAAAGATTAGTATTTTTTTTACAAAATTTGCAGACTTTAAAAAAAATTAAAGTAGGTTTGTATCATATTAAGAAAAATAAAGTTTTATTATGTTTGAATTTTTGAATAAACTGTTTGGGAGCAAATCAGATAGAGATGTAAAGTCAATGATGCCTTATATTGAGGAGATACATAAAATTACAGAGGAACTAAAGAATTTATCAAATGATGAATTGCGAGAAAGATCGAATAATCTAAAATTAAGAATAAAAGAATATATAAAAGAAGAAGCAGATGAAATAAAGAGTTTAAAGGAATCAATAGAGAAAAACCCTGATGTTTCAAATGAAGAAAAACTTACTACTTACAAGGAAATAGAGAGACTTGAAAAGGTAGAAACAAAGAAAATAGAAGAAGTTCTTTTAGAGATATTACCAGAAGCATTCGCAATAGTAAAGGAAACTGCGAAAAGATATGTTGAAAATGATTATTTGGAAGTTACATCAACGCAATATGACAGAGATTTGTCAATCGTTAAGCAAAATGTTAAGATAGTTAACGATAAGGCTCAATATCATAACACATGGACAGCTGGAGGAAATATGGTTAAGTGGGATATGGTGCATTACGATGTTCAGCTTATAGGAGGTATTGCATTACATTTAGGTAAAATTTCGGAAATGGCAACAGGTGAGGGAAAAACTCTTGTTGCAACATTGGCCGTGTTTTTAAATGCGTTAACAGGAAGAGGGGTACATATTGTTACAGTAAATGATTATTTGGCAAAACGTGACTCTGAGTGGATGGGGCCTTTATATGAGTTTCATCAATTAACAGTTGACTGTATAGATAAGCATAATCCGCATTCAGATGAGAGGAAGAAAGCTTATATGGCAGATATTACTTTTGGAACAAATAATGAGTTTGGGTTTGATTACCTTAGAGATAACACAGCAATAAGTCCTGATGAGATAGTTCAACGAGTGCATAATTATGCTATAGTTGATGAGGTTGACTCTGTTCTTATTGATGATGCGAGGACACCGTTAATTATTTCAGGGCCTACCCCAATGGGTGATAAGCATGAGTTTTATGAGTTGAAAGTGCAGGTTGATAAACTATACAATGCACAAAAGGCTCTTATAACACAAATTATTCAGGACTTTAGAAAAATAACAAGTGAAAAGTCTATTAAAGATTGGGAAAAAGAAGCAGGAAAGTTATTGCTTAGAGCATCAAGAGGTTTGCCAAAAAATAAGGTTACAATAAAGATATTAAGTGAAGCCGGAAACAGAACGTTGATGCAAAAGACGGAGAATTTTTACATGCAGGATCAAAATAAGCAAATGCCTGTGATTGATGATGATTTGTTTTTTGTAATTGATGAAAAGGTTAACTCCATAGAAATGACTGATAAGGGAATTGACCTTATTACAGCAGCAACAGATGAGCCTAATTTCTTTATTATACCAGATGTTGGGTCAGAAATAGCCGATTTGGAGAAAAATACAACTATGTCTGCACATGAAAAATTGAAACATAAAGAAGAATTATTGAGAGATTTTTCATTAAAGTCAGGAAGAATACATACGGTAAATCAGTTGCTTAAAGCATACGCAATGTTTGAGAAAGATGTAGAGTACGTAATAATGGATAACCAGATTCGTATTGTTGATGAGCAAACAGGTCGTGTACTTGAAGGAAGAAGATACTCCGATGGTTTGCATCAAGCAATTGAGGCAAAAGAAAATGTGAAGGTTGAAGCAGCAACACAAACTTATGCAACAATTTCTTTGCAAAACTACTTTAGGATGTACAAGAAATTGGCAGGTATGACAGGAACTGCCGAAACAGAAGCAGGAGAGTTCTGGGATATTTACAAGCTAGATGTTGTTGTTATTCCAACTAATAAACCTTTAGTAAGAAAAGACTCCGAAGATAAAGTGTTTCGTACAAAGAGAGAGAAGTATAAAGCAGTTATAGAAGAGATTGAAAGTATTGTAAAAGCAAATCGTCCAGTTCTAGTTGGAACAACTTCAGTTGAGGTTTCAGAATTATTAAGCAAGATGCTAAAGCTAAAAGGCATAAAGCATAATGTTTTGAATGCAAAATTACATAAGAGAGAAGCAGATATAGTTGCAGAAGCTGGTCAGGCAAAAACAGTTACTATAGCAACGAATATGGCAGGACGGGGAACGGATATTAAGCTTGGTGAAGGAGTTAAGAATGCAGGAGGACTTGCTATCATTGGAACAGAAAGACATGAGTCAAGACGTGTTGACAGACAGTTAAGGGGTAGGGCAGGCCGTCAGGGAGATCCAGGTTCATCACTATTTTTTGTATCATTAGAAGATGAATTGATGCGATTATTTGGCTCGGAACGAATGGCCAAAATAATGGATAGATTAGGATTGAAAGAAGGGGAGGTTATTCAGCATTCAATGATTACAAAATCTATAGAAAGAGCTCAAAGGAAAGTCGAAGAAAATAACTTTGGAATGAGAAAACGTTTGCTTGAATATGACGACGTTATGAATACTCAAAGAGAAGTTATTTACAACAAAAGACGTAATGCCCTTTATGGGGAAAAACTATCAATAGATATTGAAAATGTCATAAAAGATATTTGCCTAGAAATAATTGCAGAAACTAAAGAATATAGAGATCTTGATGCATTTAAAATAGAAGTATTGAGAATGTTTGGAGTTAATTATGAGATTGAATCTGATGATTTCTTTAATATTAAAACGGATGTGCTGACTCAGTCAGTATTTGAAGCTGCTTATGAAAACTATATACAGAAAAAACAAATAATATCAGAAAGAGCCTTCCCTTTTATAAAAAATGTATATGAAAATAATTCACAACAATATAAAAACATCGTGTTTCCTATAACAGATGGAACAAAAGTACTTCAAGTTGTTTGTAATTTAGAAAAATCATACACATCTAAAGGAAAAGAATTAGTTATTGAATATGAAAAGACCATTAATTTAGCCGTAATAGATGAGGAATGGAGAGAACATCTAAGAGAGCTTGATGACTTGAAACAATCTGTACACAATGCTTCTTATGAACAAAAAGATCCTCTTTTAATTTACAAATTGGAATCATTCAATCTTTTCAAAACAATGATATCTAAAATTAATAGGAATGTTATTTCATTCTTGTATAAAGCAGATATTCCTATTGAAGAATCAAAGACTGTTAAAGATGCTCCTATAAAAAAGGTTGACCACAGTAAATTAACAACAAGCAGGGCTAATGATTTAGTAGCTAACACTGCTCCACAGGAAGAAAAACGACAACCTATAATTGCAGAGAAAAAAGTGGGGAGAAATGACTTATGCCCTTGTGGAAGTGGGAAAAAATATAAACATTGTCACGGTCAATAAATAAACAATAATAATAATACCTAGTCATGGGACATTACGACGAAATACGACCATATTATGATTCGGAAGTTAATCATGTTCTAAATGGTCTTTTTACGCAAGATATCATTCAAAAGATATTATTACATTTTTATCCAAATGCGAATATGGATGAATTGATTGGAAAGCTATCAAAGATTTCATCAATCAATGAATTTCAATCGCACATTATACAACCTTTAGTCAAGATGACTATTGATAAAAGTATAAATAATTTCACTTGTAAAGGAATTGAAAATTTACAAAAGGATAAATCATATCTATTCATCTCAAACCATAGAGACATTATATTAGACTCTGCTCTAATAAACATGCTTTTACATACTAATGGATTTGGAACAACAGAAATTGCAATAGGCAGTAACTTGCTTATATATCCATGGATTGTTGATATTGTCAAGCTAAATAGAAGCTTTGTTGTAAATAGAAATGTGCCTATAAAAGAAATGTATAATTACTCTTTATTGCTTTCTTCTTACATCAGATATACTTTGTTAGAGAAAAGAACTAGTATATGGATTGCACAAAGAGAAGGTCGTACAAAAGATGGAGACGACCGCACTCAACCTTCTTTGTTAAAAATGCTAAGCATTAGTGGTGACGAGAATATTTTTGATAATATTTCAAAACTAAACATTGTGCCTATATCTATTTCATATGAATATGAACCTTGCGATATATATAAAACGAAAGTTGCATATTTCGCTTCGCAAGAGCAAAAATATGAAAAGACTAAAGGTGATGATATTGAAAGCATGAGGCTTGGTATTGCTAATCAAAAAGGAAATGTTAATATTACATTTTGCACACCTCTTATTGAGGGAGAAGAATTGAATATTCTTAAAAAATCGGGAAGTATCAATGAAGGTTTAAAAGAATTAGCAAAAATAATAGATTCTCAAATACATTCAAACTTCAACTTAAATCCAAACAATTATATCGCATCAGATTTAATAAACGACCAAAATACATATAGTCAACATTACACTGAAGAAGAAAAAGAAAAATTCTCTGACTATGTAAACAAACAAATTAATTTGCTTGAAATTGAAGATAAGGTTGCATTAAAGAATATTTTCTTAAAGATATATGAAAATCCTCTTGTTAATTATTTAGCAACAAAGAAAATAACAATATAATAATTATGAAAGCAAAATTTATAGAAGAAAACAAGGATGAATTTATTAACAATGTGCTAAGCAAGTGCGAAGCCTGCACTGTTGGGATGGTTGATTTAGATGGCAATCCATATGTTCTTCCATTTAATTTTGGTTACAAAGATGGGGTTTTATATATTCATTCAGGCAAGGGTGGGAAAAAAGAAGGCATACTTAAAGTGAATAATAAAGTTTGTGTTAGCTTTTCAACCGATCATGAAATGCGAATACAAAACCCAGACATAGCTTGTTCTTGGAGTATGAAATACCGTAGCGTGCTTTTGGATGGATTGTTAACATTTGTGGATGATTTTGATGAAAAGTGTAAAGCTTTAAATATTATAATGGACCATTATGCAAAGAAAGAGTTTACTTTTTCAAAGCCAGCTGTAAACAATGTTAATGTAATGAAAATTGAAATTATAAAAATTACAGCAAAAGAGTTTGGTTATTAATTATTACAAACGAAAATAAGAAATGGGAAACTTCTTTAAGAAACTAACAGCTAATATTTTTAGAAGTTTTTACAAAGGAGACAAGAAAGAATATAGCTATAAATATGGGAAGGAATTTTATAGATGGAGAGTCAACCTTGAACATTTAATAAAAGATGCTCTTCTTATTTCTTTTGGAGTTGTTTTAGCTGGGTTTGGGCTCAAAGGATTTGTTTTACCTAATGCTTTCTTTGATGGAGGAGTTACTGGAATATCTTTAATTGTAAACCAACTAACTAATATATCCGTATCTTTTCTTATAGTTGTAATTAACTTACCATTTATATTCTTAGGGTTTAAGCAAATGGGAAAAGAGTTTGCAATAAAAAGCATTCTTGCAATATTTCTTTTAGCAATGGCTATTTATTTTATTGACTATCCCATAATAACTAATGACAAACTTTTAATATCTTTCTTTGGAGGTTTTTTTCTTGGCATTGGCATAGGTTTTTCAATAAGGGGTGGTGCAGTGTTAGATGGAACTGAAATTATAGCTATTTATATTAGTAAAAAGACGAGTTTAACTATTGGTGATGTCATTCTAATTTTTAATATTGTTATTTTTTCATTCGTTGCTGCTTTTTTCTCTATAGAAACAGCAATGTACTCTGTACTTATATATTTTTCAGCATCCAAAACTGTTGACTATATTATTGAGGGTATTGACGAATATAGCGGGGCAACAATCGTTTCTAATCATAGTAATGAGATTAGAGTAATGCTTATAGAGAAAATGCATTGTGGAGTGACTATATACTCAGGAAAAAGAGGATATGGAAAAAGAGGAGACACTCTTAATGATATTGAAATAATATACACTGTTATTACCAGACTCGAAATAGGACGATTAAAATCTGAAATAGCAAAAATTGACCCTCATGCTTTTATGACATTGAGCAGCATAAAAGACACAAAAGGTGGTGTTATTAAGAAAAAATCTTTAAAACACAACAGTCATTAATTGTTTATAATTTTCTTCAAAATATTTGCATTATAATTGTTTGCAAACCCATTTTCTAATAATAATTGCTTTCTTTCTTCAATATCCTCAAATGAAAAAGGCTTATTATATAAAGCATTCAGTTTTTCAATAAACTCATTTGGTTCATTTGCTATATGACATAATTTTTCCAAACCTGTATCAACAACCATGTAGTTATTGACCAAACAATGTCGACCATTAAATAATGCTGCCAGCAATTTAAGTTTAATCCCCGTTGCTTGAAAAGTTGGTAGAATGTTAATTTGAGCTTCTTTTATTAGTTGATATATATATTCTGTTGTGATATTTGTTTTCAATGTAATATGGTCATACTTTTCCACAGCATTTTTCAATTCAGAAGACGCCTTATTTCCAGCAATAACAAATGGTATGTTTATTTTAGAAAAAACTTCTTCTATAAGAAACAATGCGGCCTTATTGTTTTCTCCAATATTGAGCGAGCCATGATATAAAACAAAATTTCCTTTGTCAGGGCTTATTAGTACATCGTCATTTGGATGAAAAGCAGAAATAAGAACAGTATTTTTATATTTTTTATCGAAGTATTGCATATCATTCTTTGAAATGACTGCAATATGGTCTGCATAATTAAGCACTGATTCAAATGTTTTCAGTTTAGAAGCTTCATTTAGAAAGTAATATTTTTTGAATATATTACGTTCAACGCTTGCTAAGTTATTATAATATTCATGCTCAATATTATGAGTTCTTACTATTTTCTTTCGTGTTTTTAATTGTTTTTCGTCAAGATAAAAGCAAGAATGCAAACCTTCAAATATAATAGGATAATTATCTTTCAATAAATTATCCAACAGCTCTTTTGAATTTCGGCTTGCTACAATGTATGGCTTAGTCTTGAATAAATTAGTTTTTGAAATATGCCTTTCATAATAATAAACCTTTTGACAATACTTTTCCAATTCTTCTTGTCGTTTTCTTCCATATTCATAGCAATGGAGAATTATATTAAGACCTAAAGAACGAAGTGTTTTAATTTTAAAGAAAACATCAATAACGCCTCCGTAATCTGCAGGAAATGGTATATCAAAAGATATAATGTGGATAGTTTTATTAGTTGATCGAGTCATTAATAAAATTGGTTAGTTTTATTTTTTCATTATTCCATGAATATTTTTCTTTTGCAATATTAACAGAACTTTTTAACATAGAGTATAATTCTTGACTATTTAACAATTCTTTAATAGATGTTGCAATGCTTTTTGGTGTGCTATCTAAAATTACAATACCCAAATTATTATCTTTAACAAAACTTGCCATTTCAGGCATATTGCTAACTATAACAGGAATACTCGCTTGAATATAACTAAACAATTTATTTGGTAAACAATAGCGATAATTAATATTGCTGTCCTTCTCTAGCGAAACTCCCATTAGGGCTTTTGACGTAATCCTATTAATATTTGAATTGCTGTAACGACCCGTAAAAAACACTCTATTCTCTAAATTCAGTACTTTAACCAATCTGATTAACTCTTTATCAATATCTCCTGTACCAGCAATAACAAGGCCTAAGTCTTCTGCCACAAATGGCATTGCTTGTATTAATTCTTCCAAACCTCTGTCCTTGTTCAATGCTCCCTGATAGATTATATATTTGGCAAAAGGAACAACTATTTGATGTTTATTATCATTCCGTTCAAAGCATTCAGCGGGAATATTCCTTATAACGACAGGTTTTATTCCATATTCTTTATTAAACATATCTGCAATGCTGTATGAAACTGTAATATGGTATTTGATTTTTGGATATATCCATCTTTCTATAAATTTCCATATTGATTTAACTATGCCACGACCATTTAACTCTGGAACACCAGTGAAGTATTCATGACTATCTATAATCATTGGTTTCCTTTTTATTAATGATGATAAATAACTGCCTAGCACGGTGTCCAAATCATTTGCAAAGAGAAAATCACTATTCTCTTTTAACAAAAGAAAAAACAATCGTAGATTAAACTCCAAATAGAATAAAAACGAACGATCAAAAAATAAATTAAAGCGCTTAATTTTAAAAGAGGGGGAATAATCAATATTACTATTGCGTCTTATTACACCAACAACTAAAACATCAATCCCAATGTCAATCAAACTATTAACAGAACGCTTTAAGCGCTCATCTGTTTCAATGTCATTTGTAACAAAAATTATTACCCTCAAAATTTTTAATAAGTTTAAATATAGAAGACCTTATAATACTTTTTTTACTGTATCTATGACCGTTCCATCGACCCATTTAACAACAGCCACAACTTCATCTGACAAGTTTGCTTTTGCTGGTTTACCACAAATCTTTTCGCCTTCCTCTTTTAGCTGTTCGATTGGTTTTATTGGCAATTTTGATTTTTTCATTTTGTCAATCAAGTCTTCTCTTAACGGATTTATAGCAATACCTCGCTCCGTAACTATGACATCAACCAATTCGCCTGGACCGCAAATTGTAGTTACATCATCTTTTATTACAGGAATTCTATCTCTAAACAATGGGATTGGGATTATCGTACATTTTGAAAAAGCACAATTTTGCCATCCCCCAATTCCATGTAGTAAGTAGCCATCTGAATGAGTAACAACATTTCCATTAAATTTAGTGTCTATTTCTGTTGCTCCTAGAATAAGCACATCCATCATTGTTGTGTAATTCCCTTTTGAATGGTAATTATAACAATTAAATATAGAAATATCAAAGTGATTCTTATTGTCTCTCATTGAACGAACTGCCTCCAAATCAAATGTCTGAGCATCCAATATATATTCTAAATAACCTTCTTCTAGCATTTGAACCATATATTTGGTGCTGCCTCCAACCGCAAAACGAGCTTTCATTTTCTTTTCTTTCAATAATTTATGAAAATAAACGCCTATTGCCAAAGATGTTCCTCCTGCTCCTGCTTGAAAAGAGAATCCATCTTTTATAATTCCAGCCTCATCACAAAATTGAGCAGTCATTTGTGCTAAAAGTAAGCGGTCTGGGCTTTTTGTGATATTTGTTGTGCCTGAAACTATCTTTTCTGGAATACCTATCTTATCCACTACCACAACTGAATCTACAAAATTCCCAACAACTTGCATTGGGAAACATGGAAATGGAATTATATTATCTGTAACAATGATAACATTTTCAGCATATTGATAATCGCCCAAAGCGTACCCCAAACCTCCACACGCTGAAGGACCATACAAACCGTTTGCATTACCAAAAGGATCACTTGTTGGAGCAGCTATCACTGCAATATCTATTTTAACCTCGCCATCTTGAATTGCCTGATAACGACCTCCATGTGAACGCAACACTGCTGTTGTTTTCATTTTACCTTCCGAGCAATAACGCCCTAAGGCGCCATTCATACTTCCTTCTATTCTGCTTATTGTGCCATTATCTAAATACTCTATAATGGCTTCATGACATGGAAAAGATGCGGATGGAAACCAAACCAAATCCTTTATTCCCAAATCAGATGCTATTTTAAAAATCTCATTCGCAACCAAATCACCATCTCTTAAATGATGGTGAGTAGAGATTACCATTCCATTTGAAAGACCTGCTTTAAGTAGCGCAGATTTCAATGTTGGTAATATTTTGTTACCATCTTTTGGGTAATTTGCAGCGCACTTTATCTTTGGAGCATAAACATTGCCTTTTGCTTCATATTTATTAACTCCCATGTATGGTATTGCCGCTTGCCCATTTATTTCTGTTGGAACACTTTTTCCTAATGCGTTTTTTACAAATTCATTTTTCATCTCTGATAATTTTAAATAAAAAGTATAAAATTAAAAAACTATACGATTTCTTCTTTAATCCAATTTTCGGACAATAAATCAAGCTTTATTGCTATTTCAATTGCTCGTAAAGCTCTTTTAACAACTGGGGGGTCAATCATTTTTGAACCGATAGACACTACTCCCAAACCTTTTGCTTTTGCTTCGTTAAATGCTAATACAATTTTCTTTGCCTTGTCAATATCCGATTTATCGGGAGCAAAAGATTCTTGAATAACACTTATTTGACGTGGATGGATACAACCCATACCATCAAATCCTAATGATTTAGAGTTTAAAACTGATTCCCTTAGAGCATCCATATCGCCTACATCTGAAAAAACAGAATCAATTGGTTGAATATCTGCTGCACGACAAGCATTAACTATTTGTGTTCTCGCAAAGAATGACTCGCTTGCCTCTTCGGTTCTTTTTGTTCCCAAATCAGCAGTATAATCCTCCAAACCTATCGCTAAAGCTACTATGTTCTTTGATGATTTCGCTATTTGATAAGCATTAATAACTCCCAAAGCACTCTCTATTATTGGCATTAACCAAACATTATTCTTTACTCCTGATTGCTTTTTTACTTTTTCTATTTCTTTTTCTAGTTCTACAATCTGATCAACACTTTCACACTTGGGAACTAGAATTAAATTAACATTATGAGGAACAACGTATTTGATATCTTCCAAACCTTGTGGTATTTGATTTATTCTAACCATCCTTTCACAGCCATAAAAATCAACATTACGCAAAGCATTTCTAACCAAAAACCTAGCTTCTGCTTTCTTTGATGGTGCAACCGAATCTTCCAAATCCAAAATAATTCCATCTGGCTTATGCAAGCCTGCATTTATCATTAAGTTTGGTGAATTACCTGGCAAATAAAGCCTAGAGAAACGAAAACGGTCTCTATCCGTACTATATCTGTTTTGATCTAAAAAGTCAGGTAAAAACTCTTTTTCTGAATCTAAAACCTGCTTTATTGAAGACTCTAGTCTTGCCATTATTACATAAGGTAAGGCTCCTGAATCTTCTACTGAAACATTTGCATTCTCTATTTTATAATAATTTAACATGTCTTTAATCAACGCAATTATAGAATCACCATAAAGAACCTTAACTTTACTCTTTAATTCAATAACAAAACCTATTGGCTTGCTACTTAATTCAATACTGATGAAACAATCTGAACGAACGCCTTTGCCCGTATTTCCTGATGTGCCAATTTTATTCAATTTAACCTCCTTTTTTTTAAATAAAATTTAATACTACAAACCTACTGCATTTTTTTTACATGTGTAACATTATTGAAAAATTCTTTTATTAATCCCAATGCACTTCTCTATAATAAAGCATAATTTAAAATATGGAAAAATAAATTATAAAATAAAGCTATTTAACCAAAATAGTTTATATTTGCTCCACAAAAAAGGGATGTTAGCTCAGTTGGTTTAGAGCATCGCCTTGACAGGGCGGGGGTCAGCGGTTCGAATCCGTTACATCCCACTTATTATAATAAAATTAATTCCTTTGAAAATAACTTTTCTAGGCACAGGAACATCTCAAGGCATTCCTGTAATTGCTTGCAATTGCGAAGTTTGCCAATCAAGTAATCTAAAAGACAAACGATTGCGATCTTCCATAATGATTGAAATTGACGAAAATATATTCATAATTGATACTGGAATGGATTTCAGGCAACAAATGCTAAGAGAAAATGTCAAAAGCATCAATGCAATACTGGTTACTCATTCCCATAAAGACCATATCGGAGGATTAGACGAAATTAGATCGTTCAACTTCATCCTGAAAAAAGCAATTGATGTTTATGCTAATAAATCTACAGCTAAATGTATTAAAAATGAATACAACTACGTCTTTGCTGAAATAAAATACCCAGGCGTACCTCTAATCAATTTACATGAAATTGAAAACGAACCGTTCTTTATTAACTCAATTAAATTCACGCCTATCGAAGCTTTGCATTATAAAATGACGGTATTTGGATATCGCATAAATGATTTCACATACATTACCGATGCAAATTTCATTAGCGAAAAAGAATTAGACAAAATTAGAGGTTCTAAAGTTTTAGTAATTAGTGCATTGCGACGAACTGAGCACGTGTCTCATTTCACATTACAACAAGCAATTGACATAATCAAAGAGATAAACCCAGCCCAAGCATATTTAACTCACATAAGCCATCAATTAGGAACATATGACACTGTAAGTGCTGAATTACCTCAAAATATATTCATGGCTTATGATGGACTAGAACTAAAAATATAATTAATTAACTAACAACAATGTCTAAATTATACATAATACCAACTCCTATCGGAAACCTTGAAGACATTACATTGAGAGCTTTACGCATTCTGAAAGAAGTGGATTATATTATTGCTGAAGACACTAGAGTTACTCACAACCTGCTTAAACACTTCGAAATTACTAAAAAAATATACTCTTACCACAAATTTAACGAACATAAAGTTACCGAAAATATAATTAACAATCTTAAAGCTGGAGCAGTTATAGGAATGGTTAGCGATGCTGGAACTCCTGCAATATCTGACCCTGGATTTTTTATCGTTAGAGAATGCATTATTAACAACATCGACGTCGAATGTCTTACCGGTCCAACAGCATTTGTTCCCGCTTTAGTGCTTTCTGGACTGCCCAATGAAAGCTTCGTTTTCGAAGGATTCTTACCCGTAAAAAAAGGACGACAAACAAAATTAACCGAACTAGCAACCGAACGCAGAACAATCGTTTTATATGAATCTCCTCACCGAATTGTCAAAACACTAGAACAAATTAAAGAATACTTTGGGCCAGAAAGACTAGTTTCTGTATCAAGAGAAATTTCTAAAATGTATGAAGAAACAGTAAGAGGGAGTATACAATTTGTTGCTGAAAATTTCAAAAATAGAACATCCATAAAAGGTGAATTTGTAATAACTATTAACGGAAGCAAATAATCATGGAAAAAATATTATTAAACGGTTTTATTCTCGTTATTCCTCCTTTAGTTTGGAATATTATATTTTACGGAAAGCTAATTCAAAAAGAATTCAATGACGACGAAAACGTTCCCAAAATATTACTATACTCCGAACACTTGTTCCGAATTTGTGTATTTGGATCTCCCTTACTATTCTCAATGTGCACACAATGTGACAATATAAGTCAAAGTTTTCTAATATACAAAGCAGGAATAGTAATATACTTCCTGTCTTGGATACCTCTACTATACTTTCCTAATGTTAGATGGTCTAATTCATTTATTGGCATTATGGCTCCATACTTTACCCCAATAATTTGGCTTATTGGAATAGCATATATTATAAACTGGGATTGGTATTTTTTAATATCTGGCATATTTATCATCATTCACATCATCCACGGAATGATAAGTTTCAATTATATTAACACAGGAAAGTATAATTAAAAGCAAACAATTCACAACTATTAAGAGACTTCACATCTATTCGAGGTGAAAACTTTTCTACTCATTATCTAACGGAGAATTTTGTTTGCTAATTTTCAATTTGTTTTCAATATCAATTACTGCAATAATAGCAATGAATCCCCAGAATGGAGCGGATGCTTTATCTGTATCTAAAAAGTTGTTTAAAGTCCCGTGAGTAAAATATGTTATTAGTCCTAGTAATGCAGAAATTACAACTATTTTAGATGTCTTATTTTCGGTTGCGTGATATACTTTGATGCCTTTATAAATAACCAAAAAAAGAAGGATAATAACTAAAAGAGAACCAAGTACTCCTGACTCGGCTAAAGGACCAATATATTCAGAGTGAGCGTTTCCTTTTGTTCCTGCATTAGTAGATATAATTGTCTTTTCATATTTTTTTTGAAAAGGAGCATATTCAAACTGGTATGTGCCTGGACCATAACCTAAAAAAGGTTTTTCATGAAACATTCTAAAAGCACATTGCCAACGGTTGATTCGCTCAGTGTTAGATACGTCTGTCGTTACATTATAAGCCGATTTAATATGCTCAAGATAATTAGATGATGAACGATTATTGTTTTTTTCAACATACATCATCACTTGGTCTTTTGTGCTTATGAAAATGCCTAAAACAGTTAGAAATAGAACAAAAATAACCCGCATTTTCACCTTGTAATACACAAGTAAAAAAACACCAAAAGCAACAACTAAACTTAGCCACGCAGCACGGGTATATGACAGTGCAACTGCAAATAGAAAATAAATAAATAAAACAAAAACAAATCTCCTTTTTAATGGAGAAAGCTCCTTGTCAAAAATACTACCAAAGATAAATGGAGTGAACATTGCAATCATTGCGGCATAAGACGTGTGGTCGTTAAAGAATGGATGCATAACCCAATGACCTTCTATCTGTCTGAAATTGTATAATGAATGATGTATTATTGTGTATGTTATTATGGGGATAAAACCAAATACGTAGGACCAAATAAATGTTTTAATGTTTGCCTTATTTTGAAAGAAAACAACCGATGCAACAAAATAGAAGGCAACTATAAACCATATTCTTGATGTTAGGTATTTGAAAGATACTAATGGTATTTGACTAGTTATTGAAGTGAAAAACATCCATAGCAAACTAAGATAAATAACAATGCTAAATGGATGTTTCAAAAAATCATACTGCAGAAAGTCCTTCTTTGCTATAAATTGGTAAATAAATATAAACAGCACTATTATTATTAACGGCTCTGTAGGCAGAGACAACCCTAGCTTTATATCATTACTATTAAGATTAATCGACATTGGCACTAAAAACACTATAAGGTATAGCAATGTATTTAAGTGAAAAAAAGCAATATAGCTAAATAGCAAAATAAACGAAATAATCGGAACGTAATAAAACTCTAACCCAATAGATATTGAATTAATTAGAATGAATGTTAGAGCTATAATGTAAAAGTACTTTATGTTTAAATCTTTAATCAATTGAGAAAAGGTTTTATTTCTTTTAAACGTTCAAATGATAAAATACTCAATACAGCGATAATTAATGATGATATTAAAGAAACCAACACGATAAGCCATCTAACAGGGTATGTTTTTTTCTCCGCTTTGAAAGCTTTATCAACAATAAACTTATTTGGTAAACTTTTTTCAGCATCAATTTTTGCTTCTTCATATTTTGACTTAACGTAATTTAGTTGCTTAATAAACTCCTCTTGTTTATTCGTTAAAGAAACATAAGCACTGCCATATTCTCCTAATACTTTAATCTTTTGTTCGAGTGCATTTATTGCCTTAGTGTTATTTTTACTTATAGATATTGCTAGTTGTTCATGAAACACCTCTGATTGAGATTCATAATCATTAACGCCTAACATTCTTATCTTTGTTAAGGAATCTTCAGTTTCTTTTAAAAATGACAATAGAGAATTGTATTGCTCTTCCATGATCTTGTAAGCTTCAATAGCTCTTTCTTTTTGCATCTTATTAGAAATTGTATCTATAAGATTTGCAATATCATTTGCAATATCAGCAGCCAGCTGAGGATCTGTGTCAAGCACTTTAATTTCTACAGACATGTACTCTGTTCTTCTAAAAGTTATATTGTTTTCATACTCTTCATAAAGCTTTGTCATAACATAATCCGAATTAGGATTGATGTCATAATGCTTAAGCAGATTGTATTTATTGATAACTTTTTCTTTTATCTGATATGAGTTAAGTATTTGCATAAGTTGGTCTGCACGTTCTTCATCTCCAAACTCCATAATATTTTGTTTCGAACCTGGATTCTCTGACAATAATGCTCTCGAAATGGAGTTTGACAATGTTGGAAAAACAATTACAGTTGACTTATACTTTGGTTTTATAAACCATGGCGAAGAAAATAAAGCTGACAAAACAACTGCACTAACAGCAACTATAGCAAGGTGTTTCCTCCATCTATAAAGAAATATAATAATGTTAGAAGAATCAAATACTGACTGGTTTTTTTCCATTAAATTGCTTTTTTATAAACTATAAAATAGTTATCTTAATTGTTAATTTATTTATTAATTTACTTTATGAGCAAACTTAACTTGCTTTAGTTCTTCATTAGCCTTAACGACTTTTTGTGCAAGATTATTTTTATAAGTAGTCATCTTATTGAAAATACTTTGATCAATAAGAGCTAATATCTGTATTGCAAGTAAAGCTGCATTACCTGCTCCATTAAGAGCAACTGTTGCTACTGGAATACCTTGAGGCATTTGTAAAATTGACAAAATAGAATCTAAACCTTCTATAGAGTTGGACGACTTAATAGGAACTCCGATTACAGGCAAAGTTGTTGAAGCTGCAATAACGCCAGGCAAATGCGCAGCGCCTCCTGCAGCAGCAATTATTACTCTAATACCATTAGAATAAGCATTCTTTGCAAAATCAGCAACTAATTCAGGGGTGCGATGTGCAGATAAAGCATTAATTTCAAAAGGAATTTCAAACTCATCAAGAATTTTAGCAGCAGCTTCCATTATAGGCATATCTGATGTGCTGCCCATGATTATACTAACAAGAGGTTTCATTTTATTTCTTACTTTTATTTATAAATTAAGGCACAAAGATATATTATTAGGGGAAATATTAATGTCAAAAAGTTGCTTTTTCTTCTTTCTATTTAAAATATTATCATTATAGCTTAATAACTTCCCCGCTTTTCTTATTCTAACGTATGCTTTAACATAATAAAATGCACCTGCTCCTATAAATCCATAACCAATTCCTTTTATAGTGTTTTCAGAATTAGGACTTTTTAGTTTGAAATCAGCAATAACGATAAAGGTTCCCAATGTCTGCAATGCTAAACCTGTTATAGCATTATCTCCAGCTAACATAAGATTCTGTCCAGGCTTATTAATTCGTTCGCTTTTTCTGCCACTCTGTGAATAAAGGCTAACGCTAAATAATGTTATTATAACAATTAAATAAAATTTCATACCGTTCTTTATTTATTAATGATATAAATCTATTATACCCAAATTTTTCATTGCAAATATAATAATTATTTAAACAATTTGAATTTTACTAAATATGAAGACTTTAATTATTGAATAAAAAATATTATAATAGAGTATTGATAAAAAAGAATAATTTTGCATAATTAGCGTTTAAATTTTAAGTTATTATTTAGGGAACAATTACAAGAAAAATTAATGAACTTGTTTTTAAAAATATTTTTATTATTCTTTTTTATAGAATTAGCATCCGTAGTAAATGCTCAAAACAACGGAGAAGCTGTATTTAATTTTTCACGTCTCCCATTCTCCGCAAGAAATACATCTTTAGGTGGCGATATTATTGCAATAAATGATAACGATATATCTCTTGCTTCAATAAATCCATCATTAATAAATGAGAATATTTCAGGGCATATTAACTTAAACTATACAAAGTATTTTGCAGGAATAAACATTGGTGACGTTTCTTATTCAAAACATTTTAACAATATTGGTAGCTTTCTTGCTAACGTTAAATATATTAATTATGGGACTTTCGATGAAACTGATTATACTGGCTTGTCAATAGGAGAGTTTTATGCTTCAGATTATATGTTTTCAATTGCTTATGCAAAGCAATTAGATTCAATGTTTTCGTTAGGGGCAAAAGGCAATGTAATCTATTCAGTTATAGATAAGCAAAAGGCAGTAGGAATTACAGCTGATGTTGGCGTTTCATATTATAATAAGGCAAAAGATTTATGCGCCTCAATATTACTTAGAAATTATGGAAGAGAACTAAAATCATATTATGATAGTCAAGAAAAGGATAAAATAAAATATGATTTTGAAGCAGGAGTTTCAAAAAGATTAAAACATACACCATTCCGATTTTCTATAACTTATAACAATATGCAGAAGTTTGATTTGTGGGATGGTTTAATACAAGACACTAGCGAAGTAAATATTCTAACAGGCGAAACTATAGCTCCAAAAAAAATTACCACAACTGAAAAAACTCTCAGACATATTGTTTTGGGAACAGAATTAATATTTTCTAAAAACTTTTCTATTCGTGTTGGCTATAATCACAATAGAAGACAATCAATGCGCATTGATACAAAGTCTGGAATATTAGGATTTAGCTGGGGTTTTGGATTTAAAATAAAGAAAATAAAAATAGAGTACTCAAGTTCAAAGTATCATTTTGGAGGTAATCTTAATACTTTTTCTATTACAGCAAATATTAGTGATTTTGTAAAGAAACCTAAATAAAATAAAAACAAATGGAAGCAATACATGTAGTTATAGATGATATTGGTTTAATTTCATATAGTGATGCATATCAATATCAAGAAAATATTTTCAACAATGCAATAAAGAAAAAAATAAACAAACTTACAGACAACAATGAGAATGTGTTTATATTATGTGAGCATACGCATGTCTATACTCTTGGGAAAAGTGGTTCAGAGCAAAATATGCTTTTAAATTACATTCAGCTTCAAGCAAAAAATGCTGAGTTTGTCAAAACAACACGAGGGGGCGATATTACTTACCATGGACCTGGGCAAATTGTAGGATATCCAATAATAGACTTGGAAGTTTTTGGTTTTTCCGTGAAAGGTTATGTTCATAACATTGAAGAGGTAATCATAAAAACATTAAAAGATTTCAATATTGAATCAACAAGACTGGAAGGTGCTACTGGTGTGTGGCTTGATATTGATAAACCTGGGAAAACCCGCAAAATATGTGCAATAGGAATTAGAGTTAGCAGAGGTATAACAATGCACGGATTTGCATTTAATGTAAATACAGACTTAAATTATTTCAATCATATCAATCCTTGTGGGTTTACAGACAAAGGGGTTACCTCCATTAGTAAAGAACTAGGTGAAGTTATTGACATAAATCTGGTGAAAAAGCATTTAATAAGGCATTTTGGAGAAATTTTCAAATGTGCTATACTTCCTAAATAATTGTTTACAGGTTCAACAATCTATTTGTTTTGTAAAATTACCTTACGAGAAATATTATAATCATTATTTGAAATATTGATTAAATACACACCTTCATTTTGAAAGTTATATTTAAAGGAAGATTTATCAGAAGTAGAACTTTTAACACAGCGTCCTTGCATATCGTATATTGCTATCTTGCTATCTTTATCTAAGTTTGTTATTTCAATAAATTTTCCGTCATTTAATACTTTAATTTTATTTGTATTAATATCACTTAAACAATTATTTGATAAAGCCCAATCCGTAATGTGAAGAATAAACCTATCTTTAGATGTCCCTCCATCAGCATTAAACGAATATATAGAATTGTTTAAATTAGTGAAAGTATTGGTTATCTTATCTTCAAGATAAATATATTTTGCATTGTTAATATTGTCTGTTGATTTAAGTTTAATTTCAAAAGAGCCACTTAGCTTTATATCATATCCCAAATTAATTGAATAAGCATTCTGATTTGAAGGTAGTGATTGAATTGATAATTTCTCGTTATTTAATAAACTATAGAAAGATATATTTTCATTTCCTTGAAGTTTATAGCTATCATACAATCTATCAAAATTCTCCGTAGCATCATCAAGCATAGCAATTAAAAGTTCATTTTTTCTATTATCACTAGATGTCATCTCTAGATATACTCTCTCTACGTATAACTCTTCTTCATTAGATTTAATAGGGACTCCTGCATTTACAACTTTCATAGTGTTTCTGAAAATTAAATTTCCAGAAACATTTGCTTTTACTATAAATCCTTGTCCAGAAGGAATATATGCATTAGGTGTATGTCCATTTCCGCCAACACTTCCTGCGCCATTCCATGTTGCATAATCATTTGTTTTGTATCCTGTGCCACCTGAAATATCATCATCCCAGTAATATAAAGTTCCTGTAATTATAGAATTTGCTGCGTCTGTTATAAACAATGTAGCGTTAACAGATGAAGGATATGGGTTTCCAATTATATTCCATCCATCTGTAAGCAAGCCTTTAGCTGAATTAGTTACAGGCACATTAATATTGCCTGTATTTAATGAGCCCACAAATTGAATTGTTTGAGGATTAACATTGTTTATTGAATATCCTCTACCTGGTAATAGTACAACAGAAGCTCCGTTGTTTATATATTGCCATCCAGCACTGATGTCATTTAAATTATTAGGATTAGTTTCGTCATATATATAAGCTCTGTCTGGAAATGAATCGGTTACTGCTCCTGAAACTGGTGGTGAGACATAATGAAAAACTCCTAAATTAGAACTTTTTTTAGACGTGCCGCTAACATACTTTTCCACAATAACGTTATTTACATTTGCCCCGCCAATAGCTCCTGCAACAATAATTGATGCAACTCCTGACATGTCTGATTTTAACACTAAGTCTCCATCAATTGTTAATGTTCCGTAAACGTATAATGACTGACCAGCATTAATTGCAAGTGATGCTCCTGGAAGAATTGTAAGATTATTACATTGCATAGCTCCAACTATTAATGGGTCATTAACTACAGAATTAATATAAACATTGGTATATCTTGTAGGAACAGTATTTTTTATCCAATTAGAAGTAGTATTCCAATTTCGGGAAGATGCTCCAGTCCAATCTCTAATACAACAAAAAGTAACCTGAGAGCCATAGGCAGTCCCATCTGTATTTGTTGCATAAGCTCTTACATAATAAGTTAAATTAGGTAAAAGACTTGATAAATCGTTAATGAATGAACCTGTCCCAGCTCCATTAACAGATACATTACTTGTTAAAGTTGGATTTGCAATTGTGTCCCAACATATTCCCCTTGCAGTTACTGCGCTTCCTCCTTCATCTGTAACATTACCAGCAGTTCGAGCAGAGTTTATTGTAATAAGAGAAGGGTTCGTTGTTGTAACTGTAGCTAATTGGCAAAAAGAGTATAAAAATAAGGAATTAAATATTAATATTAAATAACTAATTCTAAATTTATAATTGTTTCCCATGTAGTATTATTTTAGTTTGTTAGTATCTTTTTTTAAAACTTTTAATATTCTTAAATTTTCATCACACAAATGTATTTCAACTTTATTATTATCGAAAACATTGTCTGACAATTCCACTGCAAAAATTCTAATAATATCTGTGTATATTTTATCCTTTTCAATGCCTTCTTTTATAATAAATTTAATTTGGTATGTGTTACTATCTTTATTTAAATAAACTTTTGTTGAACCATTATTTAAAGTATCATTTCTTTTAAATATCCCTTCACTAAGAAAATAATTTCCAAGCTTATCAGCTTCTTTTCCAGATATATTTTCTTTATAAAAAACTTTTCCATCTCCAAAAGATTTCTCTACGTATTTTTCATCATTAAAAAACGAGCAACCTATTATATTTAAAACAATAATAAGAAAACTTATGTATATAAATAGCTTTTCTTGTATTTTACTAATAAAATTCATAAGCAATGATATTAAAAAACAAATTTAATGTTTTATTTTAATTTAAGCACTAAATAATAAAAAAAATATTACATAAAGGTCTTTTGCATTCACTTAAATGTATGATTATAACTCTACTGTAATTAGTTTCAGTTAAATATAATATTTTATAACGTTTTGTTTGGATATATCTGTAGAGGCGTTTTTTTACAACGTCTCTACAGATATGGATTAATTACCTTCAGGTGAACTTTGTTTAATTATCTTAAATGTTTCCGTTCCTATTCTAATAAACATTATTCCATTGCTAAAATTAGATAGATTTAATAGGTGCTTGTTGTCATTTTTGTTAATTTCTTTTTCTAATAATATTGCACCTGTGTATGACATTACTGTTAGTTTTGCATCTGATTCCAATCCTATTGTCTCAATATTCACCTTGCCATCGTAAGAAGGGTTTGGATAAATATTAATGAAGAATTCGTAATTCGCAATTCGTAATTCGTAATTTCCTTCTGTTTCGTTTTTGCAATTTATGATGTTAACAATAACCTTGTCAGTGCCAGAGCAGGTGCCAGATTTAACTGTAACAGTATATGTTGTTGTTTGTGCAGGAACTACAGTAATAGATTGTTTTATTGAGCCACTACTCCAACGGAAAGAAGTAGGATTTTCGGCAAATGCTGTTAAAGTAATTTTATCCCCAGAGCATATAGTAGTATCGTTTGTGCTTGTTACATTTAGGTCACTGCTAATAAATACTGTAACATTATCGGATGCAGAGCAACCATTTGCAGTGAATACTGTAACTATGTATTGCGTTGTTATGATAGGGCTTACATTTATTGCCTGTGTGGAGAAGTTATTGCTCCATTCGTATTTTATACCTCCCATAGCAGATAGTTGGGCGTATTGTCCTTTACATATTGTTTGGTCATTGCCTGCCGATGGGTTTATTGTAGTAACTACTGCAACGACCATATCTGTAATGGAGCATAATCCATTGCTAATAGTAACGAAGTAAGATGTAGTTTCTGTAGGTTTAATACTTATAAATGGAGTAACTTCGTTGTTATCCCATGAATATGAAGAGCCACCTGTTGCAACGATTACAGAGGAGTCTCCATTGCATAAAAATACGTCTGCTCCAGCATTTCCGTAAGGAGTTTGGTTTACGGTTACGATTACCTGTGCGGTATTGCTACAGCCGTTATTTGTAGTTCCAGTTACGGAGTATGTTGTCGTTACTAATGGTGCAAATATGACTTCGTTTTGCAGAGAACCAGCATCCCATTTGTAATTATCTGCTCCTGATGCTACGAGATATGCGTTTTCCCCCGAACATATAGTTTGATTATTACTGGCATTTACAGTTGGAACATCGTTAACAAATATAACAATCTCGTCAGTTTCGCTAACTTCATTTATTGTAATAGTTAAGTAATATGTTGTGGTGCTTGTAGGGCTTACAGTTACATAGCTTGTTGTGTCATTAGTATTCCATAAATATTTTCCGTTTTGACTTGTAGAGAGTGTGATTGCTTGTCCTTTGCATATAGTTCTATCACCTCCAAGATTAAGTTTTATTGCTTCGGTTGTGAATGTTTGTATTTGTGTAAAGTCGGAATATATTGTTTGGTTGGCATCACAGAATGCTCTTATTTGCCATTCGTAAGTGGTATTAGGTTTTAGTTTGTGAATATCGTCACATATATTACAACCTATTTGTAAGTACGAATTTGCATTGTTTGCTTTTACAAAATATTTCCAAGTACTAGAATTTTGTTCTTTCCATCTAATCATAAGGTTAACAATGTCTTGATTTGCAATCCATTGAAGTATAGCTGACGAAGATTTGATATTTAATGTGTTTAAATTATCTGGTATTTGGCAATTCCCTTTAGTTTTGAATTCTTTTAAATCTGTAAAATCTGAATAATAATTCCCATTGCAGAATTTACGTATTTGGTATTGATATTCTGTATTAGGAACCAAACCGTATATAGGAAAAGAACTTTGATTGCCTTCTATGTAGAAATATTTATAAGTGTTATTATCGGCATCTTTTATTTTGTATCTTAGCAAATAACGTTCAGCTGTGTTATCTAAGGTCCAATTTAGTAATGCACTTCCTGATGAAATATTGTTTACGGTCAGATTAGTAGTTTTTTCGCAAAGAGAAGTTGTAGCTGTTGTAAAAGAATTCAAAGAAGTGAAACATGAATATGCTTGGTTGCTAACGATTGCTCTTATTTGCCATTCATATTGAGTATTTGAAACAAGATAATTAACAGCAACACTTGTGTTTGTTGAGCTTTGGTTTATATAATGCCAAGCTCCTAAAGGATTTCCTATTCTATATCTCAGCATATATTGAGTGACATTTGGTATAGCATTCCAATTAAGTGTAGCAGATATATTTGTAATGTTTGATGTGTATGTATTAGGAGTTTCTACATAAAGAGGAGAGCCAATATTTATTGTTTTAGAAACTGAAGCTCCTTCATTATCATATACGGTAACAGAATATGTCCCTCTTGATAAACCCAAAACTGTATCGTTAGTTGTTCCTTCTGACCAAGAATAAGAGTAAGGCAATATCCCATTAATTGCGACCACTATAGCTTGACCATCATTAGCTTCATAGCAACTTGCATTAGAAGTGTATATCTTATCTATTGACAGTGTTTTCTGATTAACAAGAACCACAACTTCATCGCTTGCTGAGCAGTTCCCATTGTTTACTGTTAGTTGATAGCTTGTTGTTGTGATAGGATTTACAATTATAGATTGAGTATATTGTGCAGTGCTCCAAGTATATGATTCAATTCCACCAGTAGCACTCAATAATACTGATTCTCCAGATGTTATTGTTTTATCTTCACCTGCATTTGCTGTAGGGAGTGGATTAACGATAACTATTACAGAATCAACAGAAAGATAAGCACCATTAGTTCCTGTAACAAAATATTTAGTAGTTGTTGTAGGTGATACAGTAATAGTAGGCGTTGTAGCGCCTGTGTTCCAAACATAAGTATCTGCACCTGTAGCAGCAAGTGTAGCTGAAAACCCTTTGCAAATAGTTTGATCAGAACCGGCAGATACAGTTGCTACAGATTGAACAAAGACAACAACTTCGTCACTTGCAGTACAACCATTATAATCATATAACCAAACGTGATAAGTTTCTGTTTGCGTTGGACCTACTTTAATTGGATTAATAGTGTCACCTATATTCCATACATAAATTCCTCCACTTCCAGTAGGAGTCAAAATAACAGAATCTCCTAATGAAATAGTTTTATCTTCGCCAGCATTTACTGTTGGTAAACTATAAACCGCTACAATCACGGCATCACTAGCAGTACAACCGTTCTTAGTTATAGTTAAGTAATAAGTAGTCGTAACAGTTGGGCTTACATTAATAATCAAACCTGTAGCTCCATTGCTCCAAGCATAACTATCAGCTCCTGCATCCTCTGCTCGTAATGTTGCTATATCTCCAAAACAAATAGCTGTGTCAAGACCAGCATTTGAAAAAGGTAAAGGTTTAACCATTACTATGACTTCATCACTTCCTGAGCAACCATTTAAACGACCTAATACTGTATATTTCATGGTGTCATTAGGAGTTACAGTTATACTTGTTCCTGTCTGACCATCACTCCAATCATAAGTTGTGCCTACTAGGCTAGAACTTGCTGTTAATATGGTGCTTGTTCCTATGCATATTGATTTATCTAAACTTACATTTATTACTGGATTAAGATTTACTTTAACTACAATTGCATCACTTGCACTGCATCCACCTGAGTAAACAGTTACTGTATATATCGTTGTTTCTGTTGGTTTAACCCATTGGCTTAATGTTGTTATACCATTACTCCACTTAACACTGTCTAAAACCGTACCTATGTAATTTAATTGTGTACTATCACCTACGCAAATTGTTTTGTCTGCTCCAGCATTTGCTGTTGGTAATGAACGAACTACTGCTACATTATTTAAAACCCCTATACAACCTAAACTATCTTCTACTTGTAAGCTTACTGCATAATTTCCTGCAGTTGGATAAGTATGTGTAAAGGTATCTTTTTGTAAACCTGTTGTTCCATCTCCAAAGTTCCATCTCCATTTTAAAATACCAACACTTGGTTCAGCTGATTGACTAGAATATTCTTTAAAGCTTGTTGGAGTTCCTAAACAAACTGTATCTAATCTAAAGCTAGATACTGGACTTCCATAGACAATTACTGTCTTTGTTATAGAATCTATACAACCATTATTATCTGTAGTTGTTAATATTATGTCATAATAACCTGAACCATGGAATGTAAACGTTGGATTTAATAGGTTTGAACTACCTAAACCGTCAAAATTCCAATTACTTGTTGCAATAATAGTTCCTATTCCAACTGTACTTGTGTTTGTGAAAGTTGTCACAAATCCACTACATATAGTATTATATGTAAAGTTAGCAACAGGCATAGTATATAAACTCAATAAAACGCCATCAGTCGCTGTACAACCATCCAATGTGCCTGTTATAGTATAACTTGATGTTACGTTAGGACTAACATATATAGTATCATTGGTAGCACTATTGCTCCATAAGTAATTACTTGCTCCACTTGCTACTAACATTACACTGTCTCCTAAACAAATACTCTTGTCAACTCCTGCATAAACATTTGGTAAACTATTTACAGTTACAACTACTGAATCCTGATCACTACAACCATTTACTGTATTAGTTAATTTATAAACTGTTGTAGCCGTTGGATTAACTGATATATTATTATTATTTGAGCCAGTGCTCCATGTGAATGAGCCTGAACCTATAGCTCCTAAAGTAGCAGGAACTCCCATACAAATAGTTTTATCTACGCCTGCGTTTGCTACTGGGATAGGATTTACTGTTACTATTACTGCATCACTATTAGTGCAACCTCCTAAATCTATCGTTACTTTATAAGTAGTATTTACTACTGGACCTACCTTGATGCTATTTGTTATATCTGCGGTACTCCATAAGTAAGAACCGCCTATAGTACCTGTTACACTTAAGATAGCACTATCGCCTAAACAAATACTCTTATCAACTCCTGCATCTATAATAGGAAGACTATAAACATAAACTATTACTGCATCACTTGCAGTGCAACCGTCCTTAGTGACTGTTAAGCCGTATGTAGTAGTTACACTTAGACTAACATTTGTGGCTAAGCCACTTACTCCATTACTCCAATCATAACTATCGGCTCCTACATTTTCTGCATATAATGTAGCTATTTTTCCACTACAAATTGCAGTGTCAATTCCTGCATTAGCAACAGGCAATGGTTTAACTATTACTATTACTTCATCACTAGCTGTGCAAGTATTTAATGTACCTACTACTGTATATGTTGTAGTGTCATTAGGGGTTACGGTTATGCTAGGACCTGTTTGACTTGTATTCCAGACATAAGATGAGCCTCCTGTAGCTGTAATTAAGGTTGATGTCCCAAAACAAATACTTTTGTTTGTTCCAGCACTTATTGTTGGTAAAGGATTCACAGAAACAATAACAGTATCTTTTTCGGTAACTCCACCACTTGTTCCTGTAACTGTATATGTAGTAGTAATATTAGGACTTACTGTTATCTTATTTGTTGTAGCTCCAGTGCTCCAGACGTAAGAGTCTGCTCCTGTAGCGGTAAGAGTAGCCGAAGACCCTTTGCAAATGGTTTGGTCAGAACCAGCAGATACATTTCCTACAGATTGAACAAACACTATTACCGCATCACTTGCCATACATGCATTACTATCCACAACGGTAACATAATAAGTTGTAGTAACAGTAGGACTTACATTGATTGTTGGTATTATTGCTCCGTTGCTCCAAGCGTAGTTTTTTCCGCCTATAGCTGTAAGTGTTGTAGTGTCTCCTAATGAAATTGTTTTATCTACGCCAGCATTTACTGTTGGTAATGGACGAACTACTGCTAAACTATTTAAAACCCCTATACATCCTATGCTGTCCTCTACTTGTAAGCTTACAGCAAAATTTTCTGCACTTTGATAAGTATGTGTAAAGGTATCTTTTTGTAAACCTGTTGTTCCATCTCCAAAGTTCCATCTCCATTTTAAAATACCAACACTTGGTTCGGCTGATTGACTAGAATATTCTTTAAAGCTTGTTGAAGTTCCTAAACAAACTGTATCTAATCTAAAGCTAGATACTGGACTTCCATAGACAATTACTGTTTTTATAGTGGAGTCTATACAGCCTTTGTTGTTTATCACCCTAACTTTTACATCATAATAACCTGAACCATGGAATGAAAACGTTGGATTTAATTTGTTTGAAAATCCTATCCCATCAAAATCCCAATAAATAAATATTAGGCTATCCCCTTCACTAATAATGCTTGTATTGGTAAATTGTGTGGCAAATCCACTACAAATAGTATCAAACGTAAAGTTCGCTATAGGGTTTGTATTAACATTTACGGTTACTTGGCTTGTGTTAGAGCAGGTTGTATCTGCACTGCAACGTACTGTTACGCTATAAGTAGTATTTGCTGTTGGAGTTAAGTCGTAAACATTTTGTGTGTTTGCACCATTACTCCATAAATACTGCCAAATGCCAGAGCAGTCTTCACCACCCGAAGGATTAGAAGTTAAAGCAATAGTATTCCCGCTACATATAGTTAATGATGTAGTTGTGTTATTTGCCTTAGCTGTTAATGTAGGAGGAGTGCAAGAGGCAGTTGTTGTTAGTGTAACCTCAGTGTATCCTAATTTGGCATAGCAAGCATCTGTTGGAGCTGCAAATGTACCATAATCAGTGTCATAAGGAATACACATTACCGTATATTTACAATCTGTACAAGTACCAAAATTAATCACAGCAGTTTGTGTTCCATTTCCGCTAATAATACCTGGGTTTCCAGCTGCTGGGGCATTCCAATACAATGTTGCTTCTCTTGCTGCATCTGCTCCTGTGCATAATGCACCTGCCGAATTATATCTTTTTCTTATAACCCATCTATATTTTGTTGCGCCTGCAGTTGCTGCTACAGTATAAGTATAGTCTGTACTTGGAGCCGGATTAGCTTCACCAATAGGAGTTGCTCCTGTTTTATCAGATATACTACAATCATCACAAAGCACTTTTATATTATCTATGTATTCTATGTATTCAGAACCTCTTGAGATTTTGATTTTTAAGTTAGCCTCTTTAGGTAATTGACAAGTTGCTCGCATCCATTTTCCTGTAGGGAAGTAATAGTTTACAGGCACCTTTATCCAAGTTATCGAATGATTACCAAGATATCCCTCAGGCTTTCCTGTAGCATAATAAACTTCAGGGCAATGCATTCCGTCAGAATAATCCTCGTTATAAACAAAACTATATGCAGCACTTGAAGGATTTGGATACTTTACTAAAAAATCAAATCTTAATGTTGCGGTAGTAGCAGAGCAATTAGAAGTATTAAGCTCTTTAGTAATTATTTGTGCACCACCAGTATTATTGCAATATTCATAACCTGGAGCTAAAACGACTTTATAATCTGTAGCATTTCCTGAATGATCTAAGGTACTGCCAGCTCCACCAGTTGTTAGATAGGCATACGTTTGTGAAGTGGATTTTAAAGAGTGGTAAGGCATTTTTACACCTGAGCTTTTTGCATTAGGATAAGTTTGTGTAACCGGAGCGTACCAATATTGTTGAGTGAAGTTTTCGGTATAAGTCGCATTGCCGGAAATATCAGGAACGCTTACCATTGCGTTTGCTTCTACTATTTCAATATCATCCACAGTTATCCAGTTTGAAGCGGAAGCTTCAGGAAAATAAAGCAAAACACTAACTATTTGCCCTCCACATATTTCATTTGTTAATGTTAGATTTTGGTTTGTGCAACCACTAGCAGAGGCAACGCTAGTATTTGGAGTGATAGTTCCCCATTCAATCCAACCGTTTTCATAATTATTTGTATTATTAAAAGAACATCCTCCTCCAATATTGTAAAATACTTTAATTTGTCCTGCTGATGCATTTTTCCTTCTTGAGCTGAAAGAAAGTTTGATTGATTTACCTTGAGGTACAGCAAATTCTTTTGTCATAGCATAAGCTTTTGTCGAATTTGTATATGAGATGTAATTTCCCATAGCACAGGAATAATTAGCTCCTGAATTTCTTGTAAGCCCTGAAATTGTACTAAAATTATTTGAAGCGCTAGTAAAGTCTTCATACCAAAGTACATCTCTTACCGTTATTATAATCATATCAGAGTCAGTACACTCTCCATACTTTCCTGTAACGTAATATATAGTATTTGTTGTAGGTGCTACATTTATATATTTGGTTGTATCTCCTGTACTCCATGAATAATTACTTACATCACCCGAAGCACTTAAACTTATTTGTTGTCCTTTGATTATTGTTTTGTCTTCCCCTGCATTAATCGAAGCTATTGAAACAATAACAGTATCTTTTTCGGTAATTCCACTACTTGTTCCTGTAACATAATAAGTTGTTTTAACAGTAGGACTTACTGTTATCTTATCTGTTGTAGCTCCTGTGCTCCAGACGTAAGAGTCTGCACCTGTAGCAGTAAGAGTAGCAGAAGTTCCTTTGCAAATAGTTTGGTCATCGCCGGCGGATAATGATAAACTTAAATCAAACCAAACATCCCATCCAATATTTTCAGTAAGCCATAACATATAATTAAATATAGAACTATTCCCACTCCAAGATTGTTCTATATGTTTATTTAATAAGGCATAATTCATTGATAATGATGAAGAATCATAGAAAATATCCTCATCGTCTTCATGAGACCATAAAGTTGCTGTAAAAGAATTCATATTTTGATATACATTTCCTTTAATTTCAGCGTATACAGATGATATATATATAGGGTCAGCAGATAAATATTCTTTAGGTATTCCTGATTTAAAGGTATAAGTTAATCCAACATATTTTCGAGAAGGGACTTTAAAATCCGTTTTTATCCCATAATATTTTGTTAGGTAAGGAGAATAAAGATTATTTTCATCTAAAGTTACATCTGCTTCCGTTAAAGGTATTTTTATTACTTTATAACCATCTCCATATAATTTCCCCATCCCATTTGCAGCATAATTATCTTTTATCCATTGAGGCGCAGCATAATGTTTTTCAGGTAAACCTATGGTGTATAAATGAGCGAAACTATTGTTTTTGGATGTATCTCCGTAAACTAATTCAACAATTAATGTATCAACGATGGTTACATCTCCGTTTGGCGTTGTATATGTATTAAAAGGTCTTTTATAATTACCTCTTATATATATAGAATCCACTTTATAAGCATTATTATGCGTTCTATAATCAGCATCAAAATACAAATCAGAAAAGTATTCAGTATTTGGGTCTAAAACCATAGAGGCTCCCAAAATATTTGACTTATAATAAAATGTTTCATTTTTGTAATCATCCCAGTAAACTGATCTTACATTTGTATCATTTATAAGAGCATTTTCATATAAATTTACAGAATTAGGATTTTCCGCATTATAAAGAAATGCTATTATAGCATTTGTGTTTTGAGCTTTGCCTTGTGATGTAATTATCACAAACAACAATGCAATGATATAGAGTTGATTCTTTTTCATAATTTTTCAAATTTTATTGTATCACAAATATAATTTATTTTATTATAGTTAAATAATAGTTTATTTAAGTTACTTAATGTGTTAAAACCTTTCATATAGTTAAATTTTAGAATAACGACATGGCAATAAAACACGTAATTAAATCTGTAAAGATAATAAAAATTTACAATTGTCAAAAAAATGATAATAGTATATTGTCAATTAGAAAAATGTCCTAAATTTTTTGCTTTTTTTGATTGTTAATGTGGGCAAGGGGTTTTTAATAGATGGAACGCGGATTTACACGGATTTTTAATACGCGCGTACATGTGTGATAATGTGGGCAACCGCAAGGGATTGCCCCTATAAATGTATTATTATTATTGTATGGTAAATATTTAGTATTGATAATTAATTGTTTAATTATCTAAGTGCTCTAAATGGTTATACAAGATTGATTTTCAATTAATTATACAAACACTTGGTTGTCAATATGAAAATTCTATTACTGTACATGAAAGGTACATGAAAGGTACTATAACAGTACATAAAAGGTACTATAAATGTATTTAATCCTAAAATAGGTTTACAAAAAAATAGAATTAAGCAAAAGACTGTATGTTTTGCTACATTTATATATCATGTTTATTTATAGCATTTTACTAAAAAAATGGGGTTATGGTAACTTTAAGGTGACTTTAGGGTGAAGTAAAGGCGAAGTAATAGCATATAACGCAATGAAAATTAGCAAGTTAAATGTTTTTGTGTAATGTGTTAATTATTAGATTATTATAAAAATAGAAACGGGATAAAATGTTATAAAAAATAATTTGTGACATTTTTTTTATATTTATGGTATTTTGTTTTTTTTATATTCAAATTAGGATTATTATTGAATAATTGTATTGTGCTAATTGTAATTTTTTTTTTAATTTTCAGATAGTTGTAAAAAAACATATAAATAGTTATTAACAAATTTAGCTAAAAAAAAGATTTTATGTAATTTTAGAATTTCAAAAATAAAGTAATGCATTAAAGTTATGAATAAATTTTCTCATTTACACGTACATACACAATATTCTATATTAGATGGAGCCGCAAATGTTGAAACACTTTTAAAAACTACCAAGAAATTAGGGATGTCTTCGATTGCAATAACAGACCATGGTAATATGTATGGTGTTTATGATTTTGTGAAGAAAGCTAATAAAGAAGAGATAAAACCAATCATTGGCTCTGAAATGTATGTTGCGGAGGGTTCTAGATTTGATAAGAAAGGAGAAGAGGTTAGGAGTGGTTATCATCTAATTTTATTAGCTAAAAATAAAGAGGGTTATAAAAACTTAAGCAAATTAAGCTCATCTGCATTTTTAGAAGGGTTTTATTATGATCCAAGAATAGATAAAGAATTATTACGAGCGCATAGCAAAGGTTTAATTGCTTCTTCTGCATGTTTAGGGGGAGAAATACCTCATTTTATTCTTAAAGGTCAGATAGATAAAGCAGAAATAGCACTTCAAGAATATTTAGATATTTTTGGGGATGACTTTTATTTAGAGATGCAAAGACACAAAAGTGAAAACAAAAATAATAATGAAACATTTGAGAAGCAAGAAATTGTAAATAAAGTATTGATAGATTTGTCAAAGAAATACAATGTCAAACTAATAGCTACAAATGATATTCATTTTGTTAACAGAGATGATGCCAGAGCTCATGACATATTGGTATGTCTGAATACAGGTAAAGACATTGACGATGATAGACGAATGAAATATTCTGGAGAGGAGTTTTTGAAAAGTCCGGAAGAGATGGCTGAGCTTTTTAGTGATGTTCCAGAAGCTTTATTAAATACGCAGGAAATAGTAGATAAAATAGAGGTTATTGATTTAGAACATAAAATTATTTTGCCTATTTTCCCATTACCAGATGGGTTTGCAAATCAGGATGAGTATTTGAAATATTTAACTTACGAAGGTGCTCAAAAATTGTATGATGTTATAACGGATGAAATTAAAGAAAGAATAGATTACGAGTTGTCAGTTATATTTGAGATGGGCTTCTCTGGTTATTTTTTGATAGTTCAGGACTTTATAAATGAAGCTAAAAAAATAGATGTTGCAGTAGGTCCAGGACGAGGGTCGGCAGCAGGTTCAATAATTGCTTTTTGTACAGGAATAACAAGCATTGATCCAATAAAGTATAATTTACTGTTTGAACGATTTCTTAATCCGCAAAGAAAGTCGATGCCCGATATTGATATTGACTTTGATGATGATGGAAGAGGTCGTGTTATAGATTATGTTATTAATAAATATGGGAAAGAAAAGGTAGCTCAGATAATTACATTTGGTTCGATGGCATCAAAGTCTGCAATAAAGGATGTAGGTCGAGTATTGAAATTGCCATTAACAGAGACGGATAGATTGTCAAAGTTAGTTCCTCCTAGAGCAAAAAATCTTACAGAAGCTTTTAAAGAATCTCAGGAGTTAAGAGATGTGATATCTGGGAATGATGAGAAAAGCAAGGAAACGTTAAGTTATGCAAAAATACTTGAAGGTTCGATAAGAAATGTGGGCACACATGCTTGTGGAGTAATAATAGGTCCAGAAGATTTAAAAGAGCATGTTCCTTTGTGCAAAGCAAAAGACACAGAGCTAATGGTTACTCAATATGATGGGAAAATTGTGGAGTCAGTAGGGCTTTTAAAAATGGACTTTTTGGGATTGAAAACATTATCAATAATAAAGGATACTATTTTTAATATTAAACAAAGGCATGATATAGTTATTGATATAACAAAAATTCCTTTGGATGATGAGTTAACTTATGAGTTATTTCAAAAAGGAGATACAGTAGGTATATTTCAGTTTGAGTCTGACGGTATGAGAAGTCATTTGAAAACATTAAAGCCAAATAATATTGAGGACCTTATTGCAATGAATGCATTGTATCGTCCAGGTCCGATGGATTTTATTCCTTTGTATATTAATAGGAAGCATGGAAGGGAAAAAGTGGAATATGCTCATCCAATGTTAGAAGAACTTTTAAAACCTACTTATGGTATTATGGTTTATCAAGAACAGATTATGCAAACGGCACAAATTATGGCTGGTTATAGTTTGGGAGATGCAGATATTCTAAGAAGGGCTATGGGAAAGAAAAAACCTGCGGAGATGGCTTTACAGAAAGAAGTTTTTGTTAAAGGTGCAATTGTGAAGGGGATAGAAGAAAAGAATGCAGAAGAAATATTTAGCATTATGGAACGTTTTGCTGAGTATGGGTTTAATAGGTCGCATAGTGCAGCTTATGCCGTACTAGCTTATCAAACAGGGTATCTAAAGGCTCATTATCCTGCTGAGTTTATGGCAGCCGTTTTAACTCGTAACCTTAATGATTTAAAAGAAGTAACAGAATTGTTAGATGAATGCAAGAAAATAAATATTGAAGTTTTAGGTCCAGATGTAAATGAGAGTGCTTTTAAATTTACAGTTATAAATGACAAAACAATTAGATTTGGATTAGGGGCAATAAAGGGTGTTGGCGAGGCTTCTGTTGATGAAATAGTTAGAGAACGAAAAGCAGCAGGTTCTTTTTCTAATTTATTTGATATTACTCGTCGTGTTAATCTTAATGCATGTAATAAAAAATGTTTAGAAGCATTAGCTATGGGAGGCGCATTTGATGGGTTTAAAAACATACACAGAGCCCAATATTTTGCTAATAGTAAAGACAATACAACAAACACAATAGAAAGAGCAATTAGATATGGTAATAGCTATCAAAGCCAAAAAGATTCGTCGCAACATTCATTGTTTGGGGAAGAGATAGGCGAAGTAAATATAGAAGAACCTATTATGCCAGAAGTAGAACCATGGCCTCATTTGTTGAAATTAAAGAAAGAAAAAGAAGTTACAGGTTTTTATTTATCAGGACATCCGCTTGATTCTTATGCAATTGAAATAAAAAATTTCACTAATACTCAAATTTCTGCAATAATTGAAGTGATGAAAAACGAACATGAAGCAGAGCGCTTGGTTAATCATGAGTTTGTTTTTGCAGGTATTATTACAGATGCAACTACACGAATGACAAAAATGGGAGACTTAATGGGAACAATGGTAATAGAAGATTACACCTCAAATATATCTTTTACATTATTTAAAGAAGACTTTTTGAAAAATAGGGATTATTTTATCAAAGACATTTTAGTTCTTATTAAAGGGAAGTTACAGCTTTCTCGTAATAGAATTAATTCTGATTCGGGATATGAATTTAAACCAAGACAAATAGAGTTGCTTTCAAATGTATTTAGTTCTCGAGTAAACTCTATTACAATAAAAACAAATATAAACGATATAAATGAAGATTTTATTAATAATATTAAAAATATAGCAGAAATTAATCAAGGCAAATGCAAGATGGCTTTATGTGTTATTGATGATGTTAATAATGTTTCTGTTGATTTAATATCAAAAAAATACAAAGTAGATGGTTTGTTATTTATAAAAAATCTTTTGAAGGAGTATCGTAAATTAAATTACAAATTAAATTAACTAAAAACTTTATTTAATGTTATTTCATAACATTGTTTAATTTTGCCTGTTAATTAAAAATACAAAACATGAATTACAATTTACTAAAAGACAAAAAAGGAATTATATTTGGAGCACTAGATAGCAACTCTATAGCATGGAAAGTTGCAGAAAGATGTCATGAAGAAGGTGCTAGTTTAATTTTATCTAACAACAGGCTTGCATTAAGGCTTGGTGAAATATATAAATTATCAGAAAAAATTAATGCATCTGTTATTCCTGCTGATGTTAGTGACGTTAGCGATATAGAAAATTTGATGGCTGAGGCAAAAAAAGAATTTGGAGGAATAGATTTTATATTGCATTCAGTGGGTATGTCTCCTAACGTTAGGAAAAACATACCATATCCAGAAATAAAGTATGATAATTTTGTAAAGACTTTAGATGTTTCAGCAATATCGTTTCATAAAATATTGCAAGTTGCATGGGATATGGATATTTTAAATGAAAGAGCTTCAGTTCTTGCACTTTCATACATTGCTGCACAAAAAACATTTGCAAGTTATAGTGATATGGCTCAAGCTAAAGCTTTACTTGAATCTATAGCAAGAAGCTTTGGTTATCATTATGGATTAAGAAAAGGAGTAAGGATAAATACAATCTCTCAATCTCCAACAAAAACTACCGCAGGCTCTGGAGTTAAGGGGTTTAGTGCTTTTTACAATTATGCAAATGCAATGTCTCCTATTGGCAATGCAGATGCAGATGATTGTGCAGATGTATGTGTTATGATGTTTTCGGATTTGTCTAAAAAAATAACAATGCAAAATCTTTTTGTTGATGGAGGTTTTTCGTCAATGGGAATAAGTGAAAAGTTGTTTGAATTTTATTTAGAAAAAGATAAATAGATGAATTAGATAAAAGAATATTTTATAATGCTGAAATTTATTTATTTCTTATTATAAAATAGTTTAGAGAAATTAGCGTTTTTTCTAATATAGTTTATTTAAAACTTATGAAATTAATAATGAAATTATTCATAAACATAGTAATATTAATTTGTTCTACAGCTTTTGTATATGCCCAACGTGTTGGTATTGAAGAATGGAGAGACCATTTACCTTATGGAAGTTGTTTAGATGTTGCAAAAGTTGGGCATATAGCTTATGGAGCAACATATTTCGGATTAATAAAATATGATATTGAAGACAATTCTGTTTCAAAGATAAGCAAGGTTAACGGTTTGTCAGATATAGGAATTTCAACAATTGAAGCAGATGATAATCTAAAAATATTAGTTGTAGCATATCAGAATGGAAATATAGATTTAATAAAAGAGGATGAATCAGTAGTAAATATTCCAGATATTAAAAGGAAAAATATTGTAGGTAGTAAATGCATTAACGATATAATGTTCTATGATGGAAAGGCTTATTTGTCATCTGATTTTGGCATAGTTGTTATAAATTTATTAAAAGAAGAAATATTAGAGACTTATTGGAGCAAGTATAATAATTCAATATTGGAAATATATTCTACTGTAGTTTATTCAAATTATATATACTCAGCATCAGCTAAAGGCTTGTTCTATTGTAATATAAATAAGAATTTAGCTGATTTTAATAACTGGGAAAAAGATAATACTTTAAATTTTCCTGATAGTATTTATAAATGTATAACAAGTATTGATAATAAGTTATTAATATCTATGCGAGGTATTGATCATGACACCGTGTACTCCAAAACAACTAATACTAATTGGAGTGTATTTAGTGAATTCAAAAGAGTTTATTCAATGAAAGAGTATTATAATCATTTAGTTGTGAGTAACGAATGGTTTACTACTGTTTATGATAAATCTCTTAATCAAGTGCGGAATATTTACACATATTTTAATAATAACAATCCTGCTCCTAACTCTGCTTTTTTTGATTCTAAAAATGAACTGTGGATAGCTGATAGAAACAGTGGAATGATATATAATAAAAAGGACTGGGATTTGCAAATTATTATACCTCAAGGACCAGAAACAGATAGGGTTTGTAAAATTATAGAAGATAAAAACGGCAGAATTTTATATAGTGCAGGGGGGATTAACGCATCATGGAATAATCAGTATTATAAGTACGGCATTTCTTATTTTGAAAATGAGAAATGGAATGTAATTCGAGATAATAAAGATAGTATTTTTGATATTCTAGATGTAGCCGTATCGCCTCTTGATGAGTCTTTGGTTTATGCTGCAACTTGGGGTGGAGGTATTATTGAATTTACTGGAGGCGCAGTTAGTAAATATTGGAATAGTAGTAACAGTACATTAAAACCATATACATTAGCAGCAGACAACACCGTTAGAGTGGGGGGGCTTTATTTTGATAATAATAATAATTTATGGATAGGAAATTCAAATAGTAAGAGTCAATTATCCGTAAAAACATCCACTGGCGATTGGATAAGTTATAGCTTTGGATCTAGTTTAATTGACCAACACATAGGTAAAATTAAAGTAGACAATAATGATAGAAAGTGGATTCAATTAGGTAACGAGAAAGGATTGCTTGTATTTGATGATAATAAAACAATTGAAGATAAAAGTGACGATAATTATATTGTGTTAACAAATTCTGCAGAAAATGGGAACCTGTCTGGTGCTACAGTAAATGATTTTGCTTTTGATAAGGATGATGAAGTATGGATAGGTACGGATATAGGTGTTTGTGTTATTTACAATCCTTCCGATGTTTTTGAATCATATTTTAAAGGTGCAGAAAAAATATTGATAGACCAAACAGGACAAGCTCAATATTTATTAGAAACAGAGGAAGTAACAAGCATTGCAATAGATGCTGCAAATAGGAAATGGATAGGGACAAGTAAGGCTGGAGTTTTTTTATTATCTGTTGATGGCACTAAAGAAGTTTATCATTTTTCAGAAGAAAATAGCCCTTTACTCTCAAATACTATAACAAGTATTGCTATAAATAATAAAACAGGTGAAGTTTTTATTGGTACGGATAAAGGATTAATAGGGTTTATGGGAACTGCAACGGAAGGAAATTCAAATAATGATAATGTTTTGGTTTTTCCTAACCCTGTGAAAGATGGATATAGCGGCATTGTTGGGATTAGAGGTTTAGTAGAAAACGCTAATGTAAAAATTACCGATATTGAAGGAAATTTAGTTGCAGATATAAACGCAGAAGGTGGACAAGCTATTTGGGATCAAAAGAATTTAAATGGGAACTTAGTTTCCTCTGGTGTTTACCTTATATTTTGTACAGATTCAGAAGGGAAAGAAAATAGTGTTTCAAAGATTGCTATTATTCGAAAATAAACATTTTAATTTATAATATTTTATATAACTTAAAACTGTAGCTGAAAACTACACAAGTATTTATTTATCTAAAAGTAAAAAAAAACAGATAGATATGCTAAAAAATTGGTTAATTTGCATTTTCGTTTACATTTATCATTAACAATAATAATAATTAATGAGAATATTATTTATTACTTTTTTACTATTTAATTTAGCTACTCATATATTTTCTCAAAATTATGACATAATATATCCTATCAAAGAAAATTTTGAAAAGAATATGGATATTTATGATGCGAAACAAAACAAAATCGCTTATTCCAATTTAAAATATAATAGCATTGAAAGTGTAAACGGATTAACAAAAATAAACGTATTAATAAAAAAATACGACACTACAAATAATGTTATTGAACAAAAAAATTATAACGTTATTTTTTCTGATACTTCATTAATGGTTGACATTAAATCGTTCGCAGAGGAAGGCTTTAATAATCAAAAAAACAATATTGAAATTATTGAAAACAATATTATTTTCCCAAAATATTTGAGTGCAAAATCAAAGCTTCCAGAGGCAAACTTATTTATAAAGAAAGATACGAAAACTACAAGCAATTCTTATGAAATAATCCTCAAAAATAGAACAATTGAAGAGAATAAAGATATTGAAATTAATGGTCAAATATACAATTGCGTTAGGATTAATTACAATATGGTCATTAATTTTAGCTTAATGAGTATGAGTAAATCTATGACATTTGAAATAATGGATTACTTTTACTCAAATATAGGACTAATTAAGTCAGAAATGTTCAATGAGAATGGAAAATTATTAACAACAACAATTTTAAGAAATTATAAGTAGAGGTGTTTTATAGTAAATTACTTGATAAACTTTTAAAATCTAAATTATTTAAAAATTCGGCTATATATACAATAACGAATGTTTTAAATAAGTCAATACCATTTCTTTTGATTCCTATTCTGACACGTTATTTATCCACTGAAAGCTATGGAATTATTGCAATGTTTACTGTTCTTGTTGGATTCGTAGGACCTTTTACTGGATTGAGCATACATGGTGCTGTTCAACTTAAATATTACAAAAAAGAAGAAACCGATTTCCCTGTTTATCTAACGAATAGTCTTTTAGTATTAATTTGCAGCACTACTATTACTTCTATATTTATTTATTTGTTTGCAAATCAGATAGAATCTCTTTCTGGATTTCCTAAAACATGGTTTTGGTCTATTGTACTATTCTCTTTTTTTCAATTTATCTATTTTGTTTTGCTTTTTATTTGGCAAGCAAAGCAAAGTGCATTTAATTATGGAATATATCAGATTTTAACAACAATACTTAATTTTGGATTATCATTATTACTTGTTATTCCTATTGGTAATTATAATGGGTTTGACTGGCAGGGACGAATATTAGGGCAGGTAATATCTATGATACTTTCAGGGCTTGTTGCATTGTATATTATTTACAAGTATAATTTCATAAAGTTTAAATTTAACAAACAATATATCAGAGACGCCTTAAGAATTGGTCTGCCTATGATTCCTCATGCTTTTGGAGCAATTGTGGTAACAATGGTTGACAGGTTTTTTATAACAAACATAAAAGGTTTGCATGAAACTGGGATTTACACTTTAGGTTTTCAAATAGGAATGATTATAATGCTCATTCAAGACGCATTTAATATGGCTTATGTCCCGTATCTATTTGAAAAATTAAAAAAAGGAGATGAGAACGATAAAATACGTTTAGTAAAGTTTACTTATTTATATTTTTTAGCAATAATAATTATTGTTTTTATATTTAGTTATATTGTTTCGTTGGTTTTTCCTTATTTTGTTGGAGAAAAATTCACTAATTCATTGCCTTTTGTTTTTTGGATTGCTTTAGGTTTTGCATTTAATGGGATGTATAAAATGGTTGTAAATTACATTTTCTATATAGAAAAAACTTATTTAATTGCCGTCGTGACTTTCTCAACTGCAATAGTTAATGTTATTTTGTGTTATTTCCTTATAAATCATTTTGGCACTATAGGGGCAGCTTATTCGAGTTGCATTAGTTGGTTTGTTTGTTTTTTACTTGCTTGGAGCTTTAGTGCAAAAGTTTATCCTATGCCATGGCTTTATTTTTTAAGAAAAACTAATGTATGAAAAGTATTTTTATTGTTAATTCACCTTTACAACTTTTAAACGCATCGGAAGCTAGAGCTTACTTTAAGATAGATAATTGTATTTTAATTATTAAGGGAAGTAATAATAAAATACATAATGCTCAAATAAATAAAATACTGGAAATCTGGAAATGGGATAATATCGTAAGATTACCTCTAATAAAAGGATTAAGCTACTTTAGAGATATCATTTATTTAAAGTATTTAACTCTAAAAAAGGAAAGATACGAGTATTTATTTTTTGGTGATTATAGCCCTATAACTTTACGTATTTATGCAATTAATTTAATGGCGGACAATGTGATATTGCTTGATGACGGGTTAGTTACAATTACTATAACAAAACAATATCTATCTGAAAATAATTACATCGATTATGTGTATAGCCCTATTGGAGATAAAATTCGTAAGATAATTGCAAATACATTGTTTCTAAAAACAAAATTTAGAAACAAAATCGACTTGTTCTCTTGTTATAATGTTAACACTCACAAAGGGCAGAATCTATTTGTCAATAAATACGACTTAGTAAACAAAATTTTCGAAAAAGAAGAGTATGCTATTGATAAAACAAATATTTACTTTATAGGTGCACAATACGTTGAAATGGGAATTATTTGCATCGAAAATTACATCAAAATATTTGAAAAATTAATCGAAACATACCCCGACAAAAGGATTATATACGTCCCACACAGATTCGAAAACGAAGAAAAACTAAACAAACTAGCTAAATTAAATATCGAAGTCCGACATTTTGACAATATATTTGAATTAGAATTCATTTTTATGAAAATATACCCTGTTAATATATTAGGATTCTTAAGTTCGGCAATGGTTACAATGCAATGTATATATAAGCAAGCAAACATTATCAACATCAACTTAAATGAAAAATACATTGAACCAAAATTCAAAGAAACATTTGCAAATCTCCAAGAATCATACACTTTAGAAAACAACATTAAATCTATTTTAATCGAATAAAACTGTTTCCAATGCAATTTCTTCTCTATTTTATCATTGCTTATCTTGTCGGTTCAATCCCTAACGCAGTATGGATTGGAAAATTATTCTTCAACACTGACGTTCGCAATTTTGGAAGTAAAAATGCTGGCGCAACAAATACAATTCGTGTTTTAGGTACTAAAATTGGGGTAACCGTACTTATTCTTGACATATTGAAAGGCGTATTAGCAACTAACATCCCATTCTTTTTTAATTATAACAATATAAACCCTGACAACCAATTAAACATTGAATACGCCTGCGGTATTATTGCCGTATTTGGGCATATATTCCCAATATTTGCTCAATTTAAAGGAGGAAAAGGAGTTGCAACTCTACTTGGGGTTTGCATTGCTTTGTTACCATTGCCTGTTTTGGGTTCTTTAATCGTATTTATTATCGTATTTATTATTACTCGTTACGTATCTTTGAGTTCTATGTTTGCAGCTGTTTTATTGCCTTTTTTCAGTATCATAATCTTCTCTAACAATGCAACAAGCCAAATCATATTCACTTGCTTAATTGCTGTAATAGTTCCTATTACCCATCTAAAAAACATCAAAAGATTATTAAATGGCACTGAAAGCAAATTTGTTTTTAGAAAAAATAAATGATGATATTAAAAAAACATACTACATAAAACATATCCTAGTAAATCTTCTGCATCACGAAATATTTACGGAAATATACACTAAATACATATAAAATAGTAAAATTACACACTTATTTATTCAAATTTAAATATTTAAAAAAAATACTTTTATATTTGCAAAATTGTATAATTTTTCGTATCTTTGGGAAAAATTATACTGCTTTTATAAATATATAATAAAAAAAAGCGTTATTATATATTAATTATGAAAAAGCTTATATAAAATGGACTTTTAATTTTTATTTTAAATGAATAAAATTTTTATTATAATACTATCCTTTATTCTTAGCATTAATCTTTCTGCTCAATTAATCGTAGAAGTTGGATCACCTCCATGTTCGGGGTATGTTGATCAATTAGTAAAAAATGTATTCGCTGGTAATGGAGTTGAAGTCTTTAATGTTAAGTTTACAGGAAAATGTGTTACAACAGATAATAAATCTGCAATTTTAAAATTTACTACTGGAGTAAACTCTACTGGCTTAGGTATTGCTTCTGGAATTATTATGTCAACAGGTCATGCTGGAGATGCAACAGGACCAAATAATACAAAAGGAAAATCATCAGACTGGGGACGTGTAGGGGATGTTGATTTAGACAAATTAGTATATCCTTACGATTCTAAAGATGCAGCTGTATTAGAATTTGATTTTATTCCAACTTCTAGTAAGTTAGAATTTAAATACGTTTTTGCTTCAGAAGAATTTCCAGAATGGGTTGGATATGATTATAATGACGTATTTGGATTTTTTATTAGTGGTCCAAAACCTGGAGGGGGAACATATAATACAAAAAATATAGCCTTAATTCCTGGCACAACAAATATACCTGTAACTATAAACAATCTAGTGTTATATCCTCAATATTATAGGGATAACCCAGAAGGTAATCAATTTATACAATTTGATGGTTTATCTACAGTGCTTCCAGCTACAATAGATGTTATTCCTTGTCAAACTTATCACATGAAATTAGCAATATCAGATGTTTATGATGGGACTTATGATTCTGGTGTATTCTTAGCTGAAAAAAGTTTTGAAGCTAAATCTGTAGGTGTAATAAAAAAAACGGATACAGCTGTAACTGGTATTTACCTTGGAGATACAGCTATAGAAGGTTGCACAAGAAGCAAAATAACATTGTCTTTTCCTGAACCTGTTGTTATGGCAACTCAAGTCAAATTTACAAGTGTTGATGGAACTGCTACGTCTGGAACTGACTATAAGCCAAATATAAAAGACACTGTATTTTATTTTGCTATAGGAGAACAGTTTAAAACTATATACATAGACCCTATTTACGATGCTGTTTCTGAAAGTTTGGAAAGTATATTATTAACAATTGATCAATCAATTTGTAGTAAAAATATGATAAGTACAGACTCTTTTTATATAAAAGATTACACAAAACTCACTGAAACATTAAGTAATGATCAATTTTTATGTAGTGGAAAATCCGTCAACTTAATTTCCTCTTTAACAGGGGGGTATCCTCCTTATTTTTTCAAATGGTCAAATGGAGAAAATAAAGACAAAACTACACATACATCCGATACAATAACAGTTTCTCCAGCTACTACAACTACATATTTTGTTACAGCCTCTGATGCTTGCGGGAAATCAATTCAAGATACAGTAGTTATTACTGTTGCATCTGGAACAATAAGCATGAGTGACGATACAACAATATGTAAAGGCTCTGCCGCAACATTAATAGCTTATGAAGGGACAAACTTATCATGGAGCACAAGCCCTATAAAAACTACTTCTTCAATAGTTGAAAGCCCTCTTGTTGATACAAAATACACAATCACTTTTACTGATAAAAATGGGTGTACGGGTACGGATGAAGTTAATGTAAAAGTAAATAATGTGCCAACGGTTACTGCTCAATTAGATAAAACACAAATATGTATTGGCAATCCTGTTACATTATCAGCAATAGGAGCAAGCACATATATTTGGACTGCAACACCCACTGCAACTATAAGCAATATTGCATCTCAATCAATTACTCCTTTGGATAATACAACATATAAGGTTACAGGAACCGACAATAACGGTTGTACAAACACTTCTTCTGCTTCAATAATAGTTGATAAAGGTGTAACTGCTGATTTTACAATAGATAAAAAACAAGTATGTAATCCAGATTCTGTTATTGTAAAATATACTGGTAGCGGAACAGATTCTTCCGTATATCAATGGAACTTTTATGGTGCAACAATAAAATCAGGTACAGGAAAAGGTCCTTATAAATTATTATTGAATAGTACAGGAAAACAATACATTGATTTAAAAGTTCTCGACAAAGGATGCCCTAGTTTGTTAAAAAGAGATAGTGTTATGGTTTATGATGTTCCGAATACTGATTTCTTCTATTCGGACACCACTGCTTGTCCCCCAACAGTGAGTGTGAAATATGAAGATAACTCAACGGCTACATCAGCTATGACATTTGCATGGAATTTTACAAGTGGCACACCTGCCACATCAACAAGTCCTAATCCTGTTGTTGTTTACAATAATTCTGGTGCTTACAATGTAAAATTAACTGTAACGTCTGGAATATGCTCTACATTTAAAGAAAAGACTGTAAATATTGTTAAGTTTAGCAACCCTACAATACAAGTTACTCCTAAAAATGACACTATATGTATTTACGGTCAAATACAATTAAATGCAACTGGTGCTAAAACTTATGTTTGGGATAATAAAAGTTCATTGGATAATGAAAAAATATATAACCCTAAAGCAAATCCTATCTTGACTACAACTTACACCGTAACTGGAACAGATAGTAACTCTTGTACGAATACAAATAATCTTATTATAAATGTTGATAATGGGCCTACTACAGATTTTACGGTATCATCTAATGATGTGTGTCAAAGGTCTAACATAACAATTACATACACAGGAAATGCTTCTAATAATGGTATTTTTACATGGGGTTTTGATAATGCAGACATTATTTCTGGCTCAGGAAAAGGTCCTTATGTAGTTAAATGGGAAAATACGGGGCAAAAAAATATTACTCTTGATATAGTTGACAAAACTTGTTCTAGTTTAGTTCAAACAAAGAAAAGCATTAATGTCGAAGCTGTTCCTGTTGTAGACTTCTCGGTAACTGATACATCTGGTTGTCCTCCTACTGTAAGTGTAAAATTTCATGACAATACAACTAACTTAGGAGCATCTCCTACTTACTTGTGGAATTTTACAAGTGGCATACCAACAACATCTTCTGGTCAGAATCCTACTATTGGATATAACGCTTCGGGTGTATACAATGTAAAACTAACTGTAACATCTGGGATATGTTCAGCATTCATTAATAAATCAATAAATGTTGTTAAATTTGTAAATCCTACAATAGTTCTTAATCCAACAAATGATACTATATGTATTTATGGTGAAATACAATTAAATGCTAGTGGTGCAAAAACATACATTTGGGATAATACAACTTCTTTAGATAATGGTACTCTTTCTAATCCTAAGGCAAAACCAACTGTAACTACAACATATACCGTAATAGGTACGGACGATAATTCTTGCACTAATACGAATTCAGTTGTAATAAATGTTGACAATGGGCCAACTACAGACTTTGATGTGTCAACAAACGATACTTGTCAAAGGTCGGAAATTATAGTTACGTATAAAGGAAATGCTTCTAATAATGCAACTTTTACATGGGGATTTGATAATGCAGATATAATTTCTGGAACAGGAAAAGGGCCATACATACTAAAATGGGATAATACTGGGTTAAAAAACATTACTCTTGATGCTGTTGATCGAACTTGTCCAAGTTTATCACAAACAAAAAGAACTATTAACATACAACCTGTTCCTATTGCGAATTTTTCAGTAACAGATACTTCTGGTTGTCCGCCTTCTATTAAAGCTCAGTTTTATGACAATTCTACTAATTTAGGTTCAAATATTATTTATGATTGGAATTTTGGTAATGAAAACAAATCTAACTTAACTAACCCTACAAATGATTATACTTCAAAAAATACCTACAATGTTACTCTTAATGTAAAATCTGGGAAATGTACTGGCTCTATAACAAAGCCTGTGTTTATTGATATGTATGAAGATCCAAATGTAGGTATAGGAGCAAAAAGGACAACAGTTTGCGTTAATGAAGCTGTAAAACTTACTCCAACAGGAGCAAACACATACATGTGGACATCAAACCCTATTGATGCAAACTTAGCTCCAAACTCTAATAGCCCTAATGTTTTCCCTACAATTACAACTACTTATTACGTCACAGGAACAGATCTTAGTGGATGTACAAATAAAGCAAATCTAGTTATTACAGTTGATCCAGGACCTACTTCTAATTTTACTATTTCAAGTTATAAAGCCTGTTTAAATGATAATGTTATAATAAAATATACAGGCTCAGGTATAGATAAAGATACATTTAACTGGAATTTCTCTGATGCTAAAATAATTTCAGGAACAGGCAGGGGGCCTTATACTCTAATTTGGGATACATCAGGAGTTAAACGAATAACACTAACTCCTATTTCTCAATATGGATGTTCAGGACAAACAAATACTGATTCGTTAATGGTGTATGATGTGCCTAGAGTTTATTTTTATTCGAATAATAATGAAGGTTGTCCTCCATTAGTTATAGAATTTACAGATTCATCGCAGAGATTAGCTCCTCCAATTGAATATAAGTGGAATTTCGATGACGGACAAAGTGCATCAAGTAAAAAAATAGTCCATGTATTTACTGATCCTGGTTATTATGATATTTCATTAGAAGTTACATCAGGGGTTTGTTCTAGCACAAAAACTAAAGATTCAATGATTTATGTGTATCCAGTTCCATCTGCAAAATACTTTGCAAATCCTTACGAGGTATCAATATTTAGCCCTACTTCAATCTTTATGGATGAGTCAACAAAAGCTGACTCTATAAGATGGATTCTATGGAACGATTCTATTGTTAATAGTAAAATATGGAGCTATACGTTTGGAGATACAGGAATCTATAATTTTTCATTAATAGCCATTAACGATCTTGGCTGTACCGATTCAACTTACGGACATATTGTTGTAAATCCAGATTATGCAATCTATGCTCCAAACTCATTTACTCCAAATGATGATGGGAAAAATGATATTTATAAAGTATATGGTGTAGGAATTACTCAATTTGAAATAATGGTATTTAATCGTTGGGGACAAATCGTTTACCAAGCTGACAATATAGATTTTGAATGGGATGGCAAATCAACATTAAAAGGCAAACTATGTGAGGAAGGAATATATTTATATAAAATATCATTCACTAATAATTTAAATAAGCGAAAAACCATGTACGGTAGAATAGCTCTTATCAGAAGAAATTAATTCATAACAATTTAGATACAGAAATATGTTCAATAACTTATTAGGCAACTTGGGGAAAGCTCAGGAAAAGATGAAAGAAATAAAAGACAGACTAGAAACAATAGAAGTTACAGGCGAAGTTGAAAATGTAAAAGTAATTGCGAATGGCAATAAAGTAATAAAAAATATTATAATCAATGATGCAATGATGTCCGCATCTCAAAAAGAAGAATTGGAAGAGTTGTTAGTTGTAGCAATCAATAGGTCTTTAAAAAACGCTGAAAATGTTTATGATGCTGAAATGAAATCAATGGCTAAAGAATTAATGCCAAGCATGCCAGGGATGTTTTAATTAGAAATAAACATATGCAAAATAAAGATATTCAAAATAATTTAAATGATTTGAATGAATTATTTAATAAGTTAACTTCTCTTGAAATAATACAGAAAAGTAATGAATTATTTGAAACAGATGTAGTATTTTTAACTTCAATGGGGTTAGAAGATATGGTTATTTTGGATATGATAGTTAAATCTAAATCTGATATTAAAATTTTCACTATTGATACAGGAAGACTTTATAATGAAACATATTCTTTAATTAGCAAAACAGAACAAAAGTACAATACCAAAATAAATATTGTTTTTCCTAACAATAGCGAAGTTGAAGAAATGGTTAATAACAATAGCATAAATCTTTTTTATGAAAGCATAAACAAAAGAAAATTGTGCTGTGAAATAAGAAAAATAAAACCATTAAAAAGAGTACTGTCAGATTCAAAAGCTTGGATTTGTGGTTTGCGTAAAACTCAGTCAATTACCCGACATGATTTAAAAATTGCAGAGCATGATGTATTAAACAATCTGATAAAAATTAATCCATTATTAGATTGGACAGAGGAAATGGTTTGGAATTACATAAAAGAAAACAATGTCCCATATAATATTTTACATGACAAAGGGTTCCCAAGTATAGGTTGTGCTCCATGCACTCGTGCAATAAAAAAGGATGAAGATATCAGAGCTGGCAGATGGTGGTGGGAATCTCCAGAAAATAAAGAATGTGGGTTACATAAATAAAGTTTTATATTTTGAAAAAGCGTTATTTTATAAAGCTTGCTTATCATGGCAAAAATTATCATGGCTGGCAAACCCAGGACAACGCTATAACTATACAGTCTGTTTTAAATAAATGTTTTTCTCTCGTTTTGTCAGAAGAAATAAGTATTGTGGGTTGTGGTCGTACAGATCAAGGTGTGCATGCACATATTTATTATGCCCATTTTGATACAACTTACGTCTTTGAAGTATATAAAGACTTTCTGCACAAAATAAATAGTTTTCTTCCCAAGGATATTGTAATCTACGATATTTTTCAAGTAAATAATGAAGCTAATTCTCGTTTTGATGCAACATTAAGAACATACAGATATTTTATAAATACACAAAAGGAAGTTTTTAATAATGAGTTTAGCTGGTATGTCAGGCAGCCTTTAAATGTTCATCTTATGAACTTAGTTGCAAAGAAATTAATTGAATATTCCGATTTTACATCTTTTGCAAAATTACATTCTCAATCAAAAACTAATATTTGCACAATAACAGAAGCTAAGTTTATAAAAAGAGATTTTGGTATAATATTCACTATTTCGGCTAATAGATTTCTTCGCAATATGGTCAGAGCCATTGTTGGAACTCTTGTTGAAGTAGGACATGGGAAAATTACAATAGATGAGTTTATTAATATTATTGAAAGCAAACAAAGAGCTAATGCAGGAATGTCTGCACCAGCTCATGGTTTATTTCTTTGGGATATTATATACCCTAAAACAATCTATAAATTGTAATTATTTAGTAACAGATGTCTGTGCTTTAACTCCAAATAAGTTTACATCAATAAATAATGTTTTATCTTTTGTATACTCTACCTGAACCTGAAACACTAACATTGATTGTTTTTGGTGATGAATTATATTTTACATCTCCTGAACCTGAAATACGGCCTTGTATTTCTTGTGTTGTTCCGATTTCTGCATCTCCCGAACCTGAGATGCTTAATAGTGTGTTTTCTGCAATTAGGTTATAAGCTTTAATGTCTCCTGAACCTGCAATTGAAGAAGTGTTTGTTTTTGCTTTGCCTGCAACAAAAACATCTCCGGAGCCGACTATATCTATAGACAGAATATTGCCTTCTAAATTATTAACATTAACGTCTCCGGAACCTATTACTCCTATAGAAAGATTGTTGCCTACTTCCAAATTATTAATTTTTACATCTCCTGAACCAATTACTTTAATTTCCAAATTATCTTCCTTAATGGCATTAGTACCATATAAATCTCCTGAACCTTTCAATACTATTGATTCAATATTTTTTAATGTAACATAAATGCGGACTTCTTGATTATTACGTTTCTTTGAGCTAAATAATTTAACAAGAAAAGCATCATCATCGTCAATATTTTTAATATTCAACGTGTTGTCACTTACGCTAACATCCAATTTTGACAAACTTTCCTTATCCGAAATGGCATGAACAGAAAATTCATCTCCCTTTGTCAAAAATATTTTTGCAAAACCTAACGAGTAGATTTTGTTAAAAGAAGATACATCATACTTTAATGTATCTGTCAAGACTACATTACTATTATTGTCAACATCATACTCAATGGTGCATCCATTCAAGGTTGTATAAAAGATGCTAACAGTAATTAAAAAAATAACTATTAAGGAATTTTTTCTTTTCATAAGATATTGTTTTTTTTAAGTTTTTAAAATTTTATATAAGACTTTTTACCTACGTAAAATGTTACAGCTTTTTTTTAATTACTTAATTATTTTTTGTTAGAAGTTCATCTCTAATTTCTTAAAATATAATTATTCCGTGTCTCTAACAAGTCCTTTCTCTGTCATAACCCATTTTTGATCAAACTCGTCTGGTTGTTCCAGATTACTTATAAATTGAAAATGGTCAATCATTCCTTCAACTTCTTTTGGAAGATATATGCTTTTACCTACAGGCACTTTAACAAGTATAGTAACTTCCTGCTTTCTCCATTTCATGTCTTTGGAAAATGAATAGTACGGTTCTAATATTAAAGATGTATCTTGGTTTGTAATATTATAGTTTATTTTACTTGCAGTGTGAATAGCTCCTTTTTTATTTTCTCCACTGGCTATTCTTATTATTTTTACTTCAAAATTATCATTTTGACTTTTATCTATAACCAAATTGGGAGAAGAAAGCAAAGCAATATCGTTGTTAAATATAATCTTTTTCCAATCATATCTCTTTCTTGATGTGTAGATATCTTCCCCGTCTATTCTCACATGTATGTTTCCTCTATTATGTTTATGTCTCTTATGCAAAAACATATTATTATCCAGAAGAGTATCTCTATTTACCTGAATATATAACACGCGGTTTGTTTGAGTATTTAAATCCATGTAGTTACTACTAACACCCGTTTCTTTAAATCCTGTGAAAGCAATAAATATGCAATAAATAGTTGTTAATAATCCTAGAAACCATAAACTGCCTAGCGTAGCTGAAATAAAACGTGTATTTGCATTTATTCTGAATATTAATTTAAATGCTCCAAATATTAACATTACAAGAGGAATCCCAACAAGTATAAACAAACTTATTATAGCTAATGTTGAATCAAAAGAATTAGAGTATAACACTTCCAAAAATTGCGATATGGAAGGAACGGAAATAAATCCTCCTGGCAAAACCATGTTTGCATCAAAATTTCTTGTTAAGACAACTATTAAAAGAATTAATAATCCAAAGCTTATAAATAACAATATCCCTCCTAAAAGAATCGCTAATGTACGAAATAAATAATAAACCAGACTACCAGTTACATCAAACGAACGTTTTATCCATTCGTGATTATTTGCTCTCCAGTAGTTTCTATTGCGATAACGATGCGATTTGTATTTGTTTTTCAACTCATCAAACTCATCATTAATATTTTTCTCTATATTCGAGATATTTATAGGCTCTCTTTTCATCTCTAATTTCTCTGATGCAGTAATCGCTTTCGGAATTATTATCCATAAAATCACATAAAGCAATACTCCAAAACCCATAAACAGAAATATTATAACAAATATTATTCTAAATATAACCGGATCAATTGAAAAGGCATGTCCCAATCCAGAACAAACACCTCCAAGTATCCTGTTATCACCATCCCTAAATAACCTTTTCCTGTTAAAAGGATAATACTTTTTATAATTATCAGAATAACTTTCTGATTCTTGCTCCGTATCTTCATTATTGCCAAATTCCTCAGGCTTTCCCATAATCTTTATCATCTCTTCAACATCAAGCAACGTAATTACTTGCTTTTTATCATTTATTTTTGCTTGAAATATTTCTGCTATACGAGCTTCTATATCTTTTACAATCTCTTCATTTTCTTTAGAATTATAAAAATGATTATGAATCGCATTCAAATAATTTTGCAAAGTTTGATATGCGTTTTCTTCTATATGGAATATCACTCCACTTATATTTATTGATATTATCTTATTCATATATTATCCTTTTATTAATTATTGTTTTTTTATTTGTTCTATTGAGTTAAGTAAACTCTTCCAGCCAATATCCAATTGAGCTAAAAACTCTGTTCCCATACCTGTTAGAGTATAATATTTTCTTGGAGGTCCAGAGTTTGACTCCTCCCATCTGTAACTTAAAAGTCCATCATTTTTCAAACGAGTTAATAGTGGGTATAATGTACCCTCTACAACAATCAATTCCGCCTTTTTCAATTCTTCAATTATATTCGAGGCATACACTTCTCCTCTTGATATGATTATTAGAATGCAATATTCTAATATTCCCTTTTTCATTTGTGCTTTGCTATTTTCTATATTCATCTAGTTTGATTTTTTTTGACGCTGCAAATATAATTACTATTTTAGAACTATGCAATACAAAGTACCAAATTATTTTTGGTACAATTTTTTACAAAATAGCTAAATCCTTTGTTTAATAACGATTACACTGTTTTTTAAAATTTCTCACAGGTGACATATTTCATGTAAATAATAAATAAGTATCCTGATTTAATTTTCAATAACTAAAATGATTGTTTCGTAATTGCATTAGAAACTAAAGGCTTAATTTCAAATTAGTCATTAGGATTTTTTGATAATAACAAAAATCCAAGATTAGTCTTATAAAAAAAGTAATCATTTGTTTTTCTTTTTTCATAATTATATTTTTTTGTAAACCTATTTTTATGATAAGATTAAAAATAGATAAACCATTCCATGCTATTATATCTTTATATAAAAATTATAGAAAGAGAGTAAAAATTGTATGAATTAAAAAAAAAATTATCTTTGTATGTAAAAATATAGTTTAAATCTTATTTTTTCATGTATTGACAATGTGTTAAATATTAATTAAGTTAAATATGAATAAAGAAAAATTATACAATTTGATAATGGAGAGGCAGAATGGATATTCACAAAGAATATCAAAAAATATATTTAGACAAATACTGGTAGCAGTAGTTGGTATTGGGTTGGTGCTTAATACAGGTATCGTTATAAAATCTATTGAGAATGTTACAAAAATTAACCCTGAAATATTATTAATGTTGATTCCTTTTTACTTATATTATTTATTTATAGAGTTTGGCTTTACTTTAAATTCATATATTATTGCCAGACGTTTGTCAAAAAACTTATTTGATGAATTATTATTAGAAACAAAAAAAGAAGAGAAAAAATATCTAGATTATAATATGATAAGAAATGTAATGAGAGATTTAAATATTTTTGAACCAATGGCAATCCCATTTGAAAAAGATAATCAGGAAAAATCCACAAATTTGTTGCCACAACTAATCAATCTTATGCCACAACTAATTTTTTTAATATTTATAAGTTTAAATCATCTAGTTATATTTTTTTCCATTGGTAAAATACTTAAGGATTCGCATATTTCAATATCTTTAGTAAAGACTTCTCTTGTATATGGGATAAATTATCCTTGCATATTTATTGTAAATTGTATATTTTGCATGTTAACAATTCCTTTTTATTTAATTTATATTTTTTACAATAACAGAGGAAAATTAAATGAAACAAAAATTCCTCAAATTACTCTTGCCATTTACATTATAATGTTTTTGTGTTATAGCTTCTAATTAAAATGAGAAAGTATTAGAATAGTGAAATTGTTATAATGTAAAATGTTATTAATTAATCAATTCTACATTTTAGTCAAAACTTCCTAATTATTAATTTTATGCTATTACTTCACCCTTACTTCTCTCCAAAGTTGCTCTATCTTATTTTTAGTAAAATACTAATAACTATCATAATATGTATTTATAGTACCTTTCATGTACAGTAATAGAATTTTTGCACTAAAAATCAGATATTTATATAATTAATTAGAAATCAATCTTATGTAATTTTTTAGAGTGTATTTAAAATGCTTTTACTGCGCCCTTAATGTACCACAAAGCTACTTAAATTAATAAACCATTGATTATCAATATTAATAATTTGTTAAAAAATATATTATACATTTGTTATGATTTTATTAAAAATTAATAAGGGATAATTGTATTACATCTGTAGAGATGCATAGACATTCGTCTCTACATTAATATACAAAAAAATTGCCGATATTGCGCTATTCCCCTCTGATAGAGGGGTGTCCGCAGGACGGGGTGTTTTATTTATCTAATCTCACGACACTAATAACAATCTTTAATTATCCCATTGCGATATAACATTTGTAGAACGAAATGATTCCATTGCTTTAATCTTCAACCCCAAACTAATAGCTCCGAAGGAGCGAAACAATAGTAACCACCTGCTTTAATCTTCAACCCCAAAACTAATAGCTCCGAAGGAGCGAAACAATAGTAACCACCTGCGAAGCGGGTGGCGATACTCAATCCCTCAACATCTAAGCCACGAAGTGGCGACACATTAATAACTCTCTTCAATTATCCCGAAGGGATATAACGTTTGTAGAACAAAATATACACAAAACAACCTACGACCCCGTCGGGGTCGAACTTAACTCTAACCAATTTCTTTCTACAAACCTTTGATGCCGAATGCATCAAAATACATTATCATCATCATTCATTTCCATTCTTTCCCTCTCTTAGCCTCAAAGAGGCGATATCTTAGTAACCAGTTGCGTAAGCGGTTGGGTACCAACACACTCACAATTTTAAGCGCCGAAGGTACGGCATCTTTATATTTTTATTATCTCCTTAAGTCCAATGGAGCGACACATTAATAACTCTCTTCAATTATCCCATTGCGATATAACATTTGTAGAACGAAATGATTCCACTGCTTTAATCTTCAACCCCAAACTAATAGCTCCGAAGGAGCGAAACAATAGTAACCACTGCTTTAATCTTCAACCCCAAAACTAATAGCTCCGAAGGAGCGAAACAATAGTAACCACCTGCGAAGCGGGTGGCGATACTCAATCCCTC
>MEOD01000084.1:64768-65069 GCA_001768555.1 Bacteroidetes bacterium GWF2_29_10
CAATTATCCCATCGGGATATAACGTTTGTAGAACAAAATATACCCAAAACAACCTGCGACCCCGATGGGGTCGAACTTAACTCTAACCAATTTCTTTCTACAAACCTTTGATGCCGAATGCATCAAAATACACTATTATCATCATTCATTTCCATTCTTTCCATCTCTTAGCCTCAAAGAGGCGACACATTAATAACTCTCTTCAATTATCCCGAAGGGATATAACGTTTGTAGAACAAAACATACACAAAAACAACCTACGACCCCATCGGGGTCGAACTTAACTCTATCCCCTCTCTTT
>MEOD01000084.1:65181-80573 GCA_001768555.1 Bacteroidetes bacterium GWF2_29_10
TAAACAACCTACGACCCCGTCGGGGTCGAACTTAACTCTAACCAATTTCTTTCTACAAACCTTTGATGCCGAATGCATCATTGGATATTAATTATCTATAACCGTTTGTTCTTTTGATTCTTTTTTTTTAATACCATACAACTCTTCTAAAACTTCAACTCTTCTTCTTTCCAATTCTCTACATTCCTTTCGGTGCTACTGAAATTTATTCCTATTAAAATTATCTTCTTCCCTTCTAATCTAAATGGTTCATAATATTTCTTATCATGTATTTGTTTCAATGCTTCTTCTGCCGAACCATCAAGTTTTAGTTCTAAAATATAAATATATTTTTCAATATTTATGACACAGTCTGGTCTACCTTTCGCTTGCATTAATTCCATATTAGCTTTACTCCCAAATATTGCCTTTAACAATAACATTAAAGGTTTATGATAATCTTTTTCATCCTCTTTATCAAATAATAAATAAGCGATACTACTAAACAATGTTTTTATAGTTTCAATAAATCCTTTTACATTTCTTTCTTCTAAATATTTTTTTGTCAAAAATGCTCCACTCCCAACCAATTTACTAATCTCTTTTTCCAAATCTTCTGGAGTAATTAATATTCCCAAGAGTTCACGAATAGATACATCTTGATATGAGGTTTCACAAGGCCAACTTTTCTTGCCTTTTTTTCTTGCTTCTTTTAATGTTTCATAAGTGAAATAATATGGGTTTCTTTGTTCTTTGCATTCTTCACAAATACAAGGTACAAGCTTATCATATTCTAATCCTTTATACATAATATTTATATCCTCAAAATTCGAAATTATTCCTGCCAAATATCCTCTTTTTTCTATTCCTATAACAAATATTGATATTTCTTTTTCTGATTCATCCACTCTTATTAATGCTTCTGATTCAAAATAATCATCTTTTATCAACATCCCTGTTCTCCATTTTTTATCATCTTTTATTTCTTTATGTCGTCTTACCATAAATCTTGGAAAAATTGATTTTGGTAATAATTTCTTATATTTCAGTTTAAATTTTAATGATTTATCTTCCTTAAAATCAAACTCAGGTTCTTGCTTATTTAATAAATCAGGAATAAGGTAATTGTCTCTGTTAATTTTATAGCATAATTCAAATTGTGTCATTAATTCTAACAAAAAATTGTGTTTTTGACAAGGATATTTATCATTGTTTAATATCTCTGTCAATTCTTCAAGATTAAATTTACCATAATTATTTGCAACTTTTTTTGAATTAATTATTGCATAAAATGCTTCTGTTAACCACGATGGATTTATTACATGTGTGTCATTTAATTTAGGGTCAGAAAAATAAGTAATTACGCCTAACCTATTTAGCCATTTTATTAATGTTTTCCTGTGACTTTTCAAAACTGATTTTTGCTCACATATTCCCTCATATATATCATAATGAATAAAATCTTTCAAACAATCCATTGTTCTCATTTCTTCTAATTCTGTTTTCACATCAAGCCAATTCTTACTCCATAATGTTCTAACATGTAATAACTCCTCAATAGTATCATTCAACACCTTTTTGAAATAATCTAATCCTTCTTTTGTTTCACACGATACTCTCACATATCTTTCTTTTAAATTCTCAAATTTTTTATTTAATTCCTTTATATTTTCATGTGCTGATGGATTTTCGTCTATTTTGTTTGTAACTAATATAACAGGAGAATCTCCTCCAAATACCTTTATCATTTCTAGCCATTTTTCTGCATTATTATCTTCTCTTGCATTTAAAACAACTATATAAACACTTTTTTGTGTCAAAAAAAATTGATGTGTATGATGCATTATGTCTTGTCCTCCAAAATCCCATATCTTCATTTTTACTCCATTATTGCATTCTAATTCTTCTATATTTATTCCATGAGTTTGTAATTCATTCCTGTCAAATTCTTTACCTATTAAATATTTCATAAGCGACGTTTTTCCAACAGCCCCATCTCCTAAAAAAATAACTTTTATTTCATTTATAGGCTTTGCATATTCTCCCAATGAATCTAAATAATCTTTTATTGCTCCATTTCCTTCTTCTATAATTTCTATAGGTATATTTTCTATCGGATTATTTCTAACAGAAAAACCTAAAAAAAGATATTCATTAAATGTTATATCCATATCTCTTTCAATAAGCCATTTTGGGAAATTTTTAATTTTATTTCCAGATAAATCTAAAGTAATTAAACTCTTCAAATCTTTTAATGCCTCAATTTTGCTAATTTGATTTTTAGATAAATATAATTCTGTAAAGTTTTTTAATTTTTTTAACGTCTCAATCTCGCTAATTTGATTATCTGATAAATCTAAAATAGTTAACTTCTTCAAATTTTTTAACGCCTCAATCTTGCTAATTTGATTTTCATATAAATATAAATAAGTTAAACTCTTCAAATCTTTTAAAACCTCAATCTCGCTGATTTGATTTTCAGATAAATCTAAAATAGTTAACTTTTTTAAATTTTTTAACGCCTCAATCTTGCTAATTTGATTATTTTTTAAATACAAATTAGTTAAACTCTTCAAATTTTTTAACGCCTCAATCTTGCTAATTTGATTATTTTTTAAATACAAATTAGTTAAACTCTTCAAATCTTTTAATGCCTCAATCTTGCTAATTTGATTTTCAGATAAATCTAAATTAGTTAAACTCTTCAAATCTTTCAAAACCTCAATACCACTAATTTCATTATGTGATAATTTTAATTTTGTCAAGTTTTTTAAATTTTTTAAAGCCTCAATTTCACTAATTTGATTATTTCTTAAAGTTAATTCTGTTAAGTTTTTCAAATCTTTTAAAGCTGATATATCATTAATTGGATTATTGTTTAAATTTAAAAATGTTAAGTTTTTCAAATCTTTTAAAGCCGATATGTCATTAATTTTAACATTTCTTAAAGTTAATTCTGTTAAGTTTTTCAAATCTTTTAAAGCCGATATATCACTAATTGGATTACCTGCTAAATTTAAATTAGTTAAACTCGTCAAATCTTTTAAAGCCGATATATCATTAATTGGATTATTGTTTAAATTTAAAAATGTTAAGTTTTTCAAATCTTTTAAAGCCGAGATATTACTAATTGAATTACCTGCTAAATTTATTTTTTTTAAGCTTTTTAAATTTTTTAAAGCCGAGATCTCGCTAATTTCATTTCCTAATAAATCTATTTTTTTTAATTTTTTAATTTTTTTTAATGCCTCAATCTCGCTAATTTGATTACCTGCTAAATTTAAATTTGTTAAGCTTTTTAGTTCTGTTAAATAGTTGGGAATTTTATCTATATTTAAATTGATTAAATTTATTTTAATAACACATCCATCCTCTAAATAATATCCTTTATTATAATCATTTATTTTTTCTTTAGATATTTCTTCTAAATTAAAATCTTCTTGCAATCTTTTAATTATTTCAATGTCTGTCATACCTTAGTATTTATATATTTTTAATAAAAAAAATCCTCTCTCAAATCACTTTGCAAGGTACATATTTTCATTTAATATAAACATAAAATAAAATTATTTTTATCATTTTTTTTATGATTTTCATATTATGATTATTCTAAGATTCTTCCACTAATTCATTTTCTTTCAATCACTATTCATATTTCTTAAAATCAAACTCTTTTTCCCAAAATTCGTAATTCTTAATTCTCAATTTTTAATTAATTGTTCTCTCCCCAAACTCCTTTTCCCAAAATTCATAATTCATAATTCTTAATTCTAAATTAATTGTTCTCTCCCCAAACTCCTTTTCCCAAAATTCGTAATTATTAATTCTAAATTCGTAATTAATTGTGCTCCACCCAAACTTCTTTGCGCTCCACCCAAACTTAATTGTGCTCTGCCCAAACTTAATTGTGCTCCACCCAAACTTAATTGTGCTCTGCCCAAACTTAATTGTGCTCTGTCCAAACTTAATTGTGCTCTGTCCAAACTTAATTGTTGTCATCCCAAACTCATTTGTGCTCCACCCAAACTCATTTGTGCTCCACCCAAACTTCTTTGTGCTCAACTTATAAATCTAATTGTTAATTGTAAAAAGAAGTGTCGCACCTTCGGCGCTTTGAATGTGGTGGTGGGGCATGTGTTGCCATCGGTTGACACTGACGGTTATTATAGTATCAGTCCTTCGGACTTAAGGAGGGAATTGGAAATGCTATTTTAAATATTTAATTATCCTAAAGGGATAAAACGTTTGTAGAACAAAATGATTCCATTGCTCTAATCTTCGACCCCCGATGGGGTCGCACATGAATATATATTAATCTTTTCTACAAACGTTTGATGCCGAAGGCATCAGGAATGTGTTATGAGAAAGGGGAATTGTGAATTAACCAATGTAATTGAAAATTCATACAATGTTTTAAATGTATTGTAAACTAAACGACAGTGTCCTTTAGAATAACATCATGCGCTCCACCTTCTACAATGCTTGTAGATGAAACTAAAGTAATTTTTGCTTTTTCCTTTAATTCCTCTATTGTTTTTGCTCCACAACTACACATTGTGGATTTTACCTTACCTAAAGTAATGTCTAAATTATCTTTCATCTTTCCTGCATAAGGAACGTAGCTATCAACTCCTTCTTCAAACTTCAATCCTTCTGCTCCTCCTTCATCATATCTTTGCCAATTTCTCGCCCTGTTTGAGCCTTCGCCCCAATATTCTTTTACATAAGTATTTCCTATTTTAAGCTTTTTTGTAGGACTTTCATCAAACCTTGCAAAATATCGTCCCATCATTAAGAAATCAGCTCCCATTGCCAATGCTAAAACCATATGGTAATCATGAACAATACCTCCATCACTGCAAATTGGAACATACACATTATTTTTCTTAAAATATTCATTCCTCGCATTTGCAACATCAATTAACGATGTAGCCTGCCCTCTACCTATTCCTTTTTGCTCTCTTGTTATACATATAGAACCTCCTCCTATACCTACTTTTATAAAATCTGCTCCTGCTTCAACTAAATACAGGAAACCATCTTTATCTACAACATTACCTGCACCTATTTTAACCTTACCATTATACTTTTCTTTTATAAAAACAATCGTTTCTTTCTGCCATTCAGAAAACCCATCGGAAGAATCAATGCAAAGAACATCAACTCCCGCTTTTACCAATTCTGGAACTCTTTCTTTATAATCTCTTGTGTTTATCCCTGCTCCTACTATTAATTTTTTATTAACATCTAGTAACTCTCTTGGGTTTTCTTTATGCTCATCATAATCTTTTCTAAAAACAAAATATTGCAAATTCTGTTTTGCATCAATTATTGGCAAACAGTTAAGCTTATGTTCCCATATAATATCATTAGCTTCACTTAATGTAATCCCCAATTGGCCAACTATCAATTTATTAAAAGGTGTCATAAACTCAAACACTAGCTTATCCAAACTATCCTTGCTCAACCTAAAATCTCTACTCGTTACTATCCCTAATAACTTTCCATTAGGAGTTCCATTATCTGTAATCCCAATCGTTGAATGACCTGTTCGTTCTATTAATTTAACAACATCATGCAATTTATTATCAGGCTTTAAATTCGAATCACTAATAACAAACCCTGCTTTAAACTTCTTTACCTTCCTTACCATTGCCGATTGTGATTCTATTGATTGAGAACCATACACAAATGACATTCCTCCATTACGAGCCAAAGATATAGCTAAATTATCATCAGAAACAGCTTGCATTATCGCTGACACAAAAGGAATCTTCAACTCAATTTCCGACAATTCGCCTCTCTTATGTTTAATCAATGGAGTATTAAGGCTAACATTTGAAGAAACACAGTCTCTTGTTGTTAAATTTGGTATTAATAAATACTCGCTAAACGTTCTTGATACGTCATTATAATAATAGGCCATTGTATTTTTGTTATAATGTTCTTAAAAAAAATTTTACAAAGGTACTATTTTTTTAATTTTCATTATTTTCTTTTATCATTTATATTCACGAAAAGCAAAGAATTAAAAAAACCAAAAAACATAACTCCTGCTTGCACTTCTAACATCGATTCAACCATTAAATTAAAAACAACCAATAGCACAAACAAAAATAACAACAAATCCTTATACCTTATAGAATAATAAAAAGGAATAATAAACATTATAACAAAAATTATTAACCCAACAATTCCAAACGTTATTCCTGTTTGTAAAAACTGATTATGAGGGTTTAACTTTTGAATAAATGCATTGCTTATATTTCTTTGTTTATACTTATCTAATAACACATCCTTTATATCACCGGTTCCTGTTCCAAATAAAATATTTTCACTAAATACTTCTAATGAGGCTTTCCATACATTTATTCTTGCAGCAGTGCTTGTTACTTCTGTAGATTCAAAATTTACAGTTTCAGAATTATTTATATTCTTTTTTTCAGAAGCAACAATTTCTCTTTTAACTTCATCTAACCTATCATATAAAAAAGGCATAAACTTTGACACCATTCCAATTGAAACTAGTATTTCTATTGCAATAATTATTGCAAATAATATATTTTTTTTTACAAAGCTTAAATAAACAAACCCAACACTAACAACTAAAATCAAACTCAAAATTCCTGCTTTAGAATTAAGCAAAAACAAAAATATGCTATAAAACGGCAACGTTAAAAATAATAATAGTTTTGTAACATTCTGTACTTTATTAACATTGTTTATTGAAAAATAAGTTAACAAAAGCATTGCGAAATTTATAAACAAAGCAAAGTAACTAGGATGAAAAAGAATTGACAAATTCTCATAATAGAATGGATAAGGTAGTTCTGTGTAAAAAAGATTATAAGTAGCATTGATTAAGCATATCAAAATTCCTATTATCGTCCCTATTACAAATGCGTATGATATCTTTATTAACTCATCATAAGCAATGGGTTTTGAAAAAAATATTATTAAAGGAAACAGCAATAGAGGTAACTTTATTTGCAAATCAAATAATCCAAAAGCAATGTTCTTAGAATATAGAAGACCGATTAAATGAAATAAATAATATGATATAAAAATAAAAAAATATGCTTTATTCCTCTTAGTTAACCTATAACTAAAATTCTCTTTGATATTTAACAGCCAATTTAAGACTAAAAGTATTAACGCTACCTTAACAAATAATTTTGATAAAGGAATAAAAAAGGAAGTTGCTAAAAGTAAATAAAAATGAATGTCTTTAACATTATATTTAAATTTCTTATTTAATAAATATTGCATTTAACCTTTATATATATTTTCAAAAATAGTAATTATTTTGTTAGCAATTATATTTTCCGTTAATTCTTGTTTAATTAAAACATCCCTTCCATTTGTTCTCTCATTTTTTTGTATTACTTTCTCTATTGCTATGGATAAATCTATGGCATTCTGGGTTGAGACTATACAATTACTCACCTCTAAAATCCTCTCTTTCACATCTCCTACATCAACTCCCACTATAGGTAGGTTGCAAGCCATAGCCTCTTTAACCATCATTGGACTTCCTTCATTATCACTACATATCAATAAACAATCTGATGCATTAATATACAATGGTATTGTATCTGGAGAAATTTCTCCTTCTAGCAAGTATAGCATATAATCGGGATTATTCTTTTGTAATATTTCTATAACGTTTTTTGCTATATCTAACCTCTTAACTATTGGGTTATTGCTATTAAATAAAACTATTTTTTTATCATTAGACCAGCCAAGACGTTTCCTTGCTTCATTTCTATCAATTGGAATAAACATGTCTATATTTATTCCAATTGGCACTACTCTTACTATTTCATTCCTCCACCATACTTTTTTTGAAAGGGATTCACTAACACAAAAAATTCCTTTTGCTTTTAATATTGATAGCTGTGATAGAATTCTTCCAAATAAATCCTTGAAAAAGCCATCAAAAGGCGTCTTATTAATATCTGACCCATGAAATGTTATTACTAACTTTTTATTTGTATTAACAACACAAAAGAAAGAAGTCATAGTGCCATAATGACAATGTATAATATCCGGATTAAATTCTTTTATTTGTTTTCGAAACCTTAAACTTTCTTTATAAAGAATTGTTAATGATGTTCGTGATGATAGAAAAAACACACGAGATTCAACTCCTTCTTTTATTAAAGATAAAACTTGTCTCTTTGCGAAAATCATAGAAGAACCTTCGGAAGAACCAGGTATAACAGTTAAAACTTTCAATTTTTTAAATGTTTATGATTTTTTAGTGATTTCCAAATTGAAGATGAAACTATTAATAAAGGAATAACTATAGCTTCAAATATTAAAGATTTATATCCTTCAGGCCCTGTTCTTATCATAAATGGAATATTCGCAACAAACAACATTGGCAACATGATAGAAATAAATCGATAATAATTACGTTTTTTTACATATTCGAAAAAATTAAAATATATGGAAACAAACCATGACAAACCAAAAATAAATCCTCCTGATATAATTCCAATAATACCAAAATTAAGATACCAACCTGTTGCATGATTTATTGTATATCCTTGCCCTGAAACCATTTTTAATTGAGATGCATAGTATGTGTAAATGTCTTCGGGTCTTGATGGTTTTAATATCTTAGGAATAAACGAAGCTATGAAGTTCTTTATACTAGATCCATATGTTAGTTTTAAATTATTCTTCAAAACTCCATACATTGAAAAGTGAGCACAAAACATCTCATTACTAAATAAAAAAGATAAAGAGCTACTTTTTATCGTCTCCATCGCATCTATATTGTTTATATCATTATTCCTATTATTATCTTCAATGCTTTTCGCATTTTTAATATATGAAGAACTCTTCGTAAACATATGTGCAATTTTTGGAGTAATTCTTCTTGAAGCATCGTTAAGAAACAAAGGTATTATTATGATAATAAGCATTATTATGATTTTTTTTAAAGCATCTTTATGATTATTTACAATTAAAAATAAAATGCCAAAAATACCAGAAAACATTAATTCATGCTTATTACCGAGCATTGATATATATACAATTACAGTAAAAATTAAAATAATATATAGCAGAGTAATCAATTTGCTTTTTTTTGAATATATATAGACTCCTTCATTACCACTTAAATAAACAACAAGACCATAAATTAAAGAGAACACAGAAATATGATTAAATATTTGATGAATTGTAAAAAGCTTACTTGTGGAGCCGCGAGTAATTGTGTAAACGGACATATTATTGTTCAACGCGTAAAGAATATCATTCTTTAGTATTATAAAGCTTATTATTGCTGATAAAAAGCTAATAATAATAACACTATAATGATTTGCTTCAAAAATAGTATTTTTTACATAAGAAGGCGATGGGATTTTATATTTTTTGTACTTTAAAAGTAGTAATAAGGTTAATTGTATTAATATTATAAAGAGGGAATAAAGAACAATAGAATACAAATAATATTTATCCAAAGAAACAAGGAACATCTTTTTTAACAAATAATGATAATGAAGACCATAATCTTTACCTATCTCTCCTAATAACTGATCTCCAACAAAAAACCAAGCACCCGCTAATGTCCAATAATACAATAGAGAAAAGCCAACAATTATTGACAAATCATTAGTTAAACGCCATATTTTATACGTAAGAAAACATATAAGTACTAGCGAAAATAATAAAACAATATAGTAAATCATTTATATAGTTATTGTGCTTTTAATTTTTTAATTTGCAAATATAATGCATAAAAAATATAAATTCAATTATTAATTTTAATAATCTTTATTACATGTAACAATGTTAATAGACCTAAAACATTAATTGATATTGCAAAGAACCATAAAATCGTATAATAATCAGTATTAAAAAAATACATTATAGGAAAAGAAAAAAACATCAATAAAAATGAAAATATTGTATTTAGAGTATTAACAGCTCTCTCATAATAAGCATCAATAATACTTCTCAATGCAACAAACAATGTATATCCAACACTACCAAGTATCAATATTTTAATTATAGGAACACTTTTTAAATAACTCTCGCCTAAATAAACAACTAATATATCTGGAATAAATAGTTCAATTACAATCACCCCTATAATTGAGATGCTAAATGACAATATTAATAATTTTCGTAATATTATTTTCAACTTAAAGTATTCTTTATTCTTAATTATTAAAGAAGCCTTAGGTAGTAATATAAGACTTATTGGGGTAAATGTAGCTCCAAAAATATTTATTAAAGTTATAGCAAAAGCAACATAACCACCAACTATAATATCAGCTTCATGTGTTATTAAATATGCTGGGATTGTAAAATATGCAGCTAAAATAATGTCTCCAGGCGTTCTTTTTATTCCATAATTAAATATTTTTTTTATATACGGTTTTAAGGAGATTATATTTATGTTTTTTAAGGAAAGTATTGGATAAATAAAAACTAAAGAAAACAAAAACACAGCAATTGCAGAGAACATTAATATGGAAAAAATATCTCTAAAAAATATAAATGATAATACAGGAACTATACCTATATTTATTAATTGAATAAAGTTAGCCTTATTCATAATTAAATTGCCTCGAAAGTAGCCGTAAACAAGAGCATGTAAGCCTAAGGAAAAAATATACAAAACCAAAGGTATTATTAAATAAGCATAATTACTGCTTTCAAAAAACAATGATGAAAAATTTGATTTAAATAAAACAAACCATATTAACAATAAAAAAGAAGAAATAGAAAACAATAAAAAAGAGGAAACAAGTAATGAATTTATATCCTTTTTATTATCATGATTAAATGCTATATAACGAGGCAATGCTACTCCTAATCCTATCATTACCATTGGGAGTATAAAAGAAACCGTTCTCCTTGTTAATGCATATATAGAAAAACCTTCTTCTCCAAGAATTGTTGCTGAAAATTTATATACTAATATTGATGAACATAAAACAATAAACTCAGTAATAAAAGTAAAAATGTAATCTTTATTTTTTTTAAATATATTTAGTAAAAAAACTTTCATTTATTTTATTGATTTTACATAATTTAAAACATCAAACATTATCTCAAAAAAGAACATGTTTTTATTTTTCCATCTTTAAGAAGATATATAGCAACAGCTTCTGCAGTTCTATTATTTGGGAAACCTGTGACATACTCTCTATCCATAACATAATTCCCAACGGTCATTCGGTTAACAATTTTGCAATGTAGAGTTTTAGTATTGTTAAATAATTTAATATACATTGGTCTCATTTCCGTATTACTTGTTGCGTTAATTTTATCAGTCACCAAATCTTTAATAACAATATCATCAGCAAAGTATGACATAAATACATCAATATTTCTTGCATTATAAGCATTAACCTGTTGCTGTATTACGCCTATGTTATCTGATAGTAATAATGAGTCTGGATTAATAATAATTCCCCTGTTTACAACAAGATTTATATCTGCAATGTTTTTAATATCCAACAAAGGATTATTATTTAAAATAATAAAACTTGCAGGTGTATTTTTGGAAAAACTACCGTAGTTTGGCTGATTAATTAACATTCCTGAATTGCTTGTTGTATATTTAATAATATCAGTTATTGGAATACCAGCTTTTTCCATCATTTGCATTTCTTTAAATATTGAAGAGCCATGCAATGTTCCTATATTGCCAGCATCTGTACCTGTTGCAATGTGAATACCATTATCATGTAGTAACTTTAGATTTTGCATTGCAATAATTTGTTCTTTAACAGGTCTTTGTTCAGGCAACCAGTATTTTCTTTTTTCTGGAATTAAAGAATCTGGAATTTCCCATAAATCAGAAAGAGACTTTATAATGTTGTAATCTCCTAATAACAATTCTTCTGAAGATAAATTTAATTGGCGCGAAAATACCTCTTCGTATCTTTGACTGACTAATAATGTTGGAACATAAATAACTTTTCTATCTTTTAAAAGTTTTAATAATTTAGGACTAATTAAAGAATCCGAAATTGAATGAGCCAATATATCAGCACCAGCTTCAATAGCAGCTAAAGCTGTATTATGCTCTGTTGCATGTACTATTACTTTTTTATTAGCATTATGAGATTTATCAATGATATGTTTTATTAAAGGCAAATGTGTTTCTGGAGTTTCTCCTTTTCTAACAATATACCATATCTTTATAAAATCAGTATTTGCTTGTAATTGTTTATTTATTTCATAATCTATCTCTTCAAAATTGTTAACCTTAATGATGGGTTTATCTATAGAATCAAGATTTTTCGGGTAATATGATGACAATAAAGGTCCACATACTGTTGTTAAAGGATATGTCCTGTTTATGCTACACTTTTCTCTTACTTCAAAATTCCAAAAAGGTCCACCCATATCAACTATTCCTGTAACTCCACATTTTACATAACGAAGTAATACATTATCTATATTACCTTTTACATTATCCATTTCTTGCTTATAAGGAATTACTTTTTGCAAATCAATTATGTCTGGGCGAGTATATAAACCTCCCGATTGAAAAAAATGAATATGAGCATCAATCAATCCAGGTATAATCCACTTTCCTTTAAGATTAAAAGTATCTGCATTGTCTGGAATTTTTATTTTATTTAATTGCCCATAAGAATAAATTAGAGAATCTTTAACAATAAGAACAGCATTATTGATAACTTTTCCTGTTGTAGGTATAAAAATATTTACATTTTTAAATGCCGTGTATTTTTGAGAATATATAAAGTTTGAAAGCATTAATAATGCAAAAGAAAGAGCAAAAATAAATTTTTTCATTAATTGTGTTTGTTAAATTATTGTTACTTTTACAGGCAAAGGTAATTTAAAATTCTAATTATGAAATCAGAAAAATACATTCTTGTTTTTGTTTTAACACTCGCATGGTCTTTTAGCACAAAAGCTTCAGACACATTAAGATCGTATAAACTTAGCTCTTCATACAAATACATTGCATCAAGCACTAACGCAACATATCCATTGCAAACGGCACGTATAGACATTCCTAAACCAATGACATTAAAATCAATTAATGTAATGGTAGGTGGCGATACAGGACAATTCACTATAAGAGTTTTTGGGCATGAGGGTGGTGTTGAGTCTCCTATATTCAAAAAAGATCTGATAACTCCAATATTAGTAAAAAAGACAGTAGCAGGTTACCAAACGTTAGAAATAGCTTTACCAAAATCAATAAAATTGACAAACAATCAATTTTTTGTTTGTTTTGATAATATTATAGGAAAAATAGGTATTGCTTATGATAATTATGAAACGCTTGAGAAATGTAATTCTACAACAGGAGGAGTTTACAGATACACTTACTTATATAATAAAAATTATGAAGCGTGGTATTATTTCGGGAACAACAATCTTGTTATAGATTTAATTGTAGATTATGATATGAAAGATAGCCCTCAATATTTGCGAGATGTTACAGAAAGCGCAGGCATATCACTTAATCATGGCTCTTATGCGATGTCTGCAGATGATTTTAATTATGATGGATATATTGATTTACTTATAGGAGGTGTATTGTACAAAAATCTAAAAAATAATACATTTGAAAATATAACTACCCAAGCTGGATTAAGCGGTAGTGCCAATGCTGGTTGTTTTATTGACATGAATAATGATGGAAAAATGGATATTCTTTATTTATCATCCGCACCTACTTTGTATATTAATAATGGGAATGAAACATTTACTTCAAAACAACTAACAGGATTACCTGCTACACCTAGTCTATCTTCATTTAGTATTGCAGACATTAATAATGACGGCTATCCTGATTTATTTGTAGGGCAATTATGGGCTGCATATCCTGACTCTATGCCTAATTATTTATTAATAAACAATCAAAATCTTGACTTTGTTGATTCAACAGAACTCCTTGCCAATAATATAACCCGTAGAAGTAGAGGATCACAATGGGTGGACTTTGATAATGATAAAGACCTAGACTTATATGTTGCCAATTATTACCTTGAAAAAGATGAATTATGGGAGAATAATGGCAATTATAGTTTTTCAGATATTTCCTATTTAAAAAATTTAGATGTAAATGGATTTATGGGTTCAGGTTCTAATCATGGAACTGGTTGTGATTGGTATGATTATGATAATGATGGTGATTTCGATCTTTATCAACCACAATTAGCTCACCCTAACTTTATGGTTCAATATGATCATAGAGGCTCAACATTATACAAAAATACAGGAGCCCCATACTACAACTTTGAAGATGTACAAAACTCAAGTATTGAATATGAAGAAACCCATGCAGGAGGAGCATGGGGAGACATTAATAATGATGGATTGGCAGATTTAGTTACAACAACATTTTATGGATGCAGATATATAGACTTATATTTACAAAAGCCAGACCATACATTTGAAATGAAAAGCTGGGAATATGGTTTACATGAAGTTGTTACAGGCGAAGATGCATTATGGGTTGATACTGAGAATGACGGACGATTAGACCTATGCGTTGGAAATGAAAACAAATTTAGACTATACAAAAATTATGAAAATATATGGTACAATAACTTTGTTAGTATTAATCTTTCTTCAACAACAGGATATAAAACAGGAGTAGGTTCTGTAGTTAAAGTATATAGTGGAGGGAAAAGCTACATGCAACAAGTTTCAGCAGGACGTGGGGTAAAAATACAAAAGCCTTCAAGATTATATTTTGGATTAGCTAAAGCAGAAACTATAGACTCTGTTGTAGTTTTTTGGAATAACCCTGCTAAAACAAAAAATAAATACACCAACTTGCAAGTAAATAAATTTTACACTTTAATTGAAGATGGCAATGTAATCACAAGCGAGAAAGAATATGTAAATAAAAATGAAAGTTTTTCTGTTAATACGTTTCCTAATCCTGCAAATGAATATGTCAATTTCAATATATCATATTCAGGAAAACAAAACAATATTAATTTAGAAATATATGATGTTTCAGGCAAACTTGTTTATAACAATATTAATGCTTTCCAAAATCAAGGAAGAAATTTTGTATGGAATTTGCAAAGCCTTTCTGGACAAGAAGTTTTAGATGGCTTATATATATACCGAATAATTGCCAATGACAAAATATACACAGGAAAAATAATAAAAAAATAAACTGTCTCGTTCTAAAATAGGTTTAAACATAAAATTAGAATTATGAAATTTACTTACATCTAAACAAATATCTCAAGTTTTTGTTATTCTTATTAATTTTTTTTTACAACTAACCATTTAAATTCCACGTAATTAACTGTATCTAAATTGTATTATTATACTTTAATGTTAGTTTGTTTTTTTAACCCAGATTACGCGTTAGGTAATTTTAGACTCATATCTAAAGGATAATCCCATAAACCTACAAACCATTTTCTTCTTTTTTTAGTAAG